>JAQTNX010000043.1 GCA_028713635.1 Candidatus Bipolaricaulis sp.
CGTCGTCGCGCCGGCGATGTCCGATCCGTTCGTCAGCGCGACGCCGTTCTTGTACCACTGGTACGTGAGGTTGACGCCGGTGGCCGACACGGAGAACGTCGCCGTCTCTGACTCGATGACGCTGACGGACACAGGCTGCGCCACGATCTGCGGGAGCGTGCAAACGAGCGTCAATCGCCCGACGAGGTAGGCCACGTTGTCCTGCCGCTCTTCCGTGATGAACTCGAGCGCCGGGCTCGTGCCCGTGGGGGTGAGGACGAAGCCGAGAATCTCGAGCTCGTAGAGCGAATCGCCGACCCAGAACGTCTCGTTGCCGGTGGACGTCGGGAAGATCACCCGGTCGTCGCACGGCGTCGACGAAACCTGGAAGCTCGGGCAGTCGCCCAGATACCGCTCGTTCACCGTCTCCTGGAACGTCATCGAGTACTCGAACACGGGATCGGGGGTCACCGCCGGCTTCGTGAAGTGAAGCGTGACTTCGAGGTCCATCGTCGTCGGGGTCGTTCCTTGGATCGGCTTGTTGTGGTGGATGAACGTCCCAATGACGAAGAGCTGCCCCGAGTTGAACGAGGCTCCCGTGCTACCGTTGAACTCGAACCCGCTCGGCCCAAGCGAGCCCGTGCCCCAGTAGATCGCGTTCGTGTCGATGGTCGAGACCTGGACGTCGCAGTATGTCCAAATCCCCGTGGCGTAGCCAAGTTGAAAGTCCGCGCCGGCCGCCAGGAGGCCGACGGTGAGGCAAAGAGCGGAGGTCAGCGATGCCACGAACGCAGACCGACCAGTCCGAATGCCGTGGCTTGCTCGCCCGCGAGCCTCACTCCCCTTTGTGCTCCCGATGCTTCCGGCGTTCGTCGATCTCGCCGTCGTTCGTTCGCTACGCATTGCTCACCTCCGCATGATTCGTGCTCCGCCGTGGGGCCCGCGCCTGCTTCCTGGCGCGCGAGCCCGCGTCGGTCCTTCTAGTAGGTTACGAGCCCTTCCGGGAGCTCGACCGTCATCACGTTGACCACGTTCACACCGTTCTCGGCGACATCGAACTCCATGTACTTGACCTCAAACGAGAGGTAGAACAGCCAGATTGCGATTTCGTACCGGCCGGGATCGAGCGTGAGCTCGATCGGGCTCGCCGGATAGGGAAGTATGACCACGGGCACCTCGCTCAGCCGAGTGCCGAGCGTCGGATCGATGCTGTAGATCCTCACTTCGGTGCACGTGCTCAGGTACCCGGTGTCCTCGTCCGACAGGAGCACGTTGAACACTCGCGCGCCATCTTGCCCGGTCGTTGCGAGCGTCATTGCGGACACGACAAACAACAGAATGAGACTCGTCTTCGCTCTCATTCCCGCCCTCCTCGATGCGCGGATTCCTGAGCGGAAGTGGCGGAACGGAAGCAGCTTCGTCTGTGTAGGGATCTGGATTCGATCGAGCGCCGTCTGCCCACGTTTCGCCTCTCCTCGATTCTGAGGCCGGCAGCCCAGCGCCCTGCGTGAGGTCTGTGGCTTTGCGTCCTGCCCTCGCGGGCAGTTTGCCCTTTTCAGCCCTGCTTCGAACGCTATCCTTCCGCGTCGTCGGCCTGACGCCCACGACCCTGGATCGACAGCGCACGCTCAACGGCTTCTGGGGTCACAAACTCCTCTTCAAGGAGTATATCCCCGAGAAGCTTGTCGGTGAACCTCGTCTGCTGCAGCTCGAGACCCTTGGCCAAGTCGGCGTGGGTCACGACCCCCAGGTCGATGAGGATCTCGCCGAGCTTCTTCTCGGCCTCGAAGTACTGCTCGAGCACCGAGAGGATGACGGCGCTCCGGCTCTTGCGCTCGCGCCGTCCCTTGGCGTCGACCTGTTTCAGCAGGTAGGCGTCTTCGTCGCTGTAGTAGATCGTCGTTTGCATCTCTGGTCTCCCCTTCCTGATCCCCGCCCGAGAAACAGAAGAGCCGGGTCCCAGTCTGCCTGGTAACCCGGCTGCCTCACTACGATCTCTGAGGCCCGCGGCTTTGCGCCCCTACCTCGCGATAGGTTTGCCCTTTTCAGGATGTTGACCTAAGTGCGACAACTATATACACGGTATGTTCGAATGTCAAGGATTCATGCAACCCCAACAGGCAAGAGGATGATCCGTCTTGCGAACGCGGCCGTTCCGTGCTGATCTGCCCTGTCGAGCCGCCGGTCCCGCTTGGGGCCCTCTCGGCGCTCCCCGTATACTGATTCGTCATGCCGAAGTCGACCGAGTCCCCGATGATGAAGCAGTACCTGCGATTCAAGGCAGAGCACCCGGACGCGATCCTCTTCTTCCACCTCGGGGACTTCTACGAGGCGTTCTTCGACGACGCCGAGATCCTCGCCCGTGAGCTCGACATCGTGCTCACCTCGCGCAACGGCCATCCGATGGCCGGGGTGCCGATTCGCCGCGGCGAGGCGTACGTGAACCAGCTCCTGCGGCGCGGATACAAGGTTGCCGTCTGCCGGCAGATGGAAGACCCGAAAACCGCGAAGGGGCTCGTACGACGCGACGTGGTTCGCGTCGTGACGCCGGGGACTGCGCTCGACGACGCCGTCCTCGACGCCGGGGTCAACAACTACCTGGCGGCACTCCGTCCCGCGGGACACGAAGGCTTCGGGATCGCGTTCCTCGACCTCTCGACGGGGGAGTTCTCGTGCACGATCGCCGACGGGGCGCCCTCCCTGCGCGGAGAGATGGAGCGACGCGACCCGAGCGAGGTCCTCGTGTCGGAAACCGATGACCCAACACCTCTCGCCGCCCTGTTGGAGGGCCGCCTCGTCACCCGCGTTCCCGAAGCGACGTTCTCGGTTCGGATCGCTCGGGCCGAGGATCAGGGAGTCGACGAACGGGCGCTTCAGGCTGCGGCCGCGGTCACGGCCTACGTCGAACAGACGCAACAGGCGTCTCCATCCCACCTGCGCCCGGTTCACCCGTACCGGATCGCCGACCACATGGATCTCGATCCGTTCACCATCAGCAGCCTGGAGCTCGTCCGTCCGGCGCGGGAGGGACAGGAGAAGGGCACGCTCCTTCACGCGCTCGATCGAACCGTCACGGGGATGGGGAGGCGCCGCCTCCGGCGCCTCATCCTGGCCCCCTTGACGAATCGTGCAACCATTGAGGAGCGGCTGGACGCAGTGCAGGCCCTCACGAGCGGAGCGCTGGTCCGCGACGAGCTGCGCGAGGCGGTGGTCCGGATCCACGACCTCGAGCGGCTGATCGGCAAGCTTGGAAGCGGCCGACTCCGGCCCCAGGATCTTCTGCTCCTCTTGCGCTCTCTTGAGGCCATCCCGCGGATCGGGCAGACCCTCGCCGAGGAGTCGCTCCGGAACTCGGCGTCGGCGCTGCTGGCCTCGATCCGCGGCAAGCTGGGCTCTCCGGAGCTTGAGATGCTTCGGGCGCGGTTCGCTTCGATGCTCGTCGATCAGCCGCCCGTCGACGTTCGCGACGGAGGGTTCATCCGTCCCGGGTACTCGTCCGACCTCGACCTGCTCCGCGAGGAGTCGAGGGCGATGCGCGAACGGCTCGCGCACCTCGAGGGAACCGAGCGGGAGCGCACTGGGATCCCGTCCCTGAAGGTGGGGTACAACCGGGTCTTCGGCTACTACCTCGAGGTGACCCGCCCCCACTTGGACAAGGTGCCGCCCGAGTACGTTCGGCGCCAGACCCTGGCGAATGCCGAGCGCTTCATCACCGACGAACTGCGTGGGATCGAAGGCCGAATCGCCAACTCGGAGGAGCGCGCCCAGGCGCTCGAAGCCGAGCTCTACGATCAGGCCGTGGGCGTGCTTCGTGGCGCGATCCCGCAACTCCAGGAATCCGCCGACGCGCTGGCCGAACTCGACGTACTCCTCTCTCTCGCCGACGTCGCCCATCGGTACCGGTACGTCCGCCCGACGTTCCACGCTCGTCACGCGGTGGAGATCCGCGGCGGGCGGCATCCGGTCGTCGAACGGATCGAGGAGTTCGTCCCGAACGACCTCGATCTTCCCGAGGGCCGCGACCTCGTCATCCTGACAGGACCCAACATGGCGGGGAAGTCGGTGTTTCTCCGTCAGGCCGCCCTCGTCTCCCTCATGGCGCAGATGGGCTCCTTCGTACCGGCCAAGAGCGCAGCTCTTCCGATCGTCGACCGCGTGTTCGCCCGAGTCGGGGCGAGCGACATGCTCTCGTCGGGGATCAGCACGTTCATGATGGAGATGCTCGAGGTTGCCGCGATCCTCGAGCGCGCCACGTCGCGCAGCCTGATCATCCTGGACGAGATGGGGCGAGGGACGAGCACGTTCGACGGGGTCTCCATCGCCTGGGCCGTCGCGGAGGAGCTGGCGCACCGCGTGCGCGCGAAGACGCTCTTCGCCACTCACTACCAGGAGCTGACACGGCTCGAGGAAGAGATCCCGAACGTCGTCAATCTCCACGTCCTCGTGAAGGAGGTTGGCAAGAACGTGGTGTTCCTCCACCGCGTCGAGCCCGGAACCGCGGAAGGGAGCTACGGCGTCCACGTCGCCCGCCTTGCCGGCCTCCCGACCCACGTCACGGACGCCGCAGACCGAATCCTCGCGGACCTGCTGTCTGAGGCGCCGCTCACTCGACTGGCTCGGAAGGGGCCGACCGCTGAGCCCCTCCGTCTGTTCGGTGCGGAGGATGACCCAATCCTTCGCGCGCTCAGGAAGCTCGACCCCGACCGCATGACGCCGCTCGAAGCGCTCGAGCGGCTCGCCGATCTGAAGCGGCAAGCGGGCGAGCGGCACGCCGACGAGCGGGGTGCCGAATGACCGCAGGCGACGAGCGCCTGCACGTTCCGGTCCTCCCACGCGACGTCGTCCGGCTCCTCCGGCCACGACCCGGGAGCCTCCTCGTCGACGGCACGGTCGGCCTGGGCGGGCACACCGAGGCAATCCTCGAGGTGGAGCCGGGGGCTCGCGTCGTGGGCATCGACCAGGACGAGGCGGCCCTCGAGCACGCCCGAGGGAGGCTCGAGCGATTCGGGGACCGTGTCGTGCTCGTGCACGGCGCATTTGGAGACCTGGACCGACTTCTCGATCGGCGCGGCGTCGGCGCCATTGACGGCCTCCTGCTGGATCTTGGCGTCTCGTCTCTCCAGCTCGACGACAACGCCCGCGGCTTCAGCTTCCGCGCCGACGGCCCTCTCGACATGCGGATGGATCGGTCCCGCGGCGCGACGGCGGCCGAATGGCTTGCCCTGGTCTCCCCGGAGGAACTGGAACGCGTCTTGCAGGAGTACGGCGAGGAGCGATACGCGCGGGCCATCGCTCGGGCCGTCGCGCGCGAAAGGATCGCTCGTCCGATCGAGACGACCGCCCGGCTGCGGGAGGTCGTCCACCACGCCGTCCCGCGCGCCTACTTCGCTCAGCGCATCGACCCGGCGACGCGGACGTTCCAGGCGATCCGAATCGCCGTCAACGAAGAGCTCGCGCAGCTCTCCCTCGGCCTACGCCGAGGATTCTCTCGGCTCTCCAAGGGCGGCACGCTTGCGGTGATCAGCTTCCACTCGCTCGAGGATCGCATGGTGAAGAGCTACTTCCGCGACCTCGCCGCAAGGTGCGTCTGCCCGCCGGACTTCCCTGTCTGCACGTGCGGCAAGCGGGTGGAGGCCGAGATTCTCACCCCGAAGCCCATCGTGGCGGCGGAAGACGAG
Organism: Candidatus Bipolaricaulis sp.; assembly: GCA_028713635.1. Taxonomy (GTDB): domain Bacteria; phylum Bipolaricaulota; class Bipolaricaulia; order UBA7950; family UBA9294; genus JAPLGD01. The sequence continues at coordinate 5,658 of JAQTNX010000043.1, forward strand.
GTGGCGGCCAACCCCCGCGCGCGGAGCGCGAAACTCCGCGCGTGCCGCAAAGTCATCGAGTTCGGCGGGTAGCGCGACACGTGTCCCTGCGGAGGCGAGTCCCCTCCCCTATCCTTGGGGAAGACATGTCTCGCCGACGACGAACGTGGACGCCCGCGCAAGCCTTTGCGCCTGTGAAGAGAACGAGCCGAAGCCGAATGCGGCTCCGCCCGCGCCGGGCAGCGACGTGGCTCCCGGCGCAAGGCAGCGCGCCGGGCCACCGCACAGGAGTCGGTCTCTCCAGATTCCGCCTCCCGACGTTTCGGCGGCGACGCGGCTCGAGTTGGGCGCCCGCCCAGGGCCCGAAGACGAAGGTGCGGAGAAGGCTCAGCCTCAAAGACGTGCGCCTCCCAATCCCGGCCGATATGGCCATCGCACTGGCCGTCGCCGTTCTCGTCGGCGGGCTTTCCTTCCTGTACATCCATCAGGGCACGATGCTCCGGGCCCTCACGGCGGACCATGAGGCGCTTCAGGAGAACCTCACCGAGCTGGAGGAGATCAACCACACCCTACGACTCGAGATCGCGGAAGCCTTCTCGCTCCCTCGCGTGTCGAAGTACGCCACGGAGCACCTCGGCATGATCCAGCCGAGCACCACACGCTATGTACGCGTTCCGCCGAGCAGCGACGAGTGACGGAGAGACCTGGCGCCGTGGGCGTATGCTCGCGGGCATCTTGATGGTCGGGTGCGCCGTCATCGGGGTCCGTCTGCTTCAGCTCCAAGTCATCGAACACGGCAGCTGGTCGCGCGCCGCCGCAGCGATGCAGGAGAAGACCGTCGACGTCTGGCCGCGGCGCGGCGCCATCTATGACCGTAGCGGCACGGTCCTCGCCTTCGACGTCAAGGCCATGTCGATCGCGATCGACAGCTACAACATGACTCGCCCGGCCAAGCTCGTCGAGATCCTCAGCAAGGAACTGCGAATGTCGGCCTCCGAGGTGTCGGGCCGCGTGTACCGCTCGAGCTACTTCACGTGGATCGATCGGCAGGTCGACCTCGAAACCGCGCGGCGCATCAAGACTCAGGCCGAGGACGCGGGAGCCTATGGGCTGATCTTCCTCGACGCCTGGAAGCGGTTCTACCCTCAAGGGCGTCTCGCCTCGAACCTGATCGGATTCGTCGGCGCGGACGGCGAGGGGCTTGAAGGACTCGAGCTGACCCACGACAAGGACTTGCGAGGAACCCCAACCCGCATGCGGATCGTCGCCGGCGCCGACGGCCGCACCTACTCGTCCGACGTAATCGAGGAGGGAGAGCCGGGCCGCGACCTGCACCTCACGATCAACGCCGGCCTCCAGTTCGTCTGCGAGGACGAGATCCAAAGCGGCGTCGCTCGTCTTCAGGCCGCCGCCGGGATGATCGTCGTGCTCGACCCCAAGACGGGAGAGGTCCTCGCGATGGCGCAGGACAAGACGTACAACCTGAATCAGTTCTCGACGTCAACCCCCGCGCAGCGCCGCAACCTGGCCGTCAACTTCATGTTCGAGCCGGGGTCCGTGTTCAAGGTCTTCGCCGGGCTCGCCGCCCTCGAGGCCGGAACGGTTACGCCCGGGGACAAGTTCAACGGCAACGACGGCATCACGGTAGGCGGACACACGGTCCACAACGCCGACAACTGGTCGTACGGAACCGTCACGTTTGCCCGAGTCATCGCCGACTCCGTGAACACCGCGATGGTTCGCGTCGCCCTCGATCTCGGCAAGGATCGTCTCTACAAGACCCTGCTCGACTTGGGGTTCGGCGCGCCGTCCGGCATCGATCTCCCGGGCGAAGCGAAGGGCATCCTCCGCGACGCGAAGCAGTGGACGGACCTCGATCTCGCCTCGACCTCGTACGGCCAATCGATTGCCGTCACGTCCATCCAGCTGGCCCGGGGCCTCGCGGTCGTGGCGAACGGCGGAGTCCTCGTCACCCCGCACGTGATCCAGCCGGATCAGGAGCCGAGACATAAGAAACGAACGCCCGTGCCGCCGACCGTCCTGTCGGCACAGACGTGCGCAACAATGAAGGACTTGATGGTCGGCGTCGTCAAGAGCGGAACGGGAACGCACGCCGCCGTCGACGGCTTCTCCGTCGCCGGCAAGACTGGGACCGCGCAGAAGGCCGTCGCCGGTAAGGGGTACGACTCGGGGGTGTACACGTCCCTGTTCGGCGGGATCATCCCTGCGGAGGACCCCGCCTACGTCATCCTCGTCGTTCTCGATGAGGTCGGCACGGGACCCGTCGGCGGCGGATCGACGGCGGGCCCGATCTTCAGCAACGTAGCGTCCCGCTGGGTCCGGATGGGCGAGCTGTTGCCCGTCGCAGGCCTGTAGCCGCTATCGTCGCAGGTGGATGGCCAGCATCGACAGGTCGGCATGCGACACACCGGGGACGCGGGTTGCCTGGCCGAACGACCGCGGGCGGATCCGCTGCAAGAGATGACGCCCCTCGAACGACAGTGTGGTCAACGCGTCGTAGTCGAGGTCCTCAGGAATCCGCAGCCCGTCAAGTCGCTTGAGCTTCTCGATCTCCTGTTCGTGCTGGGTGAGGTACCCGGCGTACTTCCCCTCAATCTCCACTTCCTGACGGACGTCCTCCGGCAGGTCGTCGACGGGCACGAGGTCCTCCAGCCGCACCTCCGGCCGACGCAGGAGCTCGTACAAGCTGGCGCCGTTCGACGCGAGCGGCCGGCTGCCGCACTCGGCGAGGCGGGCGCTGCGTGGATCGCTGGGTCCAATCCGCGTGGTTCGCAGCATCGCGAGGAGTTCGTCGATCCGCTCGCGCCGCTCAACGACCCGTGCGTAGTCGTCGTCCGTGACGAGACCGATTGCACGGCCTCGCTCGGCGAGCCGCAGATCCGCGTTTCTCTCCCGTAGGCTGATCCTGTGCTCGACCCGCGACGGGAGCATTCGGTACGGCTCCGCGACCCCCTTCGTCACGAGGTCGTCAATCAGAACTCCTATCACGGCCTCGCCGCGAGTGACGACGAACGGCTCGCGGCCCCGCACCTGATGCGCTGCATTGATGCCCGCGACGAGTCCGAGCGCCGCAGCCTCCTCGTACCCTGTCGTTCCGATCAGCTGACCGGCGAGGTACAGGCCGGCGATTCCGCGTACTTCGAGAGACGCCGACAGGTGAAGAGGATCGACGAAGTCGTACTCGATGTTGTAGCCGTAGCGGACGATGTGCGCCGATTCGAGGCCTTCGATCGAGTGGACGACGCGATCCTGCAGCTCTGGGGAGAACGCGGTGTAGATCCCTTGGAGGTAGACCTCGGCGTTGTCGCGACCTTCGGGCTCGAGGAAGACCTTGTGCCGCTCCCGGCCCGGGAACTTCACGATCTTGCTCTCAAGCGACGGGCAGTGTCGCGGTCCCGTGCCGCTCATCAGTCCGTTGTAGATCGCGCTCTCCTTCAGGTTGGACTCGATGATCCGGTGCGTCTCCGCGTTCGTGTGCGTCACATAGACGGGGTGATCATCAGGGAGAACGTGGGCCCTTGACCCAAAAGAGAAACAGAGTGGCACGTCGCTCGTCGACTGACGTTCGAGGTGAGAAACATCCAGGGTTCGTCGGTGGACGCGCGGCGGGGTCCCCGTCTTCAGCCGCTCCATGCGAAGCCCGAGTCGACGAAGCGATGCGGCGAGTCCGATCGACGGCGGTTCGCCCGCTCGACCGGCGGGGTACGAGACATCTCCCAGAAGGATGCGCCCGTTGAGGAAGGTCCCCGCCGCGATGACGATCGCGCGAGCCGTCAGATCCAGCCCTTCACGGAGGCGAACGCTGCAGACTGCGCCATCGCGAACGACGAGATCCTCCACCTCGCCCTCGATCAAGGCGAGCCCTTCCGCCGCTTCGAGAATCCTCTTCCAGAAAGCCTTGTACGCCAATCGGTCCACTTGCGCGCGGCGCACCTGCATGGCCGGCCCTTTGCTCGTGTTGAGGAGTCGGATGTGGATCATCGTCTCGTCGGTGATCCGCGCCATGGCTCCCCCCAGCGCGTCGACTTCGCACACGAGCTGGGACTTCCCCGGCCCGCCGATGGACGGATTGCACGGCATCCGCCCGATCTCCCCGAGGTTCGTCGTGACGAGCGCCGTGGACACGCCGAGACGGCTCGCGGCGAGCGCCGCCTCGCATCCGGCGTGACCGGCGCCGACCACAACGACGTCATAGTGTCTCATCGCGGGAGATCCGCCTTCCTTCGCACCCGTCGCGGCGCCCACCGGGGCGACCGTCCAGGCGATGCCGTCCCCTGCCGTTCCCTCGCGGCGCGGAGCGCCGAGGGCGGGCTGGATGGTAGGAAGCCAATCCAGGAAAGTCAATCGTGCACGCGCGAGCGTGAACCGGCTATACTCGCCGCGGAGGGGAGACGATGCGCGCGCACCTCATCGCCGGCAACTGGAAGATGAACAAGACTCCGTCCGAGACCGAGGTCTTCCTGGCTCGCTTCCTTCCGCTCGTCTCGCAGGCAGAGCCCGAGATCGTCCTGCTTCCGGCGTTCCCAAGCCTCCATCGTGCCGGTTGCCTCCTCTGCAAGACGAACGTTCGTCTCGGAGCTCAGGATCTGCATCCCGAGCCACGCGGCGCGTTCACCGGAGCCGTCTCAGCCGAGATGCTCATCGACTGCGGGTGCCGCTACGTGCTTGTCGGGCACTCCGAGCGGCGCCACGTCTTCGGCGAGTCGAACGCCCTCGTGCGCTGCAAGCTCGAGGCAGCGGTCTCCGGCGGACTCCATCCCATCCTCTGCGTGGGCGAGACGCTCGCCGAGCGGCGAGCCGGAGAGACCGAGTCAGTTCTCCAAACCCAGCTCGGCTCCGATCTGGCCGACCTCTCCGCGCGCTCGTTCCCGCACCTTGTCGTCGCGTACGAGCCGGTGTGGGCGATCGGGACGGGCGAGACGGCCACGACGCGCCAGGCCCAGGATGCTGCAGCGTGGATCCGCGAATGGCTGCGCCGAGAACTCGGCGCCTCGGCCGGAGAGACCATCCGGATCCTCTACGGGGGAAGCGTCAAACCCGACAACGCCGCCGAATTGCTCGCCCTGCCGGATGTCGACGGAGTTCTCGTCGGCGGGGCATCGCTCGACCCGGTGGGGTTGGCCCAGATCGTCGCGGAGGCACGAGCCTGATGGCCAACGGCACCGGCCTCCTACGCACCATCCCGAACCAGATCACCGTCGCTCGGCTTGCCAGCGTGCCGCTGCTGATGTTCCTTATCCTTTGGGACTCGCAGGTCGGCCGCATCCTCGGCATCATCCTGTTCTTCCTCGCCGCGGTCTCAGACGCCGTCGACGGCTACGTCGCACGGAGCCTGAAACAGACCAGCACGTTCGGAAAGCTTGCCGATCCGATCGCCGACAAGCTCCTCGTCTCGGGAGCGCTGATCGCTCTCGTCCAGCTCGGCGAGCTCACGGCGGCTCCGGTGATGGTGATCGTGGCACGCGAGTTCCTCGTCACGGGTCTGCGGATCTTCGCGATCTCCGAGGGTCAAGTGATCTCCGCGAGCGTCCTCGGGAAGCTGAAAACCGTTTCACACATCGCCCTGATCCTCGCCATCCTCGTGGGGCGCTCATTCCCCGTCGTCCCGGGGTGGTCGATCGCCCAGTCCGTCCTGCTCGGACTGGCCCTCTTCCTCTCGGTCGCCTCCGGCGTCGAGTACTTCGTGCGCTGCCGCAAGCTGTTCACGTAGGGCAGCAGCCGAGTCGGCCTCCAGACTGCAAGCCCAAGTTCGCGCCACCCCAAAGAGAGAGGGGTCCAAGACTCCCCTCGTGTCCTGGACCCCTTTCGTAAGGAGGTGTGCGATCCTCGCACGATGCCAATCTAGGGGAACATCGTGAAGATGCTGTGAACGCGCGATGATGCGCACGTGGAGAAGAACCTCGGAGCGATGCGGCTGCAGGGTCTTCGAGAAGAGCGCACGACGAGGACCGGATCGGCACGTCTCGGGACGCCGCCCGAAACAGGGACGGAATTCCCTAGACGACGAGGAATCGAGGCGGCCGTCCTACGGTGTCGGCGGACAGGGAGGGCACTCGACGGACGCGGGAGCGGCGGGCTCAGCGTCCGCTGGTGCGCTCACGGCAAGCCAGCAGAACGAGAGCAGCATCCACTTTCCGCTCGGGAGGAACCGCACGCCGGCCGCGAAGGCGCGCGCGTCGTCTCCGACGCCTGCGAATCGCCCCATGACGTGCCACAGGTTCTGAACGGTGCTCTGCGTCTGCGAGATCACGAAGAGCCGGTACGGAGGGCGGCCGAGGTGTTTCCAGATCAGGCTCTTCGCCTGCGCAGCGACGTTGTCGTCGAAGACGCTCGCGATGGCCTGGCCGCCGGGTCCGGCCGCCGAGGGACTCTCCTGCGATCGCAGGGCGCTGAAACCGTCTACCCACAGGGCCGACGCCTCATTCGAGTCGACGGCGGTGTACCCCTCCGCCGCTTCGGCGCCCGGCGCCGTCACCGACGGCACCGAGGGTCCGCCGGGCCAGCTGGGCCGCCCGGTCGTCGCAAGCTGTCCGATCGCATCCTGGAGATCCTGGATCATGTCCCGGTACTCGTTGGCCGTCATCTCCTGCGCGACTCGCAGCTCCTCTAGACTCTTCGCAGTGTCCTTCAACGCTTGACTGGTCTCGCGGTTCTGATCGGCGGTCGCCTGCTCCGCCACCTGCAGCTCCTGGAGCTCGGTGGTCGCCTGCTGGGTCTCAGCGACCGTGGTCTCCTGCGTCACGCGCAGTTCTTCCAGGCCGACCGCGGTCTCCGTCAGGCTCTGCGTGGTCTCCTGGGTTGCGCACAGAGCAAGCTGCTGCGCTGCATGCAGTTGCCCAAGATCGACCGTCGTGTGTTGGAGCGTCTGGCTCGTCTCGCGGTCCTCGTCGGCCAGCGCTTGCTGGGCCACACGGAGATCTTCCAGCTCCGCCGCTGTCCCCTTCAGCGTTTCGGCCGTGACCCGGTTCTCGGCGAGGGCTGCCTCATGCGCTCGCCGAGACTCCTCGAGCTGTGCTCCGAGGGTCTTGATCTGGGTGGCACGGCCGGCCGCAACGCCTCGCATGTGGAGATAGGCTGGCAAGATCACGATCATCCCCAACAGCAAGGCAACCACAACGCCTAGGGCGACGACTCTCCAGACCCGGATTCTCCACTCGCTCATGGTGTGCGTCCTCTCCTCGAGACGCCGCGGCCACGGCATCTCATCCCCTTGAAGCGAAGCCTCCTCTTGGCTCGGACCTGCGGGTCGGCACCCAGGCTCGGCGCCGCGGGCCGGAGTCTACACCCCGGGGGAGACTTCTGAAAGCCGCCACAGGGACTCATCCCAGAGCATGACCGGGGGACATGAGGAGTCCTAGGGCACCTGAGCCGATGTGAGGTGACCGATTCCGTCTGAAGGATCGCACGTTGTCCGCTCCGCTTCGAGCATGGGCGGCGCGCCGGAAGGCCGCCTGTGCTCACTCCCCCACGATCTTCACCAGCACGCGTTTGCGGCGTCGACCGTCGAACTCCCCGTAGAACACCTGCTCCCACGTGCCGAGATCCAGCCGCCCCTCGGTGATCGCGACAACAACCTCGCGGCCCATGATCTGGCGCTTCAGGTGGGCGTCGGCATTGTCCTCCCCGGTGCGGTTGTGGTCGTACGAGTCCGTCGGCTCGTGCGGCGCGAGCGCTTCCAGCCATCGGTCGAAGTCGGCGTGCAGTCCGCGCTCGTCGTCGTTGACGAACACGCTCGACGTGATGTGCATCGAGTTGATGAGGCAGAGGCCCTCGCGAATCCCGCTCTCGCGGAGCACCGCGTCGACCTGCGGCGTGATGTTCACGAACCCGCGGCGACTCGGAAGATGGAACCAAAGCTCCTTGCGATGATTTCGCACGGTGTCGTCTCCTCGGGAGTGGAGCCTCCGGTTGCACTACGGCACGAGGGTGAACGGCTCCTGAAAGGCCACAATCCCGTTCAACGTGCCGGTCACGACGTATCGTCCCGGGGCGAGGGTCTGCGAATCGAGCGTCTCGAGACTCCAATCGCCGTTCGAGACGACATCCTCCACGTGGCCGACGGATTCCCCGCTCGGTCCGATCCAATCGAGATCGAAGAGGTCGCCGTCCCGCACGCGGGTGTAGTGCAGTACGAGCCGGACGTCTGACCCCACCTCGAATCGTCTCGTCTCGTTCTTCCCGACGTAGCCGTTCCGCTTGGTCTGAACGCTCTCGTACAGCCCGTACCGGATCTCCCGGGTGTAGCTTGACGTCACGTTCCCCGCAACCTCGGTCGCGATTTCGCTCGCCGAATCCGCAAGGAGCGAGTCGAATCCCCCGAACAGCGTACCCTGCAGAACCGTGGTCGAATCGGACCCATCGACGTCCATCGCCTGCTCGATCTGCCCGGTCCTTGCATCGATGACCTCGACCTGCGCGGAGATCTTCGCCGCGTAGGTCGTCGCAGGGACCGTCTGCACGCAGACTCCATTCTCCCACTTCGCGCACGCGGTGGTTGCCTCCGCCGACGTATCGACGGCATAGACGCTGCCGGTCACCAGCTTGCTGACGCCGGTCAAGGATCCGATCTTGACCGCTGTGGCCGGATCCAGGAGCCCCGTCGCAGACAGCGACTGCTCCACAAGCAACGCATCGAGCTGCGTGCGCGAGAAGACGTGGATGCCGGATTGGTTGACCAATCCCGTCTCGATCCGACCTCGAACCGTCTCCTGCACTCCCGACCAGCTGGAGCTATTGCGGAACGCGAGCACAGCGATGTCGAGCCTCTCCGTGGCGATCACCGCGCGCTCCGCGGGCTCGGGAATGACGAGGGACAAGAGCCCCACAATGACGATGATGCCAACGGCCAGCGCAATCAACAGCGCGGTCTTGTCTTCCATCGGCCTCGCTCACCTCCGGTGCTTCGCCATGACGGTAGTGGGAAGATCTCACCGAATCAAGCACGTCGCAGGCCCAGATAGCGAGAGGCGGCGGCGCTCGCCGCCTGATTGACGGCGTCGAGCGGCTTTCCATTGAGCTCTGCGACCACGAAGCCCGCGGCGTAGGCGTCTCCCGCACCGGTCGAGTTGACGTCGAGCGTCCGCTCGACGCGACAGCGATCGACCCTCTTGCCTCGCCACGCGATCGCTCCCTGCGCTCCGAGCGTGAGTGCGCCGGCCTCGTAGTCCTCGGCCAGCCTGCGCACGATGTCCGCCGCGACCGACGCCCCCGCAAGCAACCGTCCCTCCTCCTCGTTTGGGAAGAGCCACCGCACTCCCAGAAGCTCCGCGCGGAACCGGTCGGCTCCAAACGCCTCGATGAGGCTTGCGGGGGGAGGGTCGAGCGACACGGACGCTCCGGAGGTCGCTGCATGTGCGATGGCACACCGCGCCGCCGCGCGCGGCCCTTCGGCCAGCAGTGCGTACCCGGAGACGTGGAGATGATCCACGGCAAGCGGCCAGTGCGCGTCGACCCATTCCGCGTCGAGATCGTCGTTCGCGCCACGAGAGCAGATCATCGAGCGCTCGTTCCCGCGCCGCATCGCGACGACGGTCCCCGACGGCGCCTCGCTGCGAAGGAGGCGCGATTCCACGCCGACGTCGACGAGCGACCGCTCCAGGATGTCGGCCGCGGCGTCCCGCCCCACGGCTCCCAGGAAGACAACGCGCGCGCCCAGGCTCGCGGCGACGCGGGCGAACGTCCCCGCCGACCCGCCGGCG
>JAQTNX010000044.1 GCA_028713635.1 Candidatus Bipolaricaulis sp.
CTGGCTCAGGCGACAGCGCGTCGGACCTCAAGTACACCGACAAAGGAGGAACCCGCGTTGGTCGCGCAGCTCGTGGCGTGACCGCTCACCGAGTCGAGGCGATACACCACCTTGACGGACGTGGCCACGCGGAGCGCAAGGGGAGAGAGGTAGAGCCCCGCGCGGGAATCACGAAGCATCTGCCTCTAGCCTATTGACCTGTCGCGCGACTTGTCTATACTCCTAAGTAACCGATCGGTTACTTATGAAGACGACGGACCGGGGTGTGCGGACGCGCAACAAGGAGGAGACGCGGCGGCGGATCTTCGAGGCCGCGGCGTCCGCCTTTGCGGAGTCTGGGTACAGCGCCGCAACGCTCGACCGAATTGCCGAGGAGGCCGGCTGCAGCAAGGCCCTCGTGATCCGCTACTTCGGCACCAAGCAAGACCTCTACCGCACGGTGGTCAACTCGCGGTACGCCGAGCTGTCGCAGCGCGAGACGATCCACGGCCTGGCGGAGGCGGACACGGTGGTCGAGCTCTTGCGCGGCATCCTGTCCGATCTCTTCGCGTTCAACCGCGAGCACCCGTCGTTCGCTCGGTTGATCGCGTGGGAGAACCTGAACGGCGCCGCGCACCTCGATCCGGAGACGGCGCGGGCGGCCCGCGGACCGGGGTGGGCGCGACTGCGGGCGATCCTCGAGGACGCGAAGAAGCGGGGGATGGTCCGCAAGGATGTCGACGTCGCGCGCCTCGTGTACGCGCTGCAGGCGATCACGGTCGTCTACTTCTCGAATCGCCACACGATGAAGATCCTGACCGGCTTCTCGTTCGAGTCGCCGGACACGATGAAGGGGTTTGTGGATTTCTACGCAAGGCTTCTTGGTCAGGGGATTGCCGCCGATGGAGGGACGCGCGCATGAAGACGGATTGGCCGAAGCGGTTCGCGAGCGAGGTCGAGCTCGACGAGTTCCTGAGTCGCCCGAGTCCCGCGCTCGTCGAGCGGGCCGCGGAGCTGTCGGGGGGCGTCCTCGTCCTGGGAATCGGCGGGAAGATGGGCCACACGCTCGGGCGCATGGCGAAGCGCGCCTTGACGCAGGCAGGGATTCAGGCGCCCGTCGTCGGGGTGTCGCGGTTCTCCGACCCTGCAGTCGAGCGCGCCCTACAGCAAGACGGAATCGAGACAATCCGCTGCGACCTCACCGACCGCCGCGCCATCGATCGGCTGCCCGACTTGCCGAACGTGGTCTTCATGGCAGGACGGAAGTTTGGGTCGACGGGTGGGGAAGCGCTGACCTGGGCGATCAACGCCTACGTCCCCGGCGTCGTCGCCGACCGGTTCCGAACGAGCCGCATCCTCGTCTTCTCGACCGGCAACGTCTACCCGTTTGTGCCGGCCGACTCGGGCGGAGCGACCGAAGAGGAGAGGCCCGCGCCGATCGGCGAGTACGCGCAGTCGTGCCTGGGCCGCGAGCGCGTGTTTCAGCACTTCAGCGAGACGCGGCGCGTAGAGATCACGATCGCGCGCTTGAACTACGCCGTCGAACTGCGATACGGCGTCCTCGTCGACATCGCGGAAGCGGTCTGGCAAGGCCGCCCGGTCGACGTCTCGATGTCCCACGTCAACGTGATCTGGCAGGGCGACGCGTGCGACATGATGCTGCGCGGGATCCTGCTCGCTTCGTCCCCGGCCGAGATCGTGAACGTCAGCGGTCCGGAGGCGGTGTCGGTGCGCTACGCGGCGGAGGGACTGAGCGAGCGGCTCAAGCGGCCGCTGCGCTTGGTGGGGCTGGAGGCCGAGAACGCGCTCCTCGCGAACTGCCAGAAGGCGGTGCGGCTCCTCGGCCGGCCCGCGGTCGACGTCGACCGGATGCTCGATTGGATTGCAGAGTGGGTCCAGTGCGGCGGAAGGATGCTGGGCAAACCGACCCACTTCGCAGAACGTGAAGGGCGGTTCTAGTGGCGATGCGCCAGACGGCTCTCGAGGTCTTGCGGACGGGGACGGTGATCCCCGCCCACGCCCTCGCGCTCGACGCGAACCGCAGGCTGGACGAGCGGCGACAGCGGGCGTTAACGCGCTACTACCTCGACGCCGGGGCCGGCGGGCTCGCCGTGGGCGTGCACACGACGCAGTTCGAGATCCGCGACGCGGAGCACGCGCTCCTGCGTCCCGTGCTCGAGCTGGCCGCCGAGGAGATGAAGCGCCGCAAGCCGGACGCGGTGCGCATCGCCGGGATCTGCGGCCCCACGGGCCAGGCCGTGGCCGAAGCGGAGCTTGCCGCGGGGCTCGGGTACGACGCGGGGCTCGTCAGCCTCGCTGCGCTGCCGGCGGCCGGCCAAGACGAACTCATCGCCCACTGCCAGGCGGTGGGGGAGGCGATCCCCCTCGTCGGCTTCTACCTTCAGCCCGCGGTCGGTGGGCGGACGCTCGATCGCGCGTTCTGGCACGGGTTCTGCGCTCTGGAGAGCGTCGTGGCGATCAAGGTCGCGCCGTTCGACCGATACCGCACGCTCGACGTGGTCCGCGCCGTGGCGGAGTCCGGGCGCGCGGGAGAGATCGCCCTCTACACGGGGAACGACGACCACATCGTCCTCGACCTCGTGACGCCGTACCGGATCCCGGTCGCGGGGACCACGGCGACCGTCTGCATGGTCGGCGGTCTCTTGGGCCAGTGGTCGTTCTGGACTCGGCGCGCCGTCGAGTTGCACGCGCGGATCCGGCGCCTGCGGGAGGCCGGCGAGTCGATCCCGCCCGAGCTCCTGGCCCTTGGGGTGGAGATCACCGACGCGAACCAGGCCGTCTTCGACGCCGACCACGCTTTTTCGGGCTGCCTTCCGGGCATCCACGAGATGCTGCGGCGAAGCGGGCTCCTCGCGGGGCGATGGTGCCTGGACCGAACCCTCGACCTCTCGCCGGGACAGGCCGAGGAGATCGACCGCGTTGTGCGAAGTTACCCGCACCTCTCGGACAACGACTTCGTGAAGGAGCACCTCGATGTGTGGATCCGCTAAGTCCGCGGCGCGTGCGCGCACGGCGCTCGTCATCGTCGACATGCAGAACGACTTCGTGTCGCCGGCGGGAGCGATGGCGCGGTTCGGGTTCCATGCGGCGGACGTCCAGGCGATCGTGGCGCCGCTCGCCGCGCTCCTCGATGCGGCTCGGCGGAACGGGGTCGCCGTGTTCCACACGCGCATGGTGAACGACGTGCGGCGCAACGCCCCGTCGTGGACCGCGTTCTGGGGAGAGCCGGCGGTCACGCTCCCCGGCTCGTGGGGCGCGGAGTTCGTCCCCGAGCTCACGCCGCTTCCGACGGAGACGGTCGTCGAGAAGTACGGCTACGGTGCGTTCTTCGGAACGTCGCTCGACACGATGCTCCGGGCGTGCGGCGTGGACACGATCGCCGTTGCGGGGACGGGGCCCAACATCTGCAGCGGCGACACGATGCACCAAGCGTTCGCCCTCGGCTACCACGTGGTCGCCGTCTCGGACTGCCTCGCCTGCTTCTCGCGCCGCGGAGCCGCCCACAGCGCGACGATGAAGGATGTCGGTCTCTACGTGATCGAGAACCACTACGGCCGCGTCGTGACATCGCGCGACCTGATCGCGGCGTGGGAGGGGGACCGATGAGGACGCGACTCGGCGCCCTGCGCCGCAAGCTCGAGGGGTCCCTCGTGTTCGTGTTCCTCGGGCTGCTCCTCATCATCGCCGCCTGCGTGTCCCCGCCCTTCTTCCGGCCGGACAACCTGCTCAACATCCTTCGGCAAGCGTCAGCCATCGGCGTCCTCGCGATCGGCCAGACGATCGTGATCCTCGCCGGCGGGATCGATCTCTCGGTGGCTGCGATCATGCAGCTCGCCGGGGTCACGATCGCCGAGCTGACCGGCGGGACGAACACGCTCGTGCCGCTCGTGATCCCGCTCGCCTTGGCCATGGGGGCCGGCATCGGGCTCGTGAATGGGACGCTGATCGCCGTGCGCAAGGTGCAGCCGTTCATCGCGACGCTCTTCGTCGGGCTCTTGGTCACGGGACTTCGCTTGTGGGTCACGAACGCGACGCCCTCCGGGCTTCTGCCCCCGGCGGTGCGCGCGTTCGGCCGCGGCGGCATCGGACCGATCCCGAACGCCGTCATCCTGTTTGGGCTCGTCGCCGTGGCGGCGAGCTTCGTGTTGCGCCGCACGACCCTCGGACGGCGCATCTACGCGGTGGGCGGGAACCCCCGCGCGGCCGAGCTGTCCGGCGTCCGCGTCGATCGCGTGACGATCCTGTCCTACGTCCTGTGCGGAGTCCTCGCCGCCACGGCGGGCCTCGTGCTCGTCGGCTACCTCGGCTACGCCGATCAGGAGATCGGCACGGGCTACGACCTCGACTCGATCGCGGCCGCCGTCGTGGGCGGCGCGGTGCTCGGCGGCGGGCGCGGGAAGATCTCCGGCACGGTGGCCGGGATCCTTCTAATGACGGCTCTTCTGAACCTCGTCCTGATCTTGAACTTGAAGGTTGAGTACCAGCTCGTGGTGCGCGGCGGCGTCCTCTTGGCCGCGGTCGCGTTCTACTCCTCGGGCTGGATCGACAAGCTTCGGATTCATCGAACCGGCGCCGCCTCTCCACGGATACCGGATCGGTGCGAAGAGAAGGAGGTGGGCGTCCCGACAGGGAAGTAGCGGCAGGGCGCGTGGGCGCACGATCCAAGAGAAGGCTGCCAGAAGGCAGACAGGGAGGACTCAAGATGGGTAAGCGGCTTCTCGTTCTCAGCTTCATCGCCGTAGTTGCGTGGGGGTGCACCGCATGGGGGGCGGACACGGTGCTTCCTGGCATGACGGACACGTCCGCCTACACGACTGCCGCGCCGTGGCTCGCGGGACGAGCCGGGCTCGGCGACACGAACGCCTGGATGACGATGTTCGGTCTTCACTTCCGCTACGCGATCGAAGTGAAGTACAAGGACTTCTTCAGCGGCTTCCGCGTCAGCTCGTGCTTCTGGAACCCGGTCCAGCAGATCTCCGACATCGAGACCCTCGTGGCGCAGGGCGTCGACATCCTGTTCGTCGACCCGGCCGCCGAGGCGCCGCTGGTCGGCGCGGTCGAGGAAGCAATGGAGGCCGGAGTCCCGGTGATCCTCGCCTCGACGGGCGTGAACACCGACAAGTACGTGTCGTGGGTGTCGCGCGACAACACCAAGGCGGGGTTCCTCTACGCCGACTGGATGGGCAAGAAGCTCTCGAACGGCGGCAAGATCGTCGTCCTGATGGGTATGGCCGGCTCGAGCTACGCGGAGGACGTGTACCGCGGAGTGCAGCAGGGGCTCGCCGCGTATCCGAACATCCAGATCGTCGGCATGGCGTACTGCGACTGGTCGCCGGTCAAGGCGAAGGAGGCCATGGCCGCGTTCCTCCAGGCCAATCCGCAGATTGACGGCGTCCTCGCCGACGGCGGGCAGATGGCGTACGGCGCGGTCGAGGCGCTCCTCGACGCCGGACGGCCGATTCCGCCGATGACGGCCGACGACTGGAACGGCTGGCTGCGCATCGCCAAGCAGCACAACATCGTGTTCGTCGCCGAGTCCGGCGGCTGCCCGCTTGCGATGACGTGCGTCGATCTCGCGGTTCAGGTTCTCCAAGGGAAGCCGGTGCCGAAGATCGTCGAGTACCCGATCGTGAGCTTCGAGCAGGACGAGCTCGACAAGTACTACCGCCCGGATCTCAGCGATCAGTACTTCGCGATCAACGAGCTTCCGGAGGATTGGATCAAGCAGTACTACGGGAAGTAGGAACGGACGCCGGCCGCCCCCTGCGGGGCGGCCGGCCCTCATTCGAGGTCGGAATGCGCGAGACAGCCATCGAGGTCTCTAGGGTCAGCAAGGGGTTCCCCGGCGTTCAGGCGTTGCGCGGCGTGACGTTCTCCGTCCGCAAGGGCGAGATCCACGCCGTGGTCGGCGAGAACGGCGCCGGGAAGTCGACCCTGATGAAGATCCTCGCCGGCGCGCAGGCGCCCGACGGCGGCACCGTCTCGCTGTTTGGAGCGGACGTCAAGGAGTTCGCGCCCGAAGCCGCGCGGCGCGCGGGCGTGGCGATCATCTACCAGGAGTTCAACCTCATCCCGCACCTCTCGGCGGCCAGCAACGTCTTTCTCGGGCGGGAGCCGCATCGGCTGGGCTGGCTGCGGCGGCGGGAGGAGCTGCGCCGCGCCAAGGCCGTCCTCGAGGAACTGGGGATGGCGGCGTCGCCGCGGCGCCCTGTAGGACGGCTCAGCGTCGCCGATCAGCAGTTGGTCGAGATCGCGAAGGCGCTCTCGGAAGACGCGAGCATCCTCATCATGGACGAGCCCGCGTCCGCGCTGTCGATCGACGAGCGCGAACGTCTCTTCGCGATCGTCGAGCGGCTGCGCGCGAAGGGGATGTCGATCCTCTACGTGTCCCACCACCTCGACGAGGTGTTCCGGCTCGCCGACCGAATCACGGTTCTGAAGGACGGCGAGCTCGTCGTCACGAAGGACGCGGCGGCGACGGACCGAAACGAGATCATCACCTGCATGGTCGGCCGAAAGCTCGATCAGGTCTTCCCGCGCCGCGCCGAGCGCGTCGGCCCGACGATCCTCGCCGCCCGCCATCTTGAGGCGGCGCCGCGCGTGGCGGACGCGTCGTTCGAGCTGCATCGAGGGGAGATCTTGGGTCTCTACGGGCTCGTCGGCGCAGGACGGACCGAGCTCTGCCAGGCGCTGTTCGGCACGCGGCGGTCGCGCGGGACCGTCGAACTCGACGGGCACTCCGTGCGCATCCGCTCGCCGCACGCCGCGATCCGGCGGCGGATCGCGTTCTTGACCGAGGACCGAAAGCGCGAGGGCCTCGTGCTGGGCCTCTCCGTCCGCGAGAACCTGACCCTTCCGAGCCTGCGACGCCGGCAGCGCGGATCGCTCATCCGCACGCGCGACGAGCGCACGGCCGTCGACCGCATCATCGGGCTCCTCGGCATCCGCACCCCCGACGCCGAGTCGCTCGTGGTGCAGTTGAGCGGTGGGAACCAGCAAAAGGTGGTCATTGGCAAGTGGCTGCTCACCGAGCCCGACATCCTGATCTGTGACGAGCCGACGCGCGGCATCGACGTCGGGTCGAAGGCCGAGATCTACGCCCACCTTCGCCGCCTCGCCGACGAGGGCATGGCGATCCTGATGGTTTCGTCCGAGCTGCCCGAGATTCTCGGCATGAGCGACCGCATCGTCGTCATGCGCGAGGGACGGACGGTGGGCGAACTGGAGGGGAGCGAGGCAACCGAAGAGAAGGTCATGGCGGTCGCGCTCGCCGAGAGGACGGAGGAGGCCTGCGCGCCGGGCGAGGCGGCCGCCGAGTGCGCCGAGGGCGTCTTTCGCCGCGCGGGCCGCAGGCTCGTCGCGCTGTCCACGACGACGGAGTTCATCGTCTTCGCCGCCCTCGCAACGCTCTTTGTCGCCGGGGTGCTGACGTCGCCCACGTTCCTCGGCGCCTACAACCTCACGAGCATCCTCCGCTACGCCGCCGCGCTCGGAATCGTCGCCGTGGGCCAAGCGGTCGCCATGCAGGCGGGGGGCGTCGACCTCTCGGTCGGCTCGACCATCACGCTCGCGATGATGGCCGCCGCGACGATCATGAACGGCAGCGACGCCATGATTCTTCCGGCTGCGCTCGCCGCCGTCGGTGTCGGCCTGGTCATCGGCGCCGTCAACGGGCTCGCCGTGGTCGGCCTCCGCATCGCGCCGTTCATCGCCACGCTCGGAGTCATGTCCCTGGCGCGCGGCGCCGTCTTCCTGATCACGCACGGCCCCGTCGGCTCGATCGGCCGCGGATTCCGCGCGTTCTCCCGCGGCGCCGTCGGCCCCTTCCCGTCGGCGTTCTTCATCGTGGTCGGAGCGTTCGCGATCGCGATCCTCGTGATGAACGCCACGCGGTACGGACGCCACGTGTTCGCCGTCGGCGGCAGCCAGGAAGTGGCCCGCCTCGCCGGGGTCCGCGTTCGCTCGGTCGTCTTCTCGACGTTCCTTGTGAGCGGCGCCTGTGCCGCCGTGGCCGCCCTCTACCTCACCAGCCGCACCGGGTCGGCCAGCCCCTCGGTCGGCCCGGAGTTCGCCCTCGACTCGATCATCGCCGTGCTCATCGGCGGGATTCCGTTTGGGGGCGGGCGCGGGAACATCCTCGGCGTCTTGGCCGGCGTGCTGTTGCTCGCCGTGCTCGGGAATCTCCTCTCGGCCTGGAATCTCAGCAGTTGGTACTACCAGATCGCGCGGGCTCTCGTGCTCCTTGCCGCGATCGCTCTCGTGAAGAAGGAGGCATGATGTCGTTTCGAGTCGCCGTCGCGCAGATGAACAGCGAAACCGGAGCCGTGGCGAAGAACCGCGACAAGGCCGTGCGCCTCATCGAAGGCGCCGCCGCGCTGGGAGCCCAGGTCGTCCTCGTCCCGGAGACGTTCACCACCGGGTACGACATCGCGAATCAGCTCGATGCGCTCGCCGAGCCGATCCCCGGCCCGACCACGGCGGTCCTCGGGGACGTCGCGAAGAGCCGCCACGTCTACGTCTACGCGAGCATGGTCGAGAAAGCGGCCGGCAAGTACCACAACACAGGCGTGCTCCTTGACCCGGCCGGCAAGCTTGTCCACGCCTACCGCAAGGTCCACTTGTTCGCCGCGGAGAAGGCCATGTTCACGCCCGGAGACAAGGCGGCAATCGTCAAGACCGAGTTTGGAACGGTCGGCCTCACGATCTGCATGGACCTCCTCTTCCCCGAGTACATCCGCGGCCTCGTGCTCTCCGGCGCTGAGTACATCCTGAACAGCACCGACTGGCTGCGGTGGGGGCCGCTGGACGAGTGGCAGTGGTGTCCCGAGCAGCCGCGGGCCCTCGCGCGCATTCGCGCCCTCGAGAACACGGTGGGCCTTGCCATGGCCTGCCAGTGGGGCGAAGACGGCGCCTACACCAAGTTCGGCCACTCCTGCATCGTCAGCCCCTCCGGACGAGTGCTCGCCGGCATCGAGGCGGGGGAAGGCTTCGTCGTGCACGAGCTCTCGATGGCCAAGGTCGGCGACTGGCGCAAGACCGCCACGTACCTCGCCGACCGCAGGGACCACGAAGACCTCTACCGTCGACTCCTCTCAACCTGATTGGGCGGTCGGGCTTCGCCGGGCACCCCGATCGCGGCGCCCGGGGAGTGCCGCCCGCTGGGCGTCGGCTGGACGGGCGTCCAGGCGGGCGGCCGCGCCTCTCCGCAAGTCCTTGATGATCTACGCGGGGACCTCGATCATGAGCGGCGGTGTCGCGCGCGCGTCCTCGCGCGCCGCGGGAGCGAGCCAGAAACGGAAGACGAGGTTCATCGCTCCCTGCTCGACGTTCCCGGCCTCCTCCACGTATCCCCACTCCCAGTGGTCGACCTCGTAGGCCCACGGCTCCTTGACCTGGGCCATCGCCTCTGCCAGGGCCTCTTCGTACGGCCTGACCTTCTCCCACGGCCCGAAGCCGGCGACGTCGCGCCAGACCTTCGCGCCGTTGAGGAGCGATCCGTCGTTGTTCATCTGGATCTCGATCTTGCCGCCCTCGCCGAGCACGGGCACGGAGGCCTCCTCAACCTCGAGGAGCCGCGTGAATGTCACGATGACGTTCTTCTGGACGTGCTCTTGCTCCGTAGGTTCCTCTCGGGGGACGGACGCGATCATCATCCGCGCTCCGACCGGTCGGCTCATGTGTGCCTCGATCCATCCCAGTTCTCTTGCGTGCCGCGTTGCCATGTCAAAGTACGCGTCTTCTGTGAGAAGAGGCGGCTCCCCGGCCGGCTTGGAGGGTCCCGCGATGTACATGGCGCCGCTCTGCCGGTTGATGCGAACCTTCGGCCCGCGCCCCTCGACTTCCTCGACGGAGTTCATCCACTCCTTGTCGATTCGGTACGGGTAGTTCCACCACGGGTCCGGCACGGGTCGTGGAATCACGTAGACAATCTTGGGCAGCAGTTCGGGGAGCCGGATGCGCAGCGTGTCGGAGATCTGCGACGACTGGAAGTTCGACAGGTATTGGACATGGAGGTGCGAGGTGCCCGACGTATTCGGCAGGTTCGTGAAGGTTGTGTCCTGGACGAGGGGAGTTGCGTTCACGCTGTACCCGCCCATCGTGATGCATAGGGGTACGACGCTTCCTGTCCTGAGCCCGTCGATGAAGGAGTCGGCCACGTCGTAGCCGAGGTTGTTGTAGTTGTTCCAGATGCTGTTCATCTGGCCCTCGTGGCAGTAGGCGCACGTCGAGGAGCCGCACGCCATCCTGAGGTTCGGGTTGATTGCAGCGCCCCATCGCTCGTAGACATTGGGTTTGGTGGTGGAGTCTGCCGAGCCGTCGAACTCCCCGGGGCATTGGTACCACCAGTCCTTGCCCGCGGGACAGGGGTGACTGCCGCTGCAGGAGTCACCCGCGCAGCACGACGCACCGTGCGCGAACACCGTGCACGAGCACTGCCAGTAGTAGCGCAGCATTCCCCAGCCTGGGCTGTCGGCGATGCTGACGTTGGCGACGTCGGCGCTGTTGCCCAGCGTGTCCCACGTCGTAGGGGGATAGCCGTGCCCGGCGTAGAAGAAGAGCATCGCGGTGTCGATCCCGCTTGTCGTGTCGGTGTCCTGCCCCGTGGCGATCTCATCTCGATCGTAGTAGAAGACGTTCGTGTTCGTCAGCCCAGCGTGCATGTGGCGTCGGGTCCATGAGTCGGGGCAGTGGTTCGAGGCCGTCGCCGCGCCGTTCATGTCTGTGCCGAACAGAAACTCATTGGCTGTATCGATGTGCCAGTCGATGTTCCCGTGGGCAGCGATGGCCGTATTGAGAGCAGGGTTCGACTGCGCGACCGGAACGCAGCACACCGCCGACCAGTTCCCGCGAACGTACTCGACGAACCGAAGAGCGAGCTCGATGTCCGACGCGCCGCTTGGGGACACGGCGTAGGCGATGTCCGAGTACGGAGCCGTCGGACCCACCTCGAAGCCAAACTGCCGGTTGCCAAGGGTGTACGGCTTCGAGAGGACGAGACCGCCCTTGTCATGAAGCGCCTCGTCGAGCGGAACGACCAGGCCGAGCGCTGCGAGTTCGTCGAGAAGCTCGTAGGAAACCCAGAATAGGTCGGGAGGGTCGCCCCCCTGCAACCGCTCCGTGAGCTGGGCGGGGTAGTCGCCGAACGGCACGGAGTGCAGCTCTACGCTAGTCCAGTACTGCTGCGTGAACTCCCTCACGACACGGAAGAGATCGTCCAGCGCCTCGGTGTCCCAGACCATGACGACCAGCCTACCGCCGGGGGCGAACGCACCGATCGACAACCCTAGGCAAACGGCCAGGAAGACGACGAACCCTCGAACGACCTTCGTGCTCCAGACGTTCATCACGCATCCCTCCCTCTTCGCTTTCCACGTCTGTAGATGGGTTCCTTCTCGTGGTAGGCCGTGGCGGGCCTGGCGTGGCAGGAGCCAGGAGGAGCAGGGATGGACAAGGCGGCGACAGAGATCACAGGACCGGCATCTGCGTAGCCGCTCCTCTTCCCGCGGCCCCATTCTATAGGGCGAGAGGTTGGGCAAGGCAAACGGGCGACCTGCCTTCCGACTGCTGGTGGTGGATGGCGAGTCCGCGGCGCGCCTCCACATGGTCCCGTCGGGCCCAGCGATTCCCGACGGCCGCCTCCTAGCCGCTGGGCATCTTGGCTCGTGCTCAGCGGCCCGTTTTCTAGCCGCTGGGCATCCTGGCTCGTGCCCAGCGGCCGCCTCCTAGCCGCTGGGCATCTTGGCTCGTGCTCAGCGGCCCGTTTTCTAGCCGCTGGGCATCTTGGCTCGTGCCCAGCGGCCCGCCTCCTAGCCGCTGGGCAACTTGCCCCGCGCTCAGCGGCCGCTTCCCAGCTGCTGGCGGTTCTGACAAGTAGCCAGCAGCCCGCTTCCTAGCCGCTGGGCATCCTGGCTCGTGCCCAGCGGCCTGCTTCCTAGCCGCTGGGCATCCTGGCTCGTGCCCAGCGGCCTGCTTTCTAGCCGCTGGGCATCCTGGCTCGTGCCCAGCGGCCTGCTTCCTAGCCGCTGGGCATCGTACCCCGCGCTCAGCGGCCCTTGACAACCACTCTTCCTGCGGTAGGATATTCGCACCCTGAGACTCGTGATCCCAGATCGTGGGATCACTGGAGGACGTAGAGCCGTGAACACGCTGGAGAAGTGCGTACGGATCTTGACTCTGTTCAGCGAAGCGACCCCCGTGCTCGAGGTCGCAGAGATCGCCGAGCGGCTTCAGCTTCCCCGCAGCACCGCGTACCGGTACATCTCCGCTCTGAAGGCTCACAACTTCATCGAGGAGGCGCCCGGAGGGTCGGGGTATCGGCTTGGCGGTCGAATCCTCGAACTTGCCGCGACGATGGCGCGGAAGCCGCTCCGCGAAGTCGCGCTGCCGCACATGGAGCGGATCGCTCGGGAGACGGGAGAGACCGCCCTCCTCTGCGGGTTGCGCGAGCGCGTGGGGGTCTGCCTGGAGAAGGTGGACGGAACCCACGCGCTCCGCGTGTCGTACGAGCTGGGCGAGACGTACCCGCTCCACGCGGGTGCGACCGGCAAGGCGATCTTTGCCCACCTCTCCGCCGAGGAGCGTCAGGCCGTTCTGCGCGACGTCGGCCTTCCGCGGTTTACCGACACCACGATCACGTCACCGGGCAACCTGAAGAAGGAGCTCGACAAGATCCGGAAGCTCGGCTACGCAGAGAGTCACGGCGAAACGATCATGGGCACCCACGGCATCGCGGCCCCTATCTTCTCTCCGTCGGGGCGCGTCGTGGGCTCGATTGGAGTCTCGGTTCCGAAGCTGCGCGCTGAGGAGGACAACCGGCAGCGGCTGATCCGGCTCGTCGTCGACGCGGCGAGTCGCATCACCCAAGGACTGGCGACGCAAGAGGCACGTGCAGGCTAGAAGGATCTAAGGAGGAACGTTCTCGCGATGGCAAACAAGTACATCCCCACCCCCAAGGCGGGACAGGCGATCACGAAAACGAAGGACGGGCTCAGGGTTCCTGACAACCCGATCATCCCGTACATCCGCGGCGACGGCACCGGCGTTGACATCACGCCCGTGATGATCAAGGTCATTGACGCTGCGGTGGTGAAGGCCTACGGCGGGAAGAAGAAGATCGAGTGGTTGAAGGTCCTCGCCGGTGACGAGGCCATCCAGGTGAACTTCCCTGGGATGACCGAAGAGCAGGTCGCCGCGATCCCTCCCGACGAGCGGCAGAAGCTCTACCTCCCGGATGAAACTGTCGACGCCGTCCGCAAGTACCTCGTGGCGATCAAGGGTCCGCTCACGACGCCCGTCGGCGGCGGCATCCGCAGCCTCAACGTCACGCTGCGCATCCTGCTCGATCTCTACGCCTGCGTGCGCCCAGTGCAGCACATCGGGACTCCGGCGCCCGTGCGCCATCCCGAGGACGTCGACATCGTCCTCTTCCGCGAGAACACCGAGGACGTGTACTGCGGCATCGAGTGGCAGGCCGGCACGCCGGAAGTGGAGAAGATCATCGCCTTCCTCGACAAGGAGATGAAGGTCGGGAAGAAGATCCGCTTCCAGAAGGACTGCGGCATCGGCGTGAAGCCGATCAGCAAGGAAGGCTCGCAGCGCCTCGTCCGCGCGGCGATCGAGTACGCGATCGCGAACCGCCGCAAGGTCGTGACCCTCGTCCACAAGGGCAACATCATGAAGTTCACCGAGGGCGCGTTCCGCGACTGGGGCTACGAGGTCGCGAAGGAGTACCCGCAGCTCATCACCGAGGATGACGTCACGAAGAACCACGGCGGCCAGGTTCCCGCGGGCAAGATTCTGGTCAACGACCGCATCGCCGACCAGTTCTTCCAGCAGATGCTGCTGCGCCCGAGCGAATACTCGGTGGCGGCGACCATGAACCTGAACGGCGACTACATCTCCGACGCCGCCGCGGCGCAAGTCGGCGGCCTCGGCGTCGCCCCCGGCGCAAACATCAACTACCTGACCGGGCACGCCTTCTTCGAGGCCACCCACGGCACCGCGCCGAAGCACGCGGGTCAGGACAAGGTCAACCCCGGCTCGATCATCCTGTCCGCGGTCGAGATGCTGCGGTACATGGGCTGGCAGCCGGCCGCCGACCTTGTCATGAAGGGGATCAAGTCGGCGATCGCTGCCGGCAAGGTCACCTACGACCTCGAGCGGCAGATGGAGAAGGCGACGCTCCTGTCCTGCTCGGCGTTTGGCGACGAAATCATCAAGAGGATGTAGGAGAGACGATGGCACAGAAAGGCATTCGCGAAGTCGACGCGAAGCGGATCATCGCCAGAGCGGTCGGCCAGCTTTCCGGAGAAGATCTGGCCTTCGACGACCGGCTCGTCCTCGTGACGCCGGAGACCGACATGGCGGCCTTGCCGAAAGAGTACCCGTGGCTCAAGACGACAAAGCTTGTCGCCAAGCCCGATCAGCTGTTCGGCAAGCGAGGCAAGAACAACCTCCTCGCCGTCGACAAGACGTTCGAGGAAGTCAAAGCCTGGATCGGCGAGCGGATGAACAAGGAAGTGACGATCGAGCAAACGACCGGCAAGACGACGGGCGTCCTCACCCACTTCATGATCGAGCCGTTCGTCCCGCACGAGGTCGAGTACTACCTCGCGTTCACCGCGCACTGCGACCACGACACGATTCACTTCTCGACCCAGGGTGGAATCAACGTCGAAGAGGTGTGGGACACCGTCGTTCACATCGACGTGCCCGTGCTCGAGAAGCCGGAAGACGTCCGCGTAGCGAAGCATCTGCCGAAGATGCCGAACCAGGACAAGGTCGCGAAGTTCATCGAGGTCCTGTATCGCGTCTTCGCCGACTACTACTTCACCTACCTCGAGTTCAACCCGTTCACGTTCTCCAAGGACGGCGCCCTCGTGCCCCTCGACTGCGTCGCCAAGCTCGACGACACGGCCGCCTTCCAGTGCGCCGAGAAGTGGGGAAAGGTCGAGTTCCCGAAGGCATTCGGGACGACGATGACGAAGGAAGAGGCGTACGTGAAGTCGCTCGACGAGAAGACGGGCGCCTCGCTCAAGCTGACCGTCCTCAACCCGAAGGGCCGTGTGTGGCTCTTGGTCGCCGGCGGCGGCGCGAGCGTCATCTACACGGACACGGTCGTTGACCTCGGGTTCGCGAACGAGCTCGCGAACTACGGCGAGTACTCGGGCGACCCGTCGACCGAGCTGACGTACGAGTACACGAAGACCGTCCTCGATCTCTTGACGCGCGAGCCCGATCCGAAGGGCCGAGAGAAGTACCTGATCGTCGGCGGCGGGATCGCGAACTTCACCGACGTGGCGAACACGTTCACCGGGG
>JAQTNX010000045.1 GCA_028713635.1 Candidatus Bipolaricaulis sp.
CTCCCACACGCGACACCCGGCCTGCCCCAACGCGGATCGGCGGTCCGGGGATACAGCGGCCGCCGCGACGATCGGCGAGAGACCGGTCGCCACAAGGCGGGCCGTGAGCGGAAGCCGGCCGTAGGCGTCGAGGACGATGGGTGTGGGGCTGCGCCCGAAGACGTGCCGCACGTCGAGGGTGGGGTCGTCGGAGAGAACTGTGCCGATGCCGACGAGAATGGCCGCGTTGCGACGGCGGAGACGGTGGGCGCGGATGCGGGATGCCTCACCGCTGATCCACCGGGCGTCGCCGGTCTTTGTCGCGATGCGTCCGTCGAGGCTTGTGGCAAGCTTCAGGTGAACGAACGGAAGCCCCGTGGTGATGTACTTCCGGAAGATCTCCGTCTGCCGGAGGGCCGCCTCGGCGAGGACGCCCTCGACCACCTCGATCCCCGCGGCGCGTAACGTGGCGAGACCGCGTCCGGAGATGATCGGGTTTGGGTCCGTGGTCGCGACCACGACCCGTTGGACGCCCGCCGCGAGAATGCGATCCGTGCAGGGCGGCGTCTTGCCGAAGTGGCAACACGGTTCGAGCGTTACGTAGAGGGTCGCGCCGCGGGCAGCGTCGGCGGCTTCGTCGAGCGCGTGAACTTCCGCGTGGGGGCCGCCGAAGCGACGGTGGTAGCCGCGGCCGACGACCCGCTCGTCGCGGACGACCACGGCTCCGACGAGCGGGTTTGGGTTGACGTCTCCTTCGCCAAGCTCCGCCAGGTCAAGGGCGAGCCGCATCCACTCCCGGTCAGTCACTGGGCTGCCTCGAGCAGCTGTCGCATTGCTGCGAGCCGGTTCGAAGCCCCGAACACCGCGGAGCCGGCAATCACGGTATCGGCGCCGGCGCGAACGACATCGCGGACGTTCTCGGCATGGATCCCGCCGTCAACGGCGATCTCGATCGGTCGCCCGGCGATCCGTCGGGCGAGGTCGCGGATGCGCGCGAGGGAGTCGGGGAGAAACGATTGGCCGCCGAATCCTGGCTCCACGCTCATGACGAGAACCATCGAAACCCGGTCGAGGTAAGGCTCCAGACAATCGTTGGGGGTCCCGGGGCGCAGCGAGATCCCGGCACGGGCGCGGGTGGTCTCGATCGCGTCCAGGGCGCGATCGACGCTGTCCGCCGACTCGACGTGGACGATGATCGTGTCGCTCGGCCGTACGTCGAATTGGGGCGCGTACTCGACGGGGTGGTCGATCATCAAGTGAATGACGAACGGGAGATCCACCTTCGTTCGCAACGCGTTGACGACGGGAGGGCCGAACGTGAGATTCGGGACGAAGTGGCCGTCCATGACGTCCCAATGGAGACTCGACGCGAGCGGCGCGACGGACATCGCCTCGCGGTAGAGGTCCGCGAAATCGGAGGCGAGCAGGGACGGAGAGAGCTTCATCGACGGCGGCTGTTCGCGATGAGGAGCAGTCGGACGAGCTGGAGCGCCGCCATGGCGGCCGCCGCGACGTACGTGAGGGCTGCTGCGGAGAGAACCTGCTTCACGGCGCTGAGTTCCTCGGTCGTGACAACGCCGGATTGCTCGAGGGCATGCACGGCGCGGCGACTGGCGTTGAACTCGACGGGCAGTGTGACCAGCGTGAAGAGGACGCTGGCCGAGAAGAGGGCGATGCCGACCGTGATGAGAACCGGGACCTGCGCGAAGAGGCCGAGGAGGAAGAGGGGGAAAGCAAGGAACGAGCCGAAGTTGGCGACCGGGACGAGCGTCGACCGAAGCGCCAGCGGTGCGTACTTCTTGGCGTGCTGGATGGCGTGGCCGGCCTCGTGGGCCGCGACGCCGATCGCGGCGACCGAACTCGATTGGGGAGCAGACAGGCGAAGGACCTTCTTCCGCGGGTCGTAGTGGTCGCCGAGCTTTCGGTCGATGGACTCAAAGCTGACGTCTTGGATGTACTCGGCGTTGAGGATCCGCCGGGCGACGTCCTCGGCGGTCGTGTGCCGCGTGACGTCGACGGTCGAATAGCGGCTGTAGGTCGATTGGACCTTCCACTGGGCGTACGCTGCGAGGGCGAGCGCCGGAATCAGGATGAGCCAGGTTGCGTCGAAGAACATCGGAACCGCCTCCTCGTCCGTTCGAGAGCGAAGTATAAGGTGGGTCCGAACAAGCAGCAAGCACGGCGGCGACGGCATCCACGCTGCCGAGCCAGGGCTGTCCGGTGAAGGAGAGAGGGTCGATAAGCCGGATTCTGTCGCGGGAAGACATTCATCTAGGCGGCCTACCCGAAGGCTTGAGCGGGCAGCTCTCGAGCGCCTTCTTACTTGGCCTTGCTCCGACCAGGGTTTACCGAGCCGGTCCGGTCGCCCGGGCCGCTGGTGGTCTCTTACACCACCGTTTCACCCTTGCCTGTGCCCGCACGGAGCGGGCCATCGGCGGTCTGCTCTCTGTTGCACTTTCCCAAGGTCACCCCTGCTGAGATCTCCTCAGTGGCCTGCCCTGTGGAGTCCGGACTTTCCTCCAGCCGCCGACTTGAGCCGGCGACCGGCGTCTCCCTGACCCTCTCTCCTCGCTACCGTTGACGGCGAAAGCCGCAACGGCTGCAGGAGTATACCTTGCTGCGCGTTCGGGGGAAGCCTCGCGAACGAACCGCACGGAGGAAGAAGCCGCACCGCGGGCAGACTCGACGGTGGATGAGAAGGACGAGGGCTGCGGCTCCGGCGACGACGAGGAAGATGGACACAACCGGGGAGAGGCCGCGCGATGGGGCGGAGTTCGCGGTCCTCTGGGGTGTGGGCTTCGCCCGGGGCTCCTTTGCCGGGCGCTTGATCTCGTCCAGCCCGTCAAACAGCGCGAGCATGGCCTCCTCGACGCGCTTGTGCAGCATGAGGTCAGCCATTCGGCGTTCGAGGCTGTCCGCGAGCGCCCCATACTGCGTCCGAACCGCGGCGCTCGCGACGACGCTCGCCGACCACTCGGTGCCCGTTCTCAGGAAGACGGCGAGAAGCGATCGGCCTGATCCGAGGCCCCACGCGGAGAAGACGGCGTTGGCGAAGCTCTCGACGTCCGGCTGCGGGCTCTCCCAGCTTGCGAGGATGTAGACCTTGACGCCGAGGGTCTTCTCGGTGCGAGCGATTCGAGCGTTGATTTCCTCGCGCCCGCTACGGTCAAGGACTGCGCCGTAGTCCGAGAGCTGCCCGATCGGACGCGGCAGCCCGCTCTGGGCGACGGAAAACGTGGAGAGAGCGGCCAGGATCAGTCCGAGGAGAGGTAGAGTACGCGTGAGCAGTGTTCGCACGTAACGATCCCCATGCCTCCACGCACCCGCTCCGCGGTGTTGCCGCTGACACGGAGCTTGCAGCCGCCGCAGGTTCCGTGATCCAAGACGGCGATGGGGTTGGGAAACTTGGCGCGCAGGGCCTCGTACTGAGCGAAGAGATACGGGGGCGCCGCGGCCACGAGCCCCGCCCGCTCGGTGGTGACGGCGGCGACCTGCGCGACGGCCGCCTCGATCTGGCGGTCGACGTCCTGGATCAGAGCCCGCAGGGCGTCCTCCTTCCCGCCGAGCTCGGACCGCGCAACGGCGAGAGCGCCGCGGGCGCCCTCGAGGGAGTCCATCCGCTCGAGCGCCTCGTCCTCGAGTCGGTTGATACGCCCCTTCTCCATCTCGATCTTCGTCCGCAGATCCTCCATCTCCTTGAACGAGATGATTCCCTCGTCCAGGCGCTTCCGGTAGCCGCGGATGTTCATGTCGAGGTCGTCGACCTCGAGGTTCTTGGCGTGGCTTTCGACCTCCAGCTGCCGAAGACGATCGGCGAGGGACGAGACGCGAGCACGCTCCTGCTCCATGCGCACCTCGAGCTGCTGGCGGTGGGCACGAAGGTGGTCGACGTGCGAGGAGGCTTCGTGGAGCGCCTGGTCGGCGCGCTGGACGTTGAGCAGCTGCTGGATTTCGTTGAGCACGGCCCCCCTCGCGATGCGATCGGTCTCCTGCCGACTATACGGGGCGGTGGGGGGGCCGCGCAAGAGACCCTTGTCACGCATATCGGTGAAACGAAAGCAGTCTGATGGTGAACCGGGAGGGCAAACCCTTCTGGTCATATCATCCGATTCGCAACGGGCTTTTGCCCAGGGAGACACGCTAGGGCGAGTCCTTACCTATTGCGAGTGCGTGAAGACAGGAGCAAAGCTTGTTGCCGAGTGTCTAGTCAACAAGCGTGATATTGAATGGGTGAAGCGGCTGGTAGAGGACGAGGGCTGCTCTCTGGAGATCGACAACTTGGGGGATGATGCCGATTTTGTGGATGTTCACATTGTCGGTTCCGAATTGGGGCGCCAGCTTGTCTGCGAAGTGAAAGAGAGGGGCGCCCCGAAGGGCGCCCTGGATACTTGGATCAACGGGAAGCTCTTTGGTTATTCTGATGCCGAGATTTCCCGTTTTCTGTTCGGCGCCGGCCGAGCTGACACCGCAAGTTAGCGGCTTGTTCCTGTCAGCTGTACGATGCGCCAATCTGCTCCGCGGTTCTTGCAGTCAGCGTTGGAACAAGGCGATACCTTGTCATTGGTGTCGCTGAACGTATGACGCCTCCCGCAGGCCGTGTGTTCGTAGACGCCAGCAGCTGGAATCTTGCTGCCGACGCTGACCAGTTGTCCTACATATGGCATAAGCAGTCACCTCCTTCACCCGGAGATAGCGAGCCTTTGCTCCTCATCGGCCCGCCTCGGAATTCGCTAGAACTAGATCGAATAGAACGCGCTTCTCCTTCCGATGCGAGTACCGGAACGCGAATTCGTCCAGGTAGAGCTGTAGGTACTTCGCGCTGACGTGCTGGAAGAGCCCCGACAATCCGCGCTTGAATAGCGAAAATGCGTTCTCAAGTTGATTCACGTGTGCATCCTCGTCACCGTAGGTCAGCCAATGGTTTATGGATTTGTGGGGGTAGAGCTTGCTGAGGAACCGCAGCTTGTAGCATGCGTCCGTGTAGACCGTTTCAACCTTGCCGAGGTTGCGGAGTACGACGTGGACGATGTTGGCCTTTGACAGGCTATCTAGGACGAATAGGCGCAACTCGCCACCGCGTTCCGCGACTCCAAGGACGTCTTTTGCTCCGTAGCTGATGTTCCCCGTTGCCTTCCCGCCATCTGCCTTGATCACTGCGGAGTCAATCTCTATGAGTCCGCCGAGCTTTCCCGCGTCGTTCCCCATCGCCTTGCGTATACGGTGGGCCATGCTCCAGGCAGTCTCATAGTGGACACCGAGGATGCGCTCCAGCTGCTTTGCGCTACAGCCTTTCGGCGAGTGACAAAGGAACCACACTGCGACCATCCACTTTGTCAGGGGGAGTTTGGTCGCATGGAAGATCGTTCCGGCCGTGATTGAGAACGAGTAATCGCAGGTCTTGCAGTACCATCTGCGATATCTCGGCATGTAGGCGGGGTGCTTCGTTCCGCATCGTGGGCATACAACCCCGCTGGGCCATCGCTTCTTGATCAAGTACGCCACGCACTTCGCTTCCGTTGAGAACTCCTTTTCCGCTTCCTCTAGCGAGCGAATCTCAAGCACGGCTCTCACCTCGTATGTTCATTGTATAATGAACGAATGAGAGAGTCAATCCCTTGACCGCCCGATTCATTACTTGTAGAATGAACGTTGGTGGTATGATGCCCCGCAAGGCGATGAGTGAGAGTGACCCGCTAGTTCCGAAACAGGTATCTCTGCCGGTCAGCTTGAAGAACAGGCTCAGGCAAGCCGCAGAGAAGACGCACAAGTCAGAGTCTGAGATTGTGCGCCAGGCGCTGCTCTCCGAGATCGACAGAATCGAAGCAGACAAGCAGAGTTGACTACCCGCTCTGTCTGTTGTATAATGAATCATACTGTGGAGGTAGACGGAATCGGACCGTCCCCGCGGGGTGCAAAGTCCAGCGGAGGGAACCATCCACTACCCCCTAGTAGAGCGGCTGACGTACTTGAGCTGACCAGGCCTGGCCGTCAGCCGCTAGTCTTTACTTCGTGTCATCTCTCCACTTGCGGAGACCGTATCTCTTCTCCCCATTGACGTTGCGAAGCACGAATACGTCCTCGTGAACACCGATCCCGTTTCCGACACTGGCTGTCTCGCGCTTCCCTGGATTTCCGCCCAGCTCTTTGATTAGATCGGCTATCTCGCGGGTTGTCAGGTACGTCTTGGCGTGCCCCAGCGCGATCTCGGCTTGCCTCCAGACTGGCAACTCGGATAGAGGCGTCTCTTCCTTTGGCGACACGTCAGTCTCCAGTAGCTGAGGTTCTGATTCCTCGCGTGTAGCCTGTGCAACGAGCCGCTGTAGAACCTCGATCTCCCTGTCGATGTACTCGCGCATAGCGCAAGCCGAATCGAGTACGTCGCGAAGCGTTAGGCGAGCCCGTAGCGCCTCCCTGAGCTGCTCTGTGGCACCTAGTGATGCGGCTTCAACTGCTTCCAGCGCGTGTTGCAGCCCCTTCACCGTCTCGTCTACTCGTGCCAGGTGTGCCATGGCTTAAGTATACATCGCTGGGCGCGGGGCTGTCAATAGACGGTGGACTGGCCGTAGACGGTGCGACTTGCTGGAACGTAGGAGAAAGAAGCGCAAAGCACTATTCTGGTCTGCTGTATACTGCGTTACGCTTTGCTGTAGCCGATAAACGTCACCCTTGTCCCCTAGAGACCGAGCATTCCCGGCATTCCGCCCATGCCTTGGGTGAGGGGGCCGAGCTTCTCCTGGGTCGCCTCTTGGGCCTTTCGCTGCGCCTCCTGGACGGCCGCCACGACGAGATCGACGAGCATCTCGATGTCTTCGGGGTCGACGATCTCCTTCTCGAGCTTGAGCTTCTGCAGCTCGCCGCGGCCGTTCACCGTGGCGGTCACCATTCCGCCTCCGGCGGTTGCCTCCACCTTCAACTGAGCGATCTCAGCCTGAGCGCGCTCAAGGTCCTCCTGGAGCTTCTTGGCCTGCTTCATGAGGTTCCCAAGGTTGGCCAGGTTGCCCATTCCTTTCACAGTGCCTCCTTAACGATCTTCCCGTCGAACACCTCGCAGACCAGCCGGGCCTTCTCGAGGAGCACGTCCCGCGGAAGAGGTTTGCGGACGACAGCCTCGTCGTACTGGACCTCAACGTGGAACGCGTCTCCGAAGATCCGGCGCACCGTCCCGGCAAGGTACTGGAGGTTCTCGTGCTTTTCGAGGCTCTCCTTGTGGAAGGTGTGGTCGGGGTGAAACGACAGAACCAGGCGCGAGCCGTCGAGGGACGGGGTCGCCTCGGTCAGGTACGCCGCAATGGCGATGCGATCCTTCTCAACCTCGCCGAGCATGGCGGCCCAGCGGGCCTCGAGCTCGGGAGGAAGAGCGGGGGCGTCGCTGTTCTTCGCTGGTTCCGCAGCGGACGCCGTCCGTGGAGCCGCCTTCGGTGCCGTCTTGCGGGCGGGCAGCTCTCGCGTGCCGGATTCTCCGCGGGCGAGCGGCTTGGCAGAGGCCTCGGCCGCGCCCTGCGTGCCGGCGCGCTCCGGTCTTGCCTCCTGGCCTGCGCGGGGGGGCGAAGAGGGCTTGTCGGCCCGCGAGGTGGCGACGTCCGTCTCGCGAGGCGCCGGCTTCTGCGCGGGATGCTCCAAGGACTCGGCGAGCGCGAGGGCGCCGATCTCGAGCCGAACCTGCCGGTCCAGAGCTCGGAACAGGTCGGTCTTGAGGTCAAGCAGACCCTGAGCGACGCGGACGGCCCGAGGTCCTTCGGCGCCTCCCAGGAGAACCCGGTCTCGGAGGAGCTGGATGGCGTCGGCGAGGAAGAGGTCGAGGTCCTTCCCGCGCTCCACGAGGGTCTCGATGGTGGCGAGAATCGCACCGCGGTCTCCGGCTTCGAGGGCCCGGATGAACGCCTCCTGGGAGTCCCGACCGGCGAGACCGAGCATGTCGAGGACGGCGGCCTCCGTGATCGGGCCGGCCTCGTGGCTTGCGGCTTGCTCAAGCATGACGAGGGCGTCCCGCATCCCCCCATTGGCGCGCCGCGCGATCAGCTCGCAGGCGCCATCCTCGAGCGCGAGCTTCTCCGACTCCGCGACGCGGCGGACGTGGTCGCGAATCTTGTCCATGGGCAGACGCCGGAACTCGAACGCCTGGCACCGCGAGACGATCGTCCGGGGAAGCTTGTGGGGCTCCGTGGTGGCGAAGACGAACACCGCGTGGGCCGGCGGCTCCTCGAGGGTCTTCAGAAGCGCGTTGAAGGCCTCGTTCGTCAGCATGTGGACTTCGTCGATGATGTAGACCTTCATCCGAAGGTCGGTGGGGACGAAGTTGACTTCCTCCCGCAGCTTGCGGATGTGGTCGATGCCGCGGTTGGAGGCGCCGTCGATCTCGACGATGTCCAGAGACCGCCCCGAGAGGATGGCGCGGCAGTTCGCGCAGGCGTTGCACGGCTCGCCGCCCGCGGGCTCGAGGCAGTTGATTGCCCGAGCGAGGATGCGGGCGACGGACGTCTTGCCGACGCCCCGCTCTCCGGCGAAGAGGTAGGCGTGGGCCGTCTCGCGGGCGGCTACGGCGTTGCGCAGGGTGCGCACCACGTCCTCCTGCCCGACCACTTCGGCGAAGGTCTGTGACCGCCACCGGCGGTACAAGGAGAGATGGGGCGACGATTCCGTCACGACTGAGAACCCCCTTCGATCGACTCGGGGAGACTGGATTTGAACCAGCGGCTTCCTGCTCCCAAAGCAGGCGCGCTACCAGGCTGCGCCACTCCCCGCACCTGGTCGGATTATAGGGATGCCGTCTGGAACGTTCAATCCGCGGCCCTTCGAGAGCCGCCGGCTCTCAACTCGCGCGACGCCGTGCGTCGCCGGATTCCCAGGTCGACGAGGAAGAGCGCGAGGGCGAGCCCGAGAAGAACGGGGAAGAGCGGCGTCTCGCGCTGGGCGCGGGCCGACCGGACAGGGGCGAGTCCGCCGGTCGGTCCGTCGAGGAGCGAGCCTCCGGCGGCCCGAGCCAGCTCGGCGAGGGCCGCGCGATCGACGCCGAACTGGTCATACTCGGGCGAGTACGGGACGGAGAACGGAACCGAGAGGGATCGAGTGCCGCCGCGCTCCTGCACGAGGAGCGCGTACGCGCCCTCCGCGGGCGTCGGGAAGCGTAGTTGGTAGAGGCCGGGGGCAACCTGGGGTGCGTCGACGCTCTGCTCGGTCGGGACGAGAGTCCCGCCGAGCTTGAGGAAATCGTCGAACCCGCCGGCCGGGGAGCGAGCGTCGAGCAGGACGGTGGTCGTGAACGGATTGACGTCGACGTGGGGCGCGATGCCCGCCGCCGCGGTCACGAGCGGCGACGTGGTCTCCAGGATTCCTGCGAACAGGCGCGGCATCCCGCTCCACGCAAGCCACGCGTGCGACCACGCACCCGCGAGATCGATGTTCAGCACCGTCACGGTTCCCAGGCCGGTCCGCCACGTGGAGAGGAGCGGGTCCGAACCCGCCCACAGGAGCGTGGATGCGGCGCTGCGGGGGTACGTGAGAACGTAGCCCTGCACCGAGGGAACCTCGCCCAGACCCGCCAACGCACCTGTCGAGACCGCAACGGCGGTGTCGGCGTTGATGAACCGACTGCGGGTTAGTCGTTGGGTCACCTGGATGGTGACCTGGGGCAGGGTCGTGAAGTCCGCGGCGTAGTAGAGGGCTCCGCGCCCGTGGTCCACGAGCTTCTGAAGAAACGGAACGTTCGGGTTGCGACTCACCGCGATGGCGGAGAGGGTGATGTCCGCGTGCGCGTCGAGCTTCTCGAGGAGCTGGGGATAGTCGCGGCCGGCTTCGGTCGTCTGCCCGTCGGAGACGAGGAGGACGTGCTTCACGCGGGCATCGGCGGCGATGAGCTGATCGAGGGCATCGTTGAGGGGGAAGTACACGTCGGTCCCGCCGTACGCGTCGAGTGCGGCCACGGCGCGGTAGGCGCCGGTTCCATCCCCGAGGCGCTGGAGGGGGAAGATCCAGTCGTACCGGTCGTAGAAGCCGACGATGCCGACGAGCGTGTCGCTCGGCAGCAGGAGCAGGCTCGCGACGGTGGCCTCTCGAAGCACCTTGATCTTGACGCGGTCGCCGGCCATCTCCTTCATGCTCGAGGAGCGGTCGAGGAGGTACACGATGGCCATGCTCGGAGAGCGACCTTTCTCCGGAACGGAGAAGGACACCGGAAGCAGGGACTCGATCGGGCCGGCCTCGAACCCGCGAACCTCTCGGTCGCCCTGGACGACGAGCAGCCCGCCGCCGAGGTTCCGAACGAACTGGGTGAGGTCGTCGACTTGACGGCGGGTGAGGTCCTGGAGCGCCTGGCCCGCATAGACCACCTGGTGGTAGTCGGAAAGCGCTGCCAGCGGCGGAATCGACGGCGCCCGGACGAAGTCGACGCCCACCGACCGGAGAAGCTCGGGGAGGGCGGAGTCGCCGCGCACATCGACCAGAAGAACCGACGGGTGATCGATCGTGCGCACGACGAGGGACCGCGCGTCGTTCTCGGGAACGAGATCGCCTTCCCGCTTCACGACGACGCGGTACTCGTAGAACCCGGCCTCGGCGGTCGCGTCCGAGAACGCGAAGGAGTCGAGAGAGCCGGACAGCTGTACGTTCCGAGCTTCGACGAGGCGTCCGCTGCGATAGAGGGCAAGCGTGGCGTGCCCCGGCGTGGCGCTCGTGACGGAGGCAACGAATGCCGCGGGGCGCCCAACGGAGACCTCTTGGGGTCCCTCGAATCCGGAGAGGCGGGCGTCATCGGCGCGCGGCCCGCCGAGAGGAATGGCGCTGATGGGCACGGAGGCAAGCTGCGCGGCCGTCACGGCGGCGATCGGGTCGGACGAGAAGCGGCCGTCGCTCAGAATCACGAGCTGGTTTGCTCCTCCTGGCGGCAGGAGGGAGAGCGCAAGGCGTACACCGTCGACGACGTCGGATCCGGTGGGATCCGGCCGGATGGTGGAGAGCGCGGGCGTCCCACCGAGCGGAGCGTCGACGTCGGACGTGCGGGCGAAGCTGACGACTCCGTAGGTCCATTCCGGGTGATCGGCGACGACAGCGTCGATCGCGCTTCGTACGTCGTGATCGCTCGTCGTGCGCGTCACGCTCGCCGATCGGTCGACGACGAAGACGACGTTGTTCCGGGCGTCACGGACGGAGAGGCGAGGGGCGGCCAATGCGAGCGCCACGAGGGCAAGGGCGGTGTAGCGAAGGACGTCGCGTCGCGTGGCGCCGCGCTTGAGGAGGGCGAGGACGAGAGCGAGGGCGGGCATGGCAACGAGCGCGGCGGGAAGTGCAAAGCGGATCAAGCGGGCCTCCCGGGGTTTTGGGCCCTGCGCCGTGCCAGGGCAAGCTCGAGGAGAAGAAGGACGCACGCGATGCCGGCGAGGATGGGCCAGAGGGGCACGGTCTGGTGTGTCGCGACCCCCTGCGCCGGGCCGGGGCGAGCCGCGCTCGGGGGTTCGATCGGCGCGGCGGGGCCGGCGGCTGCGTACAGGGACTCGCTCGGGGAGACGTTCACCGAGACCGGGTAGCGGTCCTGCCCGACGACCAACGTGTACTCCCCGGGCGCGTCGGGAAGGAACGCACGTTGTCCGGGGGCGAGAGGGATGGACTTGCCGTCGGGAGCGAGGACGGTGGCCACCGTCCCCGATCGGTCGACGGGGACAGCGTCGCCGACGTGAACCCACTCCGGGACCAGGCCGGCGTCGGCGCGGACGAGAGACGACACGAACGTCCGAACCAAGAGCGGGAAGTCGACGGTGATCGGGAGGTTCGTGGCCGACAGGTCTGCGGTGAGGACAAGGATCGACCGATCGGGGTCCGGGACCTCGAACAGGAGAGGCGTCGTGCCGACGCCCAGGATCGTCCTAAGCGGCGCGGAGACGGTCACGGCCGGCATGCGCTCCGCGAAGATGTCCTCGGCTCGCACGCCGGCAAGAAGCGGGTGATCCGGAATCCATGCGCTCGCCGTTCCGCGCGACGACCCGGTGGCGCCGAGCGCCACGACCCCTTCAACGTTCGTGTGAACGAGGAGCGCATGGCCGGGCGGGAGCGCCGGCAGGGCCGTGTCAACAGCGACCGTGAGATCCGCCGGCTCGCCGTCCTTGACCCTCACGACCGGAAGCACGGAATCCAGGGCGGCGGATAGGAAGCGGTTCTCGGCACCGAACCAGCGAACGCGGAGCACGATGGAGCGCTCGAGCGAGAAGTACCGAACGTTGTCGCCGGCGTAGTCGTCGGTCACGTCGAGCGAGGCCGTGAAGCGGGACCCTCGGGCTCCGGGGAACGGGACGACGTACGGGGCCGTTTCCCCGGGCTCGAGGAACGCGTCCAGGCTGGTTCTGTGGAACTCGTCGCCGACCAGGAGCCTCGCGTCCAGGAAGTCCGGCGTGTCGTTCCGGAGTTCGACGAACGCGCTGACTCCGGTGCCGTCGACGTTGGGGCGTACGGTGAACGCGGCAATGGCGACGTTCTCTCCTCCGGAGACCAAGACGGTCTCTACGGGGAAGGGCGGCGACTCGAAAGGGTGGTCGCTGAGGACCACGATGCGCTCGAAGCGAGTGGGGCCGCCGATGGCGGAGATGGCGCGGGCAAGGTCGGCGCTCGCCCCGTCCCCGAGCCACGTCGGGGACGACGCGCGGAGTGCGGATCGGCCCTGCGCGATGGTCGACCCGTCGGCGGCGAGGACGACGGGCGCCCTTGTCCACTGCACCGCGGCCACGGAGCGTGCGGAGGTATCTGTGAGGAGCTCAAGAGCGCGGTCCACGGCGTCGGCGTAGCGGGTGCGCTCGCCACCGACATTCGTCCGCATGCTGGCGCTGCCGTCAATCACCACGGCAAGGCGGATCGGGCCGGGGAGACGGGTTGCCCACCCCGGCTCTGCGAGCGCGAGCGCGAAGACAAGAACGCAGGCGAGCTGCAAGAGAAGGAGCGGATCCAGGAGGAGACGGAGGTTCCGCGTCCGCGCGGCGGGGGAGTCGTGGAGGTCCCGCCATAGGAACAGGGCGCCGACCTCACGGCGACGCTGGCGGGTCCGAAGGACCGCAAAGAGGACGACAAGCAGCCACGTCGAGAGGAGGGCGAGAGCCGCCGGATGGGCGAAGGTCATTCGAGAATGCCTCCCGCGCGCAGGTCCTGGTGAATCAGTGCCTCGAGCGGCCTGTCCGTGGGAGCGAGGAACAGCGGGATGCCGCGCTGGAGGAACGCGTTTCGAAGGGAGGTCTGGAATCCCGCGAACCGCCTTCGGTAGGCGTCCAGCGTGCTCGAGCCGACGGCGAGGTTCACTCGATCCGAGGTCTCGACGTCGACGAAGTGGACCTGTCCGGCGATGGAAGGATCGATGTCTTCGCGGTCCAAGACCTGGATCGCGATCACCTCGTCGCCGCGATGGCGGAGGCGGGCGAGCGGGTCGCGCAGGTCGTCGTCGGAGAGGAAGTCGCTGACGAGGACGACGAGTCCGGTCTCCCGCGTGTGGGAGAGAAACCCCGCGACGCCCTCCGAGATCGACGTGCGACCATCGGGATCGATGCCTGAGAGCAGGCGGAGGACGGCGCTGAACTGGGTCATCCCCTGTCGCGGAGGCGCGGAGTCCAGCGGGCGGTCCGAGAACGGAAACACTCCGACGCGGTCGAGGCTTCGCAGTGCCAGGTAGGACAGCGCCAGCACAAGCTGCGCTCCGTAGTGCGCCTTCTGCGGGGTCCCGAGGCGCATCGATCCGCTGACGTCGAGAAGGAAGTAGACGGGGACGTCGACCTCCTGGACGAACGTCTTGACGAGGAGGCGGTCCAGTCGGCCGTAGAGATTCCAGTCTACGTAGCGGAAGTCGTCGCCGGGGACATACTCCCGGTAGTCGGCGAACTCAACGCTCATCCCGGCCCGCGGCGACGCGTGCGATCCCGTGAAGCGGCCGGCCTGGCGGCGCCGCGAGGCAAACCGAAGGTTCGCCCACCGCTCGAGGAACCCGCCTTCGATCAGCTGCTGCATCAGGCCACCGGCACCTTCCGCCAGACTTCAGCCAGGATGCTCGACGGCGTGACCCCCTCGGCCTCGCCTCGGAAGTTCAGGATGATCCGGTGCTGGAGTGCGGGGAGGAACATGGCCTCAACGTCGGCGGGGCGGACGTGGACCTGGCCGGAGAGGAATGCGTGAGCCTTCGCGGCGCGGATGAGAGCGATGGCGGCGCGGGGGCTGGCTCCATACTCCACGTAGTTGCGGACCGTCTCGGGCGCGTCGGCGCTGTCGGGGTGGGTGGCCAGGACGAGGCGCCCGGCGAACTGCCTCAACCCCTCAGCGACCGGGATCTGATGGACCACAGTCCGGGCGGACAGGACGTCGTCCGCCGACGCGACGGCGGAGGGGAAGACGATGGCCGACGATTCCGTGTTCAGCGTCGTGATGCGAACAAGCTCGTCGAGCGAGGGGAACGGAACGTTGACCTTGAGCAGGAATCGGTCGACTTGGGCCTCGGGGAGCGGGTACGTTCCCTGCATCTCGATGGGGTTCTGGGTTGCCAGGACGATGAACGGCTCCTCCAGAGGATACGTCGTGCCTCCCACCGAGACCGTGCGCTCCTCCATGGCCTCGAGAAGCGCGGACTGGGTCTTCGGCGTGGCCCGGTTGATCTCGTCCGCGAGGACGATGTGGGCGAAGATCGGCCCGCGGGAGAATTCAAAGCGCTTCGCCCCTCCGGACTCGCCGATGATGTTCGTGCCCAGGATGTCGGCGGGCATCAGGTCCGGGGTGAACTGAATCCTCGAGAACCGCAGCCCGAGGGCGTGTGCGAGAGTTCGAACGAGGAGCGTCTTGCCCAGTCCCGGAACTCCCTCCAAGAGCACGTTTCCGCGGCACAGGAGCCCGATCAGCGTCGACCGCACGACGGGCTCCTGTCCGACGATGACCTGCGCGACCGCTCGCTCGAGACGCTCGAACGTCTTCTGCGCCTCCTCGAGTCTCACCTCCC
>JAQTNX010000046.1 GCA_028713635.1 Candidatus Bipolaricaulis sp.
CAGCTCCGCCGTGTCGATGTCAACGTCCTTTCCGCCGATGCGGGCGTGGATTCGAACCCGCGGCCCCGTGCTCGCGACAAGCATCGCAAGGAACGTCTCCCCAAGGTTGTCGAACGGGGGCAGGTCGATGTGATCCGACCGAAACGACGCCGAAATGGTGGTGCCGCGCCCGGGCGCGCTCTCGATGCGGAAGCTCCCCCCACAGTGCTCGGCGACTGCGCGCAGGAGTGGGATCCCCAATCCGACCCGTTTCGCGCTCTTGGAGGAGTAGAAGCCTCGGTCCACGGCAGCCAGGGTCTCTTCGTCCATGCCGGCCCCGTTGTCTCGGACGCAGAGATGAAGGTGGCCGTCCGCCCGTTCCTCGACGGACACGTCGATCTCGGACGCGCCCGAGGCGAGCGCGTTCTGGAACAGGTCGAGAAGGTGCATGTCCAAGTACTCAATCATCCCGCCATCTCCATCCGCTTCGCACCCCGTCGAATCTCGATCGACCGTCCGCCCACGCCGAGGGCGGCGCGTCGGATTTCGTCCACCGTCGGACCCTTCATTCGGAACACGGAGACCCGCGAGCCGATGACCTCAGGCACGTGGGCGTCCGAACTCCACTGCGCCGCGCCGGGTCCGCATTCCTTCGGTCGGGACGAGCCGTCGACCTCCACGAGCGGGAAGCGGAGATCCTCCGGGCCGAATCCAAGCTGGGTTACGAGCCCGTACGGCGTCCGATCCACGTGAGCCGGAACGACCAATCCCCCGCGACGCACGACGCGAGCCACCACCTCCTCGAGGGAGAGCGCAAGCGCATTCAGGAGAAGCTTGGCCTCCGCGTAGACGATCGTCTCGTCGTCGTCGACCGCAACCTGGTCGCCGAACAGCTCCGGATCGTTCGCGCGATCCGGCAAGAACGGATAGACCTCCGCCGCGAAGTCCTGGCAGGACGAGAGGTCGTCAAAGTACGCCAGAAGATGCACCTCCTCCTGCGTTTCCACCTCGATTCCCGGCAGAACGTGGAGCCCCGCTGCGCGCGCCGCCCGCGCCACCTCCTCGACCATCCCCGCCGTGTTGTGATCGGTGACGGCGATCAGGTCGAGGCCGCCGCTCCGCGCTGCGGCGACGATCGCGCGCGGGGACATCCGAAGGCTGCCGCACGGCGACAGACACGTGTGGATGTGTAGATCGGCGACGAAGGCTCTCAACGCACGTCGGGGACGAGGATTCGGTGGAGCCGCCCCGCGAGCTCGAACGCGCCGTCCCGCGAAAGGAGGATCGGGATGGCCATCTCCTCGGCCTTGGCGAGCACAGCGGCCGCAGGCGGCTCGCCTCCCGCAAGGAGGACCCCGGACAGTCCGGCGACTTGGGCCACACCAACGACGTTCACGTGGCGTTGGATGGTGATCCAGAGGTTTCCAGGACGCGCCGAAGCGAGGACGTTCGACAGAAGGTCCCCGCTGAACCCTCCCGAGACGTCCCGGTCGAGCCAACCGGCACCGGCGACCACCTCAAGTCCGAGTTGTCGGACGATGTCCCGAAGCGTCATGCCGCCTCCTTTCGATTCGACACAGGATGCGCGTCCCCGATCCGATGTGGGAGTGAATCTCGAACCAGTCTGCGTTTGCCTGGATGTTGCATAGCCCCATTCCGGCGCCGAATCCAAGCTCCCTGGCCCACGAAGGGGCCGTCGAGAACCCGGGGGTCAGCGCCAGGTCGATGTCTTCGATTCCGGGGCCCTCGTCCGCCACCTCGATGTCGACGAGCTTCTCGCTCACCGTCACCGTGATGGTGCCGCCGTTCGTGGAATAGACGACAAGGTTCATCTCCCCCTCGAACGCGATGATCCCGGCGCGGCGAGCATCTTGCGGTGCAACCCCCAGACCGGACAGCTGCCGCTTGATCTGGGCTGAAGCGAGGCCCCCGTGCTCGATGTCGCCGGCCCGGACGTGGTGGACTAGCCTTCGGGGGCCGCCATGGGTCGGTTCTTGCACGGCCTCACCCCGTTCGCATACATCAAGCCACACGTTTCGAACATCGTCTTCTTCGTCCAGATGATCGGAATCCCGAGGGTCTCCGCGTACGAGATCGCCGAATCGCTCGGCCGCTTCCCGCGGACGAAGATGATGGCGATCACGTTCAGAATGTCGGCGACCCGCACGACCTGCGGGCTGATGTTGCCGGTGATCAGAGTCGTGCGCTCGTCCGTGAGAGCCAGCACGTCCGAGAGAAGGTCGACGGCGTAGGCCCGGTCGATCTCGATGTCCTCCCGGCGACTCTCCGTGAGGATGCTCCCCTCGAGCAGCCTCGACACCTCGTGCAGGTTCATACGTCTTCCTTCTCCAGTCTCGGCGCGAGGCTCAGCGAAACGCCGGGGAGCGCACCCGCGTGCGCGAAGTCCGGGCCCCGCACTGCCGAGATGGACAACCCCTCAGTCTCTTCACGTTCCCCGGATGGCGGGAAACGGTACTCAAGACGGCGGTCCACTGCAACGTCGAATCACGATCCCTTCGCCCGTTTCGATCTCCTTCGCACTCCCGCCGGGGCTCGCTCGCGGGAAGCCCGGACCCGGCCCGCGTCGGCCTTTGCGCGCGGCCTCGCCAGGCGGTACGCTGCCGTCGAACGGCACAACAGGAGCGCAGGTCCATGACCCGACAGTCGATCGAGGCGGCACTCGCCAACGCACTTCGCCAGGCCGTCACTCGCCTTCCGACGGACGTCCTGAGCGCCCTCGAGCGTGCGAGGGCGGAGGAAACGTCGCCTCTCGCCGTCGGCCAGCTTGACATCCTGCTCGAGAACGTCGACATCGCGCGGCGGGCGGGGGTTCCACTCTGCCAAGACACCGGACTCCTCCTCTTCTACGTCGACGCGGGAGCGCGCAGCCCTTGGCTCGGTGCGCTGCGGTCGTGCATCGAATCAGCCGTTGCGCAGGCCACGACCGACGTCCCTCTGCGGCCGAACACCGTCGACCCCCTCACCGGCGTGAGCGCCGTCGACAACCTCGGCCGGGGCATGCCTTGGATCCGATGGAACCTCGTTGACGGGGACGACGTCGTCGTCTCCATCCTGCCGAAGGGCGGCGGCAGCGACGCTGCGTCCCGTCTCGTCATGCTCCCTTGCGACACGGGGCCCGTCGAGATCGTGCGCGCTGTCATCGACCATGTCGCCGCCTGCGAGGGGAAGGCCTGTCCTCCGATGGTCATCGGCCTCGGGATCGGCGGACCCGCGGAGGGAGCCCTGTTCCTCGCCACGCGGGCACTCCTGCGCGGTCTGGGAAGCCGGCACGCCGACCCGGACGTCGCAGAGCTCGAAGATGAGATCCTCGATCTTGCCAACCGAACCGGCGTCGGCCCCGCGGGACTCGGCGGGGCAACGACCTGCCTCGACGTCCACGCCGAGGTCGCCTGCCGTCACCCGGCGTGTTTTCCGCTCGGCATCGTCATCTCCTGCTGGGCGGAACGGCGAGCGAAGGTTGTCGTTCACGCCGATGGCTCGGCGGAGGTTGTCGCGCCGTGACTCACAACCTGCACCTTCCGATCGACGAGTTCACGGCCCGCAGCCTGCGCGTCGGGAACGTCATCAGTGTTTCGGGCACGGTCTTCACCGCCCGCGACGTCGCCCATCGCCGCCTCCTTGAGGCTCACGCCGAAGGGCGACGCCTGCCGTTCGACCCCGCCGGCCTCGCCCTCTACCACTGCGGGCCCGTCGCGCGGCCCGTGGACGGCGGTTGGTCCATCCTGTCTGCCGGCCCCACGACGAGCGCGCGCATGGAACCTCTCGAACCTCGGTTTCTCGCGGCCTTCCACCCTCGGCTCGTCATCGGAAAGGGAGGCATGGGCGACGGCACGCAGGCCGCTCTTGCGCAGGGCGGCGCGGCCTACGCGCACTTCCCGGGCGGCGCGGGGGCCATCGCCGCGCGGCACGTTGCCCGCGTTCGGGCCGTGCACGGCCTTGAGGAGTGGGGGATGACTGAGGCCATCTGGATCCTCGACGTCGACCGATTCGGTCCGCTTCTCATCACGATGGACAGCGCGGGCGGGAACCTCTACCGCGACCGACGGGCGGACGTCGCGCGCAACCTCGCGGCCCTACGGAAGAGGATCCGATGACAGGGCGCGTAGGTTCGTGCGTTGAACGGACACCACGGCCGGGGGAGGCCCGCCTTGGGATCCTGCGCTCCCGCCTCGCGGGAGTACGATGCCCAGCCGCTCTAGAAGAGCCACGGAGGAAGCATCATGGCTGACACTATCCGATACGACGCCGCGGATCTTCGCCGCTACGCGGAGCGATTCCTCGCCCGTTTCGGAGTCCCAGCGGATGACGCCCGCATCGTGGCCGACGTTCTCATCTCCGCCGACGAGCGGGGCATCGACTCCCACGGCGTCACGCGCCTGTACACGTACTACGGAAGGCGCCTGGAACGGAACGTCACCGATCCGTTGTCACCGACCCGCGTGGCGAAGGAGACCCCGACAACCCTCCTTCTCGATGGAGGAAACGGCCTGGGACCGGCCGTCGCCTACCGCGCGATGTTCCGCTGCATCGAGAAGGCGACCGAGACCGGGCTCGCCCTCGTCAGTGTCCGCAACAGCAACCACTTCGGCATTGCCGGGTACTACGCCATGATGGCGCTGCCTCACGACATGATCGGCGTCTCCCTGACGAACTCGCAGCCGTTCGTGGCGCCT
This sequence comes from Candidatus Bipolaricaulis sp., assembly GCA_028713635.1. GTDB lineage: Bacteria > Bipolaricaulota > Bipolaricaulia > UBA7950 > UBA9294 > JAPLGD01. The sequence continues at coordinate 4,674 of JAQTNX010000046.1, forward strand.
ACCTACTCCCGGGACGGCATCCTGGGGACGAACCCCATCGCGGTTGCCGTCCCCGCGGGCAAGGAGCGGCCGTTCGTCCTCGACATGGCGACGAGCATCGTCTCCCTGGGGAAGATCCAGGTGCACAGCAAGGCGAAGGAGCCGATTCCCCTCGGGTGGGGGATCGCCAAGAGCGGCGAGCAGACGGAAAACCCCGATGCCGTGCTCGACAAGGGCGCACTGCAGCCCTTGGGCGGTCCCGACTACCTTCGCGGGTACAAGGGCTACGGCTTGGCGCTTCTCGTCGACATCCTCACCGGCGTCCTCTCCGGAGCAGCGTCCGGACCGGGCGTGGGCCGGCCGACCGACGACGGGATCGCCAACGTCGGCCACTTCTTCCTCGCCGTTCGGGTCGATGCGATCCGCGATGTCGGGCTGTTCCAGGACGGAATGGACGACCTCATCCGCCAGATGAAGGACGCCGCCAAGGTTCCCGGACAAGATCGGGTGTACATCCACGGCGAGAAGGAGTTCGAGCGCGCCGAGCGGAGCGCCCTCGAGGGCGTCCCCGTCCTGCGGGCCGCGGTCGAGCAGCTCACGGCCGTCGGCAAGGACATCGGGGTGCCGTTCGATCTGACACCCGCGGTACGGCGGGGCCACTAGCATCAGGAACCGGAAGGAGAGCACCGTGGCGACGAAGCGGACCAAGCAGCTGACCGTCGAGGAGCGACTCGAACTGGCCAAGCGGCCCGGCCGCTTGGCGCCGGAGTGGCACGCGTTCTACCGCGGCAAGGTCGAGATCGCCCTCAAGTGCCCGGTCACGAGCGCCGAGGATCTCGGCGTTTGGTACACGCCGGGCGTCGCCGCGCCGTGCAAGGAGATTCAGGCCGATCCGAGCAGGGCCTTCGACTACACGAACAAGGCGAACACCGTCGCCGTAGTCTCCGACGGCTCCCGCGTGCTCGGGCTCGGCAACATCGGTCCTCTGGCGGGGCTTCCCGTCATGGAGGGGAAGGCACTCCTGTTCAAGTACCTGGGCGGAGTCGGCGCGTTCCCCATCATGCTCGACACCCAAGATCCCGAGGAGATCATCCAGGCCGTAAAGTGGATCGCCCCCGGCTTCGGGGGGATCAACCTCGAAGACTTCGCGACTCCGAAGTGCTTCGAGATCCTCGACCGGCTCCGCGCAGAGCTCGATATCCCCGTCTGGCATGACGATCAGCAGGGCACGGCGTCGATCGCCCTGGCCGCCCTGATCAACGCGCTCAAGGTCGTCGGGAAGAGCCTCGACCGCGTCACGATCGCCCAACTCGGGATCGGCGCGGCCGGCGCGGCCACGGTCCGCGTCCTGATCAAGGCCGGCGTCCCTGCCGGCAACATCCGCGTCGTCGAGCTCGTCGATGGCGCCTCGACCACCCTCACGCGCGACCACGACCTCGAGCAGCTCTTCCCGCACCGTGGGGCCATGCTGCGCGAGACGAACCGCGACGGCGTCCGAGGAGGGGTCTCGGAGGCGCTCGACGGCGCCGACGTGGTCATCGCGTTCACCAAGCCCGGCCCGGACACGATCCAGCAGCATTGGCTCTCCCGCATGAACCGGGACGGAATCGGCTTCTTCATGGCCAACCCAATCCCGGAGATCTGGCCATGGGACGCCCAGGCCGCGGGGCTGCGCGTCGTAGGAACCGGTCGAAGCGACTTCCCGAACCAGGTCAACAACTCGATCGGCTTCCCGGGGATCTTCCGCGGCACGCTCGACGTGTTTGCGAAGACGATCACCGACGAGATGGCGATCGCCGCCGCCTACGCCATCGCCGGAACCGCCGAGGAGAAGGGGCTGCGCGAGGACTACATCGTGCCAACGATGATGGAGACTGAGGTGTTCATCAACGAGGCCGTCGCCGTCGGGCTGAAGGCGATCGAGCAGGGCATCGCGCGCCGCGCCCTGACGAAGGCCGAACTTCGTCTCGAAGCCGAGACGAAGATCCGGCACGCGCAGGACGAGACGCGAGTGCTGATGAAGAGCGGCGTCATCCCCCCAGCACCGAAGGCGGCCACGTAGCAGCTCAGAGGGCGCTCGCGGCCATCCAGCTGATCACGGACCGATGCCCGACTCTATAGCCTCTGCTTGTCTCTCTATAGATCAGGCCCTAAGATCCATACTGGAGACCGTACCCTTGAGGAGGCGGGCGTGTATCAGCGCAAGGTCCAGAAGACCGGGGGATCGACGTACTTCGTGACTCTGCCCAAAGAGTGGGCGGAGAGTGTCGGAATAGGACCAGGAACCGTGGTCACGCTGATGCCCAACGACTCGGGTGCACTGCTCCTCGTTCCCGAGGCCTTGTCCGAGCGCAACGAGTGCGTCGTGGAACTCGGGAACTGGGATGCGGACCGGGTGTTCCGCGAGATCTACTCCCGCTACATCGTTGGCTTCGACATCATCGAGGTTCGCGGAGAGCGCATCGGATCAGACCAGCGGCGGATGATTCGCGAAGTGGCGCAAGCCCTCGTTGGGCTCGAGATCTTCGACGAGTCCCAGAGTCGCGTCGTTCTTCACGCCCTCGTGAACGTGCGCGACTTCCCGGCCGAGAAGACGCTGCGTAGAGTCTTCGACATCACCCGAGCGATGGTGTTCGACGCCGTGTCGGCCTTCTCTCATCGCGACCAGGAGCTTGCGCGCGACGTCATCGAGCGTGACAGCGACGTGGATCGGCTCTCGCTTCTGATCGCCCGCCAGTTCAGTCTTCTCCTCCGCGATCTGATGCTCGAGGAGGACTTCGGCCTCTCGCGCCTGCAGTTCTTCCACTACAACGACGTGGCTCATCAGCTCGAACGGGTCGCCGACCACGCCGGGAAGATCTCCGAGGCCACCATTGCCCTCGAGGCTCCGATCGTTGCCGCCGTCGGGCACGAGATCGAGGCGCGCGCCAAGACCTCGATGGCGATCCTCGAACGCGCCGTGGCCGCGTTCTCCGGGCAGGACATCGAACTCGCCAACCAGGTGCTCGGCGAGCGCGCCAATGAGGAACGTCTCTTCTCAATCACCCGCCGCACCGCGTCTGACAAGCAGCCCGACGCGGCAGCCGCCATCAGCATCGTCATGGACAGCTTGGTCAGGATTCGCGAGTACGGCTTCAACATCGCCGAGAACGCCCTCGACGCCCCGGCGTCGACCCACTCGAGGACCGGTCGGCGCTAGGGCCTACCCGGACGCTCCGAGTGCGAGCCGGAAACCGTAGTGATTCGAAGCGAAAGAGGAGGACGGAATGCCGAACACGCTCCCCGAGATCCAAGAAGAGGTCTGGAGGCGCCTGAAGCCGAGCCAGTGTGTCTACCTCGCGACGGCCGAAGCCGAGCAGCCGCGGGTCCGCCCCGTGACGCTCCTGAACATCGATCAGAAGTTCTGGATTGCCACGAGCACGCGGAGCGCCAAGGCCCGCCAGATGCGCCGCAATCCGAACGTCGAGTTCTGTCTCCCCCTCGACGCCGAGTGCGGCAACGGCTACCTGCGGATCGCGGGGCTCGCCGCGCCGGTCACAGATCCCTCGACCCGCGAGGCGATCGGGAAGGAGATCCCCTTCCTGCGGGAGTTCTGGACCGGCAGCGACGACCCTCAGTTCGCCCTGTTCCGCATCACGCGCGTCGAGATCGAGTACCTGCGGCCGGGAGAGCTGACGGCGTTCGCGTTCCTCGTGTAGCCGAGCGGCCGACGACCTGCGGATCCCACGCTGGGTGGCCCGGGGCGTCACTCCCTGTCATGCAGCTTGGCAGACAGACGTCGCGACCCTATGATCATCGAGCCGACGGCGTCGAACTCCCTAGGGGGGAGCGCGCCGTCCTGTGTTTCGAGATGGCGTTCCAGAGGGAAGGAGTTTTCCGGTGCTAGGCCGATTCGAGTACGCCCGCCCGCAGTCCGTGGACGAGGCGTGCCGCCTCCTCGCAGAGGGCGGGCGCGCTGCCGCGGTCCTCGCCGGCGGCACCGACCTCCTCGTCGATCTGCGCAACGGCTTCCGCTCGCCGTCACTCCTCGTCGACGTGAAGCGACTCGGCGAACTCCAAGCGCTCAAGACCCGCTCGGACGAAACCGTCGTCGGCGCCGCGGTTCCGCTGAACGTGGTGGTCGAGAACCGGGAGCTGCGGAAGGCCTACGCGGGGCTCTCCGACGCAGCGTTGTCGATCGCCACGTACCAGCTCCGGAATCGGGCGACCGTCGCCGGGAACCTGTGCAACGCCTCACCGGCCGCCGACATGGCGCCCATCCTTCTCGTCCTCGACGCGGAGCTCACCGTGCAGAATGCAAAGGGAACCCGCGCTGTACCTGTCGCAACGCTGTTCACGGGCGCGAAGCGAACGTGCCTCGTCCCCGGCGACGTGGTGATCGACGTTCGGATGCCGCCGCTCGACGGCGAACTGCGCACGGCGTTTCGAAAGCAGCAGCGGATTCGCGGGCATGACCTCGCCGTCGTGAACGCCGCCGCCGCGTACGCGCCGTCGCGCGCGACCCTGCGCGTCGCGGTCGGGAGCTGCGCCCCCACACCCGTCCTCCTCGAGCCCTTCGACACCAAGGGAACCTCGCCTCAGGCGCTCGCTGACGAGGTCCTTCGCGCCGCCGCCGCGGCGACGGCGCCGATCGACGACGTCCGCGCCTCGGCCGCCTACCGCCGCGCCGTGCTCCCCGTTCTTCTCCGCCGACTTCTCGCCGACGTGGTATCCGGACGAGGAGGTGGCATCTGATGCACGACATCGAGCTCCGCGTCAACGGTCACGCCGAACGCGCCTCCGTTCCGGCCGGGATGACGCTTCTCGAGTTCTTGCGCGACCGCCTCGCCCTCACGGGCGCCAAGGAGGGGTGCGGCATCGGCGAGTGCGGCGCGTGCACGGTGCTCCTCGACAGAACGCCCGTCACCGCGTGCCTCGTTCTCGCCGTCGAGGCCGACGGCCTCGACGTCCGGACGATCGAGGGGGAGGCGGCCGACGGCGAGCTGTCAGCGCTCCAGCGCGCGTTCGTCGACGCCGGCGCCGTGCAATGCGGCTTCTGCACTCCGGGCATGATCATGTCCGCGCGCGCCCTCTTGCTGCGGTCTCCGCATCCAAGCGACGAGGAGATCGTCGAAGCGATCGCGGGAAACCTCTGCCGCTGCACCGGCTACGAGGCGATCCTCGCTGCGATCCGCGCGGCCTCCGGGACAGGAGGCGAGCCATGACGCGCGCTCTGAGCTGCGTCGGAAAGTCGGTGCCTCGCGGCGACGCGGTCGAGAAGGTCACGGGCTCCGCACGCTACGCCCACGACCTCGCGCTTCCCGGCATGCTCCACGCGGCTCTCGTGACGTCGCCGCACGCGTCGGCACGCATCGCACGAGTCGACGTCGCAGACGCCGCGGCCTTGCCCGGAGTCCGGGCGATCCTGGCCGGCGCGAACCTGGACGTCCGCCTCGGCCTCTACATGCGCGACAAACGGATCCTCGCGCGAGACGTCGTTCGGTATCAGGGAGAGCCGGTCGTCGCTGTGGCCGCCGACACGCTCGACATCGCCCGTGAGGCCTGCCGCCGGGTCCGCGTCGAGTACGAGCCGACGCGCGCCGTGTTCGATCCGCGCGACGCCATGAAGAGCGGAGCACCCCTCGTTCATCCGGACCTCGAATCCTACGCCCATCTAGAGGGGGTCTTCTTCCCGAAGTCGAACACGAACGTCGCCCACCACCAGAAGATCCGCAAGGGCGACGTCGACGCCGCGATCGCTTCGGCCGAGGTGACGCTCGAGGCGCGCTTCGACAACCCGCCGGTTCAGCACGTTCCGATGGAGACGCACGCCGCGATCGCACAGGCCCTCCCTGACGGGCGAGTCGAGATCTGGACGTCGAGCCAGTCGCCGTACACGGTTCGCCACCTGATGAGCGTCGTCTTCGGTCTTCCGCACGCGTCGATCCGCGTCCACGTCCCGTACGTGGGCGGCGGGTTCGGCGGCAAGGCGGGCCTCAACCTCGAGCCGCTCGTCTACGTCCTGTCGAAGGCCGCGGGCGGACGGCCCGTGAAGTTCGTCGCAACGCGGGAGCAGGAATTCAACACCCTCCCCTCTCGCCAGGGTCTCCACTCGACCATCGAGATCGGCGCGACGCGTGCAGGGAAGATCGTGGCGCTCAAGGCCACCTACGTCTGGGATGCCGGCGCGTACGCCGACTACGGCGTCAACGTCGGCCGCGCCGCCGCGTACTCCGGCGCCGGACCGTACGCCGTTCCGAACTGCTCGATCGACTCGTTCGTCGTCTACACGAACAAGGTCTACGGCACCGCGTACCGCGGCTTCGGCCACCTCGAAGTGCTGTGGGGAATCGAGCGGGCGATCGACCAGATGGCGCGGAAGCTCGGCCTCGACCCCGCCGAGTTCCGCCGCCGGAACCTGCTCACGGTGGGAGACACGACGATCACCGGCGAGACGTTCACGGCCGGGCACGGCAAACCGGTTGAGTGTCTCGACGCCGTGGCGAAGGCCATCGAGTGGGGCACGCCCTCAACTCCCCCCGCGTCATCGACCAAGCGCCGCGGCAAGGGGATCGCGATGCTTCACAAAGCACCGGCGATGCCGACCTCGACGTCCTGCTCCGCCATCATCAAGCTCGACGAGGATGGCGCGGCCGACATCCTCGTCTCCGGCGTGGATTACGGACAGGGGACGTACACCGTCCTCCGCCAGATCGCGGCCGAGGAACTGCGTCTTCCCATCGATGCCGTGCACATCAACTCCGACTGCGACACCGCCTTCACGCCCTACGACTGGCAGACCGTGGCGAGCCGGTTCTCGTACATGGGAGGACACGCGGTGATCGAGGCCGCCGCCGACTGCCTGCGCCAGCTTCGCTTCGCCGCGGCGCAGGTCTTCGGCGTCGCGCCCGAGAAGATCGTCTGCGAGAACGCGTCCGCCTACCCGGATGGCGAACCGGAGCGCGCGATCCCCTACAGGTCCCTGGCGCTCGGGTACGTGTACCCGAACGGGAACGCGATCGGCGGGCCGGTGATCGGGCACGGCCGGTTCATCGCCCGCGGCCTGACGCACCTCGCTCCCGACACCGGCCAGGGCCGTCCCGCGCAGTTCTGGACCTACGGCGCTCACGGCGTCGAGGTCGAAGTGGACACGGAGACCGGCGAGATCGAGATCCTGCGGATCGCAAGCGCCGTCGACGCTGGGAAGGTGCTGAACGCGGGGCTTGCCCGCGGGCAGGTGATCGGCGGCGTCGTGCAGGGCATCGGCTCGGCCCTGTGGGAGGGGTTCCGATTCGACAAGGAAGGACGCCTGAAGAACCCGAGCTTCGTCGACTACAAGATCCCGACGGCCAAGGACCTGCCGCGCGAGATGGTGCCCATCCTCCTCGAGAACCCTCAGCCGGACGGACCGTACGGCGCCCGCGGCGTCGCCGAACACCCGATGATCTCGGTCCCCTCGGCGATTGGAAACGCGCTCTACGATGCGCTCGGCATCGAGTTCGCGTCCCTCCCGCTCTCCCCCGAGCACGTCATCGCTCGGCTCGCCGAGAAAGGCACGAAGCCGTGAGAGAAGTCCTCGTTGAGAAGAACCGCTACTTCGACTCCGTCTTCCTCCTGCGGATCAGCCGGGAGCTCGAGGACCTTCCGGGGGTCGCAAAGGCCGTCGTCGCGATGGGGACGCCGGCCAACCTCGAGACCCTCGAGCGCGTCGGCTTCGTCCTCGATCGGTCCGCGCAGCGCCCCTCCCCCACCGACCTCGTGATCGCGGTCGACGCGGCGTCCGGAGACGCGCTAGCGGAGGCGAGAAGTCGTCTTGCGGAACTGCTCGTGGGGTCTCAAGGTCCCGCTTCCGCGGCCGTCGCTCGACCGACGACGCTCGCCGAGGCCGTCACCGTCGATCCCGCGATCAACCTCGCCCTCATCTCCGTCCCCGGCGTGTACGCGGCCCGTGAGGCGTACCGGTCGCTCCGCCGCGGACTCCACGTCATGCTCTTCTCCGACAACGTCTCCATCGATGACGAGATCGCACTCAAGGACGAGGCGACGGGCCGCGGTCTCCTCCTCATGGGTCCCGACTGCGGCACCGCCATCCTGAACGGCGTCCCCGTCGGGTTCGCCAACGTCGTCCGCCGCGGCTCGATCGGCATCGCCGGGGCTTCGGGTACCGGCATCCAGGAGATCTCCTCGCTCGTCGATCGGCTCGGGGGTGGCGTCTCCCAGGCGATCGGCACCGGCGGGCGAGACCTCTCGGAGCCCGTGGCCGCGCGATCGACCCTCGCGGCGATCGATGCCCTGACCGACGATCCCGACACCGCGGTTCTCGTCGTCGTGTCGAAGTCCCCGAGCCCGGCCGTCGCTGACCTCGTCCTCGCTCGCCTGCGCAACGCGGGCAAGCCGGCGGTCGTTCAGTTCGTCGCGGCGCCGCCCCGCAGGGCCGAGGAGAACCTTTCGTTCGCGGCGACCCTCGATGAGGCGGCTCGCGACGCCTGTCGGCTGGCCGGCGTCGACCTCTCGGAGGAGCCACGCCTGCCGAAGCTGTCCCCCGTCGCGTTTCCGCCGGAACAGCGCTCGATCCGCGGCCTTTTCTGCGGCGGGACGCTCTGCCAGGAGGTGTGGGGCATCCTCCGCGCCGCCGGGCTTGAGGTTCGCTCGAACGTCGCCGCGGACAAGCGTTTCCAGGTCGGCGCCGAAGCGGCCACGGCCGGCGGCACCGCCGTAGGCGGCACCGCCGCAGACGGCCACGTCTTGTGGGACCTCGGCGGCGACGCGTTCACCGTAGGACGGCCTCACCCGATGATCGAGCCCGACCTCCGCGACCGCTACGTGGCCGCCGCGGGCGCCGATCCGTCCGTCGCCGTCGTCCTCGTCGACTGCGTCATCGGCTACGGCGCGCACCGCGACCCTGCTCGGAGCCTCGCCAACGCGGCGACCGAGGCCCTCGCCACGGCTCGCAAGGCGAAGCGGCAGCTCCTCGTCGTCGCCTCCGTCACGGGCACCCGCCGCGATCCACAAGACTACGGCGCGCAGCGAAGAACCCTCGAGAACGCTGGGATCGTCGTCGCGGAGACCAACGCCCTCGCCGCGCGATGTGCGGCCGAGATCGTCCAGGGAGGCTCCCAATGAAGCACCGAACGAGCGAGCGGATCCGCAGCTTCTTCGCAGGCGAGCTGCGCGTCGCGAACCTGGGGCTTGCCTCGTTCGCCGAGGCGCTGCGGGCCGCCGGCTGCCCCGTCGTCGACGTCGATTGGCGGCCCCCGGCGGGCGGCGATTCCGAGCTGACGCGCCTTCTCGACGGGCTGCGCGCCGAGAGCGGTGACGCCTGGGTCGCCGAGGTCGAGCGCGCCAATCGGACTGCCATGGAGCGGCTCCTCGCCGCACAGCCCACGCTGATCGGGATCGGCGTCGCCCAGGACGTCATCCCGGGGATGACGCCGGACACCGTCCTCCACGCCGGACCTCCCGTGATGTGGGAGCTCATGTGCGGCCCCATGCGCGGCGCCGTCATCGGAGGCCTCCTCTACGAAGGCCTCGCCGCGTCTCCAGGGGAAGCCGAACGCCTCGCCGCGTCAGGCGGAATTCGCTTCGACCCGTGTCACCACCACCAGGCCGTCGGGCCGATGGCCGGCGTCATCACGGCGACGATGCCCGTCTGGATCGTCGAGAACGTCGCCTTCGGCAATCGCGCCTTCGCGACCCTCAACGAGGGTCTCGGCAAGGTGCTTCGCTACGGCGCGTACTCCGACGAGGTCATCGACCGCCTCGTGTGGATGCGCGACGTCCTTGCACCGATCCTCGCCAAGGCGCTGCGGAGGCGCGGGCCGCTCGATCTGCGAACCCTCATCGCCCAGGCGCTCCAGATGGGCGACGAAGGCCACAACCGCAACCGCGCCGCGACGTCCCTCTTCATTCGCGAACTGGCTCCGCACCTCGCCCGCCTCTCCGAGACCGGCGACGCCGTCGCCCGCATCTTCGAGTTCCTGAACGGGAACGACCACTTCACTCTCAACCTCTCGATGGCGGCGGGGAAGTGCTCCCTCGACGCT
>JAQTNX010000047.1 GCA_028713635.1 Candidatus Bipolaricaulis sp.
TCTGTGCGTGCTCGCAGCTGGGACCGGACTCCTCATCGCGGATTTCACGAACCCAGAGAACCCCATGAACCCACCGAACGGCGGCCCGATCTACTCCGGCCGTTCACGTCCCGACCACCTTTCCAGTGTGCAGAGCCCGACAAGCGCCTTGGGCGGCGCATCGGGAAACATCAGTCGGCGGATCGCCTCCACGATGGCCCGAATGGACTCGTCCTGGGCACCAACCCTGACGTCGAGCTCATCCAGTCGCCGGGTGAGCTCGATGTGCGAGGCATAGATGCTCCTCAGGCGGATGAACGCCCTGACGACAAAGACGCTCATTCCGATGGCCTGGGGTGAGTTGAGGACGGTTGCGGCCATGAGGACTCCGTGTTCCGTGAACGCAAACGGCAGGCGGCGCCGGCCACCCCTGTCTGAGGTCGCAGACCGCGACCTCAAGCCCGCGAACTCACGCGGCGTCAGCTGGAACACGAATTCCGCCGGGAAGCGTTCCGGGTTGCGCTTGACCGCTTGGTTCAGAGCCTGCGTGGTCGCGCCGAGTAGATCGGCGAGATCGCTATCCAAGATGACCTTGATGCCCCGCACTTCGGCAATCGGAAGCAGAATGGACTCCTCCGATAGGCGCTGCAGCATTGTTCCCTCCCTGCGACATCGCTCCCGGTGCACGAGTCTCTGCAGTATATGCCCTCTTTGTCTTGTAGTCTAGGGTATGATCTACGCTGCATCGCGAAGACGGAATCCAAGGTCCGGGGTTCGCAGTTCGCGGTGCGCAGTTGACCGCGGAGGCTGCGAAACCGGCGCCCAAGTCCGGACTCGCCGCATGGTGTGATCGCGAACTGTGAACTCCGCACTGCGAACTCCGCACTGCGTCCGTCGCCCGCTACTCGCCGTTTTCGATGCACACGATCGCGATCTTGACCTGATCGTAGGTGACGAGGCCGTTCAGCTGGCGGAGGATGTTGATGGGACGGGCGGTGCCGGTGACGCGGGCGACTTCGCTGATGCGGTCGAAGGTTGCCGCGTCGACCCACGGCTCGGGCGATGCGAGCTTCTTCTCTCGCAGGTAGCCGAGGAGGTACTCGAGGACGGCGTCGGGCGACTTGCCGATGCCGTCGACGACAGCATCGAGCGACTGGCCGCGGTCGAATCGCTCGTAGACCATCGGTCGCGCGAGGTCGACGGTGGCCCGCGCCTTGGAGCCCTTCCTTGTCGGCTTGGGAACGGCCTTGATGTCGGGATCGACGTCCGTCTCGAGCTCGCGGTTCCGGCAGAACTCGCGAATCGCCGCGACGAACGCCTCGCCGTACTGGCGGGCCTTGGCCTCGCCGACGCCGCTCACCTGGAGGAAGCCCTCGACCGTCGTCGGGCGGCGACGAGCCATGTCGCGCAGCGCGGCGTCGCCGAACACGATGTAGGCCGGCACCTTCTTCTCTTCGGCGATCCCCCGACGCAGCACGCGAAGAGTGTCGAACAGGCCGCGATCGACGCCCTCCCACGAGTCGGCTCCGGCGGTCGCGGCTCGCACGGCGCCAGCCGCGGGCTTGAGGAGCCGCGGGGTTTCCTCGCCCCGCAAGACCCGCCGGCCGCTCGGGGTGATCGTGAGGAGGTTGTACTCGCCCTCTTTGGAGAGATACCCCTGCCCGGCTAGCTGCTCGATCCAGTCTCGCACCCGCTTCTTCGGCTCGTCGGCGAGCAGGCCGTAGGTGGACAAAGCGTCGTGGCCGCTCGTGAGGATTCGCTCCTCACGCGAGCCGGTGAGGACGGCGGCGGTGTAGTCGCCGCCGTAGCGTTCTTCGAGCCGGTGCACGCAGGAGAGGATCTTCTGCGCGAGGACGAGGGCGTCATCGACAAGCTCCAGGTCGCCGAAGCAGACGTCGCACGCGTTGCAGTTTCCACCCTCCAGCTCCTGGCCGAAGTAGTGGAGGAGCGCGCGGTGCCGGCACACGGCGCCGGTCGCATAGGCGACGATGTCGCCCAGCTTCGCCATCGCGATCCGCTTCGCTTCCTCGGACTCGGACTGCTCGATGATGTACTTCCAGACGCCGTAGTCGCCGGGTCCGTAGAGAAGCACGCACTCCGCGTCGAGGCCGTCGCGCCCGGCGCGGCCGCTCTCCTGCTGGTAGTGCTCGAGGGATTTCGGCATGCCGGCGTGGATCACGGCACGCACGTTCGACTTGTCGATCCCCATGCCGAACGCGACGGTGGCGACGATGACGTCGGCCTCCTCGCTGATGAAGGCATCCTGGGCGTTGCGGCGCGCCTCGTCGCTGAGGCCGGCGTGGTACGCCGCGGCGCGGTAGCCCGCCCCCGTGAGCTTCTCGGCCACGGCGTCGACGTCGGCGCGTCGGATGCAGTAGACGATCGACGACTCGCCCGCGTGGCGGTCGAGCACGGCGCGGATCTGCCGCAGCCCGTCGTCGGCACGCGACTCAACGGAGTAGAGGAGGTTCGGTCGGTCGAACGAGCCGACGAGGACTTCGGGGGCTCGGAGGCGCAGCTGCTCGACGATGTCGTCGCGCACCTGCCGGGTCGCGGTGGCCGTGTACGCATGGATCGCGACGCGAGGGAACGCCTGGCGCAGTTCTCCGAGCTGGCGGTACTCGGGGCGGAAGTCGTGACCCCACATGCTTACGCAGTGAGCCTCGTCGACCGCAATGAGCGAGAGCTTCTGCGCGCCAAGGAAGCGGGCGAAGCCGTTCATCAGGAGCCGTTCGGGCGACACGTAGAGGATCTTCAGCTCTCCCCGACGAATCGCGGCGACAACCTCCGACTGCTCGTCGGCGGTCTGAGAGCTGTCGAGCCGGGCGGCGGCGACGCCGGAGTCGGTGAGGGCGTCGACCTGATCCTTCATGAGCGAGATGAGCGGCGAAACGACGACGGCGAGCCCGGGCAGGGCGAGCGCGGGAGCCTGGAAGCACAGGGATTTGCCGCCGCCGGTGGGGAGGACGACGAGCGAGTCGCGGCCGCGGAGGACCGAGGCCATCGCCTCGCGCTGGAGGGGGCGGAGGTCGCTGTACCCCCAATGCCGCCGCAGGATCTCGGCGATTCGCTCCATGAGTCACCCCCTCGGAATGGTACCGGACGGACGTCGGAGTTCGTAGGGTTCGTTGAGTTCGTTGGGTCCGGCCGATTGGCGAGATCGGGCGGTGCGGTGTCGCTCGGAACCCGAGGAACTCGACGAACCGCTCCTATTCCGCGAGAACCGTCGCTTCTCCCGTCTCGAGATCGACGCGGATGAGGCGGTAGCGGTCGTTGCCGGCTTCGAAGGCAAGAGCGAGGGCCCTGGGCCCAAGCCACGAACACGCGACGGCGCCGTTGCTTCCGACGACACGTGCCGTGGCCCCGGTCGCGATCTCTCGGACGGCGGCGTAGCTTAGCGCGCCGTCGCTGGACGTGAGGTAGAGGAGGGAGCTGCCGTCGGGCGAGAAGCTCGGAGCGATCCCCATCCGCGTAAGGCGCAGGCTCGTCGCCTCCTGCGTGTCGATCAGGTAGAGGGCCGTCACTTCGTCCTCGTACGCTGGGCTGACGAGGACCTGATCGTAGACGGAGAGGGCGACGAAGCGGCCGCTGGGGTCGACGTCCCAGAGGAAGCCGTGGGGCAAGAGCGAGTACGCGGAGAGGGTCTGCTCGTTCAACAGAAACGACGCGAGCTCTAGTCGTTCACCAGTTCCCGCTGCGACTCGGACCACATGGGCGCGGGCGAGGCTTCCGACCTTCTCACCGACGACGAGAGTCAGGGTCTCACGATCGACGCCGAGACGAAATCCGATGACGTCGTCGGCCACCCGCTCGAGGACGCCGGTCGCCGGGTCGAGGCGTTCGAGAAGGCCGAACGACTCCTCCGCGGCGCGGAGGACGAGGATGCCGCCATCAGCGGCGAAAGCAGCTCGGGCGATCGCAGCGTCGGATTGCAGAACGACGTCCGTCACGGCGTCGGCCGACACGTCGACGCGGCAGAGGAGCCACGTGTACGCGCCGAAGTCGACTCCCTCCTCGAGCGTTGAGTAGAGGATCCGAGTCCCATCGAGCGCCCAGTCGAGAACACCCCCGGGGCCGGAAAGCGTCGCAGCCGGAATGGAGATGAACTCGTTTCCCTTGAGGATCCGGAGCGTTCCTGCCTCGGCGAAGAGCGAGTACGTTCCGTCATCGGCAAGGAAGAGGGCGGAGTCTCCAGACGGACCAAGGACGGGTTGGTTTGCGGAGAAGAGGCACCCCGAGAGGAAGAGCGGCAGAACGAGCAGGACGGCGCGGAGTTTCATGGAGTGAGTGTAGCAGCGTGGGGTGGCTTGTGGCGTATGGCTTGTGGGAGACGTGGGTGCGGGGTGCGTAGTTGGCAGTTGGCAGTCCAACGAACCACGCTGGGTGTGCAGCGTCTATGCGCTCGGTCCTCGCGCGAGAGCGCACCGCGGCCTTGTCTGCGACGTCCCGGGGAGAGGCCGGTGCGCAGTGTGAACCACGGACAGTGGACAGACGGCCCGATCAGCGTGGGGTCGAGGGGGCGGGGGACGGAGCACGTCCGCGCGGCTGCGGAGCGAAGGATGGTGCGACGATTGGGCGACATGACGCGCCGATGGATCTCCTTCGCCCTCGCCGTTGCTGGGGTTGTCCTCGCAGTCTGGCTGGTCGGAGCCGCGAGCGAGCCGCCGCCGCCGTACTGCTTCGTCGAACGGACGGCAGCGATCGGCCCGTACGTTCTGCGGGTTTGGGCAAGCCCGATCGCTGATCTTCCTTCGTACACGCGGTGGGTGACGATCGACCGCGGCGGGGCGATCCTTGTCTCGCACGAGTGGGCAACGGGGTTTGACGAGCACACGGGAACGGACATCAACGGCAACGGGACCCCGGACGCGATCGTCACCCTCTACTCCGGCGGAGCACACTGCTGTTTCGACGTTGCGGCGTACGACCTCGGTCCGCCGCTCCGACGCATCGGGTTCCCGTCCCCGCCGGGCGGAAACAGCGGCGGGGTCTTCGAGGATCTCGAAGGAGACGGCATCCTCGAGTACCGGACGGCCGACGATTCGTTCGCGTACGCCTACTGCTGCTTCGCCGCGTCACCGACCGTTCCCGTGATTCTGCGCTTCGATCCGCAGGCCTTCGCGTACGTGCCGGCGACGTTCGCCTTCCCGGCGGTCCTCGACGACGCCATCGGTCGAGATCTTGCACTCGCTGAACAGGGCGCGATGGGGAGCGTCCTCGGGGAGTGGGACGGGACGTCGAAGTGCAGCGTCCTGCCCCTCGTTCTCGACTACCTGTACGCCGGTCGGATCGCGGAGGCGTGGGACGCGCTCGCCCGCTACTACCCGTTCCCGGACTCTCCGGCGTTTCGCGCGGAGATCGAACGCGTCGTCTACTCGAGTCCGTACTTCGCCCGCCCCGTGTCTCGATAGCCGATGACACAAGCGCGGGCGGCTCTTCGCCGCCCGCGCGACAAGACCTGGGCCTCTCGCAACTACCCGATCGCGAGCGCGTCGGCCGTGACACCCGGGAAGAGGAGCTCGCGCGCTCTTGTCGTGAGGTTCATCCGGTGGATGCCGTCGACGTCAGACCAGTAGAGGTATCCGTTCGACGTGTCGAGCGCGATGCCCTTCGCCATGGGCGCGTCGTTGATCAGCCACGCGATCTGTGTCGTCTCGATGTTCATCCGCTCCACCCGGTTCCACTCCGGGCTCGTGTAGTAGACGTACCGCGCACCGCCGGCGATGCCGGCGTCGACTGCCATGCCGCCCGCGCGGCCGAGGTTTCCGGCCACGATGTTCTCGTAGAACGAGTTCTTCATCGTCGCCGACAAGCCGATGTAGGCCGGGATCGGGTCGTCCGTCGGCGCCGGGGGGGACTGTGGAATCACGATTCCGCCGCCGCTTGCCACGTGGAACATCGCGTAGTAGTAGAGGCGGAAGGACGCCGCGTCGATGGCGAGCAGCTGCGGAACGGACGTCCCGGAGGTCCAGCTCCACGCCCACTCAAGCGGGGTGGCGCCGGCGGCAAGCGAGAGCCGCATGATCCCTCCGTTGCCGTACTTCGGCGGAAGAACCGTCCAGAAGAGGTAGTTCTGTGTGGTGTCCACGCAGAGACTCGTGGCCGTTCCGGCGCTCGTGTACAGGGTCTTCGCCGACGTGCCGCCGCGCCCCGCCGTGCGAACCGTCTTCCCATCCGTCCAATAGATCCCATCGGGGCCGGCGGCCAACCCCCGGCCGGCGGAGATCCCGGTGATCACCGTCGTCTCCGAGGTGCTTCCGAGATCGGCGCGGTGGATCCTGCCCGCGTTGATGTCCAGCCAGTAGAGCTGATCCGGGATGAGGTCGTGCATGACCTCGCGCACCGTGATGCAGTGAGGTTTCTGCACGACCGCGACCGTGCCGTCCTCGTAGTGGACGGTCAAGAGGACTCCGTACGTCCCCTCCGTGTAGTAGATGTGCGACGGAGCCGCTTCCGTCGACGTGGCGCCGTCTCCGAAGTCCCAGTCGTAGGCAACGGCGCCGTCCTCGACGATCGCCCGGAAGTCGACCCGAAGAGGGGTTCCTCCGTCCTCGCTGGCCGGAGTGAACTCGAAATCCGCCGTCGGGGAGGCCCGGAACCACTCACACCCGGCGGGCGCCAAGAGACCCACACAGAACATACCGAGAACCACCAGACGAAACGCCCACTTGCTCCTCACGCCGCACCTCCATCGCCTGCCGCCGACCAGACTAAGGCCAGCCCGTCGAGGTTGTCAATGGCGAGTTGGGTTGGTTGGGCTTGGCAGATCCGGTTCGTTGGGCTCATTGGGTTCTTTGAGTTCGTCGGGTTCGTCGAGTGCGCGGTTCGCGGTTTGGAGAGGTAGTTCGTCGGGTTCGTGGAGTTCCTCGGGCCGAGTACTCCCGCCGCGTTTCAGCGCTCCGCAACTCCCCGAGCCCAATGAACTCAATGAACTCTGCAGATTCGTCAGACCCAACGAAATGAGCTCGCTCCGCGCGCAAGGGTGAAACCTCCCGCTCGCCTTGCGTGTAGATATCGCGAGGTGGTTTCCATGCGAGGTGGCGTTCGACAGACGGCGCTCTTGGGGATTGCTTTCCTTGTGGGTCTTTCGTTCCTCGCCGTTGCGCAAAGCCCGCTCGGGCTTAGCCCCGCCCCGGTTGAGGAGCCGCTTGCCGTGCAACTTTGGATGGATCGGCCGGCGTACACAGAGGGTGACGCGTTCGCGATCCACTTCTCCGTGAACCGCCCTTCCTACATCTACCTCTTCGACATCGGCACGGACGGAAAGGTTCAGATGCTCTTTCCGAACGGCTACTCGGCGTCGAACTTCGCGTCCGCGGGGGTCCACTCCTTGCCCGAGGGGCTCTACCAGTTCCTCGCCGAGGCGCCTGCGGGAATCCAGCACGTTCAGATCGTCGCGAGCCTTTCCCCGCTTGCCTTGCCGGATCCAAGCTCGTCGGATCCGTACCCGCTCGTCGGCGCGAACCCGAACGAGGCGGTCAGCCTGATTCAGGCCCAGATCAACGCGCTCCCTGCGGCTGCCACGTGCGGGCCGCAGTGGGTGACGGCGTGGTGCTCGTTTACGGTGGCCGCCAAGACCCAGGCGACCTCCTGCGGTTGCGCGACGCCGACACCGACGCCCGCTCCCATCACGAGCTACTGCCCGCCGGTGAGCCCGACGCCTCCGTTGGCGTACCCGCCGATGGTGAGCTACTACTGCCCTCCGACCTCTCCGACGCCGCCGGTCTACTACTGCCCACCGGTGAGCCCGACGCCGCCCCTGCCGCAGCCACCGGCGTACTACAACCCTTGCCTGCCAGTCCAGAACCCGTGCCCACCCGTCTACAATCCGTGCGGATTGCTGATGGGGTTCTTCTTCGGCTTCCAGATTCACGTCGGTCCGTAATCCAGCCTCCAGCGCCTCACGAGTCGCGGGGACCTCGCTTCCGGGGTCCCCGCAGCCTTCGTTGGAGTCGTGCGAAGCACGCCGCCTTCCTAGACAGTTCCTGCCACGCGGCTAGCGGGGTGTCGCCCGCGCCGGCCCCCGATGCCCTACACAAACCCGGCGAAAAGCCGCACACTTGGAGGTCGGCCCCGGCGGTGCGCGCCGGGCGACTTGTTCGGAGACATGGACAGCAAAGAGAAGACGGATGTGAAGAAGCGGAAGCATGAGGTGTGGCGGTTTCTCTTCTACCTCGTGCGATACAGAACCTGGTGGGTCTTCCTGGGCGCCGCCGTTGTGGCCGTGCTGGCGTACGTCTACACCCTCAACGTCCCGCTTCGCAGCTCCTACTTCGAACTCCTGCCGCGCAACGACCCGCTCATCCTCGAGTACGAGGAAAACCAGGTCTACCTGTCGACGTCCGATTCCGTCGTTCTCCTCGTCTCGCTCCGCGACCCCGACGGCATGGCCGATGCCGAACGGCAGGCTGCGCTCCTGCGCGCCGCCGAGGCGGTCGCCGCGGCGTTGCGGCCGGATCCTGAGATCGAGACGGTCACGTACATGGTCGAGCCGAGCCCCGAGATCCCCGACCAGTACGTCCTCCTCTACCAGCTGGATCGAGACAGACTGGCTTCCATGCAGTCGAGCATCGACCTCGCGCGGGCGTCGCTCGGCCAGGCTCAGACCGGTTTCCCGGCCGACGCGGACCTCGTCTCCACCTACCGCGCCGTCGGAAAGCTGGTGGATGACGCGGCGACGTCCGGGCTCTCCGTCTCAGACGGCGGCCAGATCCCGAGTCTCGCCGACTTCGTCGCGCTGAACGAGGCGGTTCTCTACGGCCTTGGCAGCATCAGCACGTTCCCCGCCGTGACGGATGCGGTGAACCAAATCGCCGACCTGTTCGCACCCCAGGAGCGGGTCGCACGCGTCGGACAGGCACTCTACTCGCGCGACCGGACGAGCCTTCTCGTGAGCGCGAAGCCACGCCAGTCGGCGCAGGTGAGCGTCGCGTACTGCCAAGAGGTCCGCGACGACGTCTTCCGCGATCTTGAGAAGGTCGACCTCGACGGCCTTGGCGTGACGGTCGGGGCGACCGGCGCCTACATGATCATGGCCGAGACCGAGGAGTACGTGAACGCGGACATGAAGCGCACGGAACTGATCACCGCCATCGGGGTCGTTCTGGTGTTCCTCATCTCCTTTGGCTCGATCCTCTACAGCCTTGTCGCGTCGGTTCCACTCTTGCTTGCTCTGCTTCTCACGTCGGCGTGGACCAAGGCCGGACTCGGGGGATTCAACCTGCTGACGACCTTCGTCCCCTCGCTGATCCTCGGGATGGGCGACGACTTCTCAATCCACCTGATCTCGCGCTTCACCGAAGAGCGAATGCGCCGCGCTTCGTTCACTCGCGCCATCTACACGATGCTGACCCGCAAGGGTGCGGCCATCTTCCTCGGCGCCGGGACAATCGTGCTCGTGTTCCTGAGTCTGCTCACGGCGAGGTCGCGGGCGCTGTTCGAGATGGGGATCATCGCCAGCGTCGGCGTCGCGCTGGCGTTCCTTTGTGCCGTCATCCTGATTCCGACCCTGCTTACGGCAAGCCGCCTTCTGCGCGGACGGAAGCGCCGCCGCGAGCGTCGCTCCGCCCAGCTCCCGCACTTCGCCGCGTTCTTCCGGGGGATCACGCGCCCTGTCGGCGCAGCGGTCATCGTCACGCTCCTTCTCGTGCTGACGGGCGCTGCCGTGTACCTCGCGACCGGGGTGCGGTTCCAGTTCTCGTCGAACGACCTCGTTCCCAAGACGCCCAGCCAGGCGGCTCTCAGCGCGATCCTCGGGTCGTTCGACCTCGGCGGCGACAGCGCGAACCTTGGCACGAACTTCCTCTTCTTCGCCAGGACAGAGGCTGACATGGCCGACCTGGTGAAGAAACTTAGGGACAACCGGCTCATCCTCTCCGTCGACGCGCCCCAGGATTACCTTCCGGCGAACCTGGCCGAGCAGCAGGCGGCCCTGCGCGAGCTCCGTCTCTCCGGGTACGCGGACCAGCTGGCGGCGTTCGACCGCGTCCTCTCGAACCGGAACGCCGTGCTCGGCGAGATGCGGATGCTCCTCACGCGATTGTCGCTCGTGGAGTACGCAGCAACGTCGAACGGATGGGTCGACCTCGGTCTGGACGCGGCGACCGCGCAGAACCAGCTCCTCGAGATCCGGCGCCAACTGAACGTGCTCTCCGACGACGCGCAGACCAAGGTCCGGGATCTCGAGGCCGCCGTCCGGTCCCTCGACAAGCGATTGGCCGAGGTCCGCGACCTCCCTCCGGCCGAGACGCTGCTGCGCGACATCATTCGCAGCCTGCCCGCCGAGCTGTCGACCCGATACCTCACCCAGGACGGGCGGTACATCGTCCGCGCACGGATGTCGCCGGCGCTCTACGCGGGCTCGAACCTACGGGACTTCGACCGGTTTGCCGCGTCGGTTTCGTCCGACTACTTCGGCGTCCCCCTCGTGGTTCGCGACCTCGAGCAGGCCATGAAGCGTGACTTCTACGTCTCGACGGCGCTCGCCCTCCTGTTGATCACGGCGTCCGTGTGGCGTTCCTTCCGCACGCTGCCGCGCACGCTGCTCGCCCTGTCGCCGATCGCCTTGTCCTACGTGTGGATGCTCGCGGGCATGCGCCTGCTCGGTGTCAACTTCAACTTCGTCAACATCACGATCTCGCCGCTTCTCATCGGTCTCGGCATCGAGAGCGGCGTCACCCTCCTCTTCCGCTACGACGAGGAGCGGGAGACGAACCCGGACGGAGCCATGGTGCGCGCCGGCGCCGCGTCCGTGGTCGCCATCGTGACGTCGCTTCTCACCACGATGCTGGTGTTTGCGACGCTCCTCATGGCACGAACGCCCGGCCTGCGGTTCCTGGGCATGTCGGCACTTCTTGGCCTCGGCTTCTCCCTCTTCTTCAGCCTGGTCTTCGTTCCGTCGGCCACGGCGCTGTTCGCTCGGCGGGCGCCGTCGAAGCCACAGCCTGCCCCGGCAGACGAGCCCCTCTAGCCCACGTCACGAACCGCCCCGCGGCGGGACGATCCACGACGAGCCCTTCGCGCAGAGAAGCACCAACGCCGCGTCCCCGACGTCGTACCACGACCTCGACAGGGGGCAGGCCCCCGCAACGTGGATAGGGATGGCGAAGCGAGGCGCCACGGCCTCCGCGGCCAGCGACTCCTCCGCTCCCCCCGTGACCCATCGCCCCGAGGCCAGGAGCACGTCGATGCCGAGCGCCGGCCAGCCAAACGCAGCCGCGAGGGCGGAACCAGGGAGGCTGTCCGTCGCGTCCCCAAGGTGAAGGATCCGAGTTCCTCCGACGTCGATGAGGTAGCCAAGGTTCGGGACGTTGCCCAGTCCGGAGTGCTCGAGGTGAATCGCCGCAACGCGGACGTCGCCGAAGTGCATCTCGGTCTGCTCCCCGGGAGAGAACGGGATCTCGACAACCCGCGCCGCAAGGTCCTCCCATCGCGCTTCCTGGCGGAGCGCATCCACGGCTCCGGACAGTCCGATCAACCGGGTTCCGGGCGAGTGCAGAAGGAACCGCGCCGTGTACCCTGCGTCGAAGTGGTCGTAGTGGGGGTGCGTGACGAGGGCCAGGGACACTGCATCGTACGGCGGAGCTGCTCCCTGCAGGCGCTCGCGCTCGCTCGTCGAAAGCGGGAGGGCGCTCCGCACCAAGGCGTCGATCAAGATCCGCGTGGCGCCGCACTCGATCAGGATTCCCTCGACTCCAAGAGACGTGATCGCGACCGGGGCGCCCTTCGCCACGACGCAGTCCACGGTCCGGCTTGTCGTGCGGCCGGTCGAGTCGGTGAGCTCAAGCGTGATTGGATCGCGACCGATCCACCCGTCGGGAGCCTCGACGTGCAGCACACCGTCGGCAACGGCCGCGGTGACTACAGCCCCACCGCGGACGTTCCACGTCAGGTCGTCGCCGTCAGGGTCCCATCCGAAGTAGCGCAAATCCACATCAGGGAACGGCTTCCCCTCTCCGGCGACCCGGTCGGGGATCCACTCGATGACGGGGTCGTCCGGCGTGTTGTCGACGCGGAACACGACATCCTGGGACGCGCACTCTCCGACGGGATTGCAGACCGTGAGCGTGACCGTCTCGGTTCCCTGCCAGTCAGCGTTCGGCGGGCGCACGACCAGGTGGCGGTCGGGCGTCAGTCCGAGCCGAAGCGTCGTGCCCCTCGGATAGTTCCACACGAGGTCCTCGTCGGGCGCCGTCGGGTCTTCCACCCAGTCGTCGAGCGGGATCACAGCCACGTACGTGGAGCCTTCCTCCGCCACGTACTCCGGAAACGGCGTCACGACCGGCGACGCCAGCCCGGAAGCAGCCAGAAGAAGGGCGACCGCCAGCCCGATTGCGAGCGTCCCCGAGCCCTCACATCTCTGCAAGGCGCCCCCCGTCACGTGCCGGCCGCGCGGGACACGTCAGCGACCCAGTCTGCGACGCGATCCCGCAGGGCGGCGGGATCGCCAAGCTCCCGCTCGAGGACCGCCAGCTCGCCGACGACGTTTGCCCCAGGGACCAGCGACCGCATCGACGCAAAGGTCCCTGTCGCTCCGCTCCCGCTCATCGTGCAGAAGAAGGCGATCCGTCGCGACCCTACATCGGCCGCTTCGAGGTAGCTGCGGATCGCGGGGGCGAGATTCCATCCCCAGACGGGCGACCCGACGAACAAGAGGTCGTAGTCGCCGGCGCGCCGGCGCGGCGCCTCGATCGCGACGCTCCTCTTCCTCATCCCATCGCGCCCGGCACGGAGCCAGCCGACGATTCCCTCGCGACGTACGCCGGCCTCGCGGATCTCCTCGAGATCCCCTCCGCAGGCGGCCGCGATCGTCTCGGCGACCTTCCGCGTGTTCCCCGTTCGCGTGTAGTAGACAACGAGCCTCTTCATCCCGACCACCTCGCAGACGACAGCCTACGGAGCGGTTCCGCGCTCGGCAAGCCACTCGTCGAGCGGCTCCCGCGCGTCGCACGGGGCCGTTCCGGGTCCCTCCAGGCCTTGCTTTCGCCAGCTCTCAGCCTGTAGGATGGGGACGCGACGGGTTCGCACGACGGCACATCGAGGCCGAAGGAGGTGAGCGTCGTCAGGCCTGGCGGACCTAGTAGAGAGCAGGCCACGGCCAACCCGAAGCGAGGCGTCTCTCCACCGAAGTTTGGCTGGTATCGGGGATGCGGATGTCTAGGTAGTCTGCGTTGTTCTTCTGTTCTTCCTTCGTCTTCCGCCGGCGATTCCGATTGGGTTGCCGCTCCCATGTGTCGCTCGAGGAGCGCGTTCGTGCTTACGCGCCCCCGGTTGGGGACGATGTGTTTCACTCCGGCTCCAGGCGCAGAAACAGGTCGCGCCAGGCGGGGTTCTCCCAGGCCCTCGCGCTCGCCACGAGTTCCGGCCACAAGCCGCGCAGCTGCGAGATCGACCGCAGCCATCCGAGGTCGATCGCCGCGCGAAGGTTCTCCTGGGACTTCTCCGGCTCGCCGGCGAGCGCCCATGCCGTGGCAGCGACGACGTACGGGTAGCCGCTCTCGCGTGGCCGCCGCTCGGCGAACCGCCGCTCGTAGTCGAGGGCGAACGCCCGGTACTCGTCAGGCGCCATGTTCTCGACGTTCTCCGCCGCCCAATGGTTGAACAGGATCTCGTACCGCCCCGTCGGCTTGAAGCCCACGTTCGCCGCCACGCCAAGCGATCCGATGTTGTTGGCCCAGCAGTGCCACCCGACTTCGCGCAGGCCGTGCGAGAACGCCTGGCGGGCGGCCTCCGTTGCGACCGCCGTCCCGAGGCCTCGCAGACGATCGTCGTCGTCCACCCAGACCCCGATCTCGCAGGAATCGCCAACGACGTAGTCGGACGTCGACCGAGCGACGATCCGTCCGTCGGCGACGGCGATCGAGCCGAAGCCGAACTCCTGAAAGAGCGAGAGCGTCTTCCACTCCCACAGGATCGTTTCGCGGAGATCGCCGACGCCGACGAGGTTGCTCTCCAATACCTCTGCATCGACCGGGCGAACCGCGATGCCGTCCGTCCGATCGTCGATCGCGCGCGGGGGCGTCTCCAGGCGGCCGTGCCAGCGCACGGCTCGTCGCATGTAGAGGCCGTCGGCGAGGGCGTCGAGCGCCTGCGTCGGCAGGTTGGGAGGAAGGAAGACGGCCGTGTACCGGTCGCGAGGCAAGAGGGAGTTGATCGCTCCGAGGAACGCAACCGTTGGTGACGTTGCTCCGACGTAGCAGCCCTCCCCCGCCATGAGAACGGCCGCCGTCGGCGGCTCGACCCGGTCGACGAAGACCCTTCCGGAGGAGTATCCGGCCAACACGGATTCCACGTGCAGCTGCCGCGGCTGAAGCGCGGAGAAGAGCGCCAGCAGGTCGCGATTGGGAGTCTGAAGTTCGTACGTGCAGGATGCCTTCACGGTGAGACCTCCTGGTTGTCGTTCCCGATCCCGGAACCGAATCGATCCGTTCGACACCGAAAGCCAGAAGGAGAAGACGCCGCAGCCCGCAGGCTCGTTCCGGGAGAGCCGACCTCCGGCGTTGGGATCTCGCACGAACCCCAAAGACAGATCGGCAGCCGCCACCGTGCCGTGCCGGAGAGGCGCCACAGGGCGCGCACGCCTGCTATAGCGTTCCGTCCGGGGGTGACGCCGCCGACGCCGCAAGAAGCCTGAGCAT
>JAQTNX010000048.1 GCA_028713635.1 Candidatus Bipolaricaulis sp.
TCCGAAGGATAGCTAGGGAGTTCGCATGCGCGAACTCCGACGGCTTCTCGCTCGTTTGGGAGCAAAGAGAGCGCGGGCCCGGGTGGGCCCGCGCTCCTCTTTACGCCCGACAGGGTTCGAACCTGTGACCTTTGGCGCCGGAGGCCAACGCTCTAATCCGCTGAGCTACGGGCGCTGGCGGAGAGGGCGGGATTCGAACCCGCGGAGGAGCGTGAACCCCTCGACGGTTTAGCAAACCGTTGTCTTGGACCGCTTGACTACCTCTCCGACGCGGCGATTCTACCGCTTGGCGCAAACGCGGGCAAACCCACTGCTTGGTCTCTGGTCGGTTGCAGCCGGAGACACGCGCCCAGGCCAGAGGAGTGGTTGGCCGCCATCGACTGCGCCTCGGAGTTGCCTGACCGGAGTGGGAACTTCCGAGCGACCCGTCGCCGTCGGTGCCGACCAAGATTTCCATGACACGACGACGGAACTCCCGAGCGACTCGCCGTGTCGGTGCTGGCCAGGAGTTCCACGACACGACGACGGAACTCCCGAGCGACTCGCCGTAGGCGAGTCGCCCTTGGCGGAGGGGGCGGGATTCGAACCCGCGAGGCCCGAGGGCCTGCCGGTTTTCAAGACCGGTGGCTTCGACCGCTCACCCACCCCTCCGAGGCCGATTATAGGTCCGTCGTCGAGTCCTCGGCACGTGGCCGGCGGATCGTACCGCCCCCGAGGAGACGGTCTCCGTCGTAGAGAACGGCGAGCTGGCCGGGCGTTACGGCGCGCTGCGGCGGGTCGAAGTTGAGCGCGAACGAGGCGGGCTCCAGCGGCCGGAACGTCGCGCGGACGGCGGGCGATCGGTAGCGGATCTTCGCCTCGACGACGGCGCTGGCGGCTGGCGGATCGACGAGGTAGTTCGCCTCGCCGGCTTCGAGGGACGAGGCGTAGAGGTCCTCCTCGGGTCCAACGACGAGCGCGTTGCGCCGGACGTCGAGGTCGAGCACGAAGAGGGGTCGGTCGGAGGGGATCCCAAGTCCGCGCCTCTGCCCGATCGTGTAGTGAGTCAAGCCGTCATGCCGCCCGAGGACGCGTCCCTTGCCGTCGACGATGTCGCCGGCAAGCGAGTCCTCCGGATCGAAGAGGTATGCGCTCGATCCGTCGACTGCGAAGCAGAGGTCCTGGCTCTCGGGCCGCTCGGCGGCCGAAAGGCCTTCGCGGCGCGCGATCGCGAAGACGTCGGGCTTGTCGAACTCGCCAATCGGGAACAGAAGGCGGGGGAGCTTCTCCCGGGCGAGTCCATAGAGGAAGTACGTCTGATCCTTGCGAGGGTCGCGCCCTCGGTAGAGGGCGAAGCGGCCGTCGGCTTCGCGTCGGATGCGAACGTGGTGTCCTGTCGCGACGTAGTCGAACCCTTTCTGGCGGGCGTAGTCGAGGGCGGCGTCGAACCGGAAGCTGCGATTGCACCGGCCGCAAGGATTCGGCGTCTCGCCGCGGCGACGGCGTTCGACGAACTCCGCAAGAACGACGTCTTCGAACGCGTCGCTCCAGTCCACGATGTCGTGGGGAATGCCCAGGTCGTGCGCGGCCTGGGCGGCGGCGTCGAGCGAGCAGCAGGGAGACATCCTCCTCCCCTGAGGGGCGCGGGAGAACGACCAGAGCCAGAACGTCAGCCCGGCAACCTCGTAGCCTTGTTGCTTCAGAAGGTGTGCGGCGACGGCGCTGTCGACCCCGCCGCTGAGGCAGACAACGACGGACTTCATCGTCCTACCCGTCGTCGCCCTCGGTCGGCACGATGCACAGGAACTCGAGGGGCGTCTCCGCGGCGTTCGCGAACTGGTGCTCCTCCATTGGGGGAACGTAGACGAAGTCCCCCGGACCGACGGGGCGGCTTCCTCCGGAGAACCGGACGGCGCCGCGCCCGGCGAGGATGTACACCTCGTGCTCCCACGGGTGCGAGTGGTTCGGGCTGTATCCACCCGCGGCGAGCGTGAAGTGGCGCATCACGAAGTTCGGCGCTCCCGTCTTGGGGCCGATCAGTACGCGCTTCTCTGCACCGCGCACCGTCGTCCCGTCGTCGTAGGTCCGAGGGGCAACGTGGCTCTTGCTGTCAATGACGACCATTCGGAGACTCCTTTCACGTGAGGGGCAAGACGAACAGCGGTACGTAGAGCTCGTCCTCCGTCAATCCACCGTGCATGCCGCGGAGGAACGGGGAGTCCGGGTACGGATGGTAGAGGCCGCCCTTCCCGGTCGAGACAACCAGCACGTCCCCGACCCTCGACAGGACCTCCGCGTGAGGCACGCCGGGTCCGAGAAGTCCGGCGTCCACGGCGGCTCGGGCACTGAGGGCGATCAGGCCGTCGTCCAATGTGGCGGGAAGCGCCCACGGGGCGGCGTTCCCCTGCCGCAGGAACAGGTAGCTGGCCCTCGGCTCGCCGACCGGTCGCAGGAGGAGGCGCTCGGGGAGCTCGGGCTGACTGGACAAGGGCCGGTAGTCCTCGGGCTCCATGGTCACGAATCCGTGGTCGGAAGACAGCACGAGGAGCGTGCGGTCGATCCGGCCGAGGAGCTCACGCCGGAGGGCATCGTCGAACGACTGGAGTTCGGCTTGGTACGCGTCGGAGTCCGGCCCGCGCGTGTGGGCGACGGAGTCGAGCTCCGGCCAGTACAGGGTGACCAAGGTGCGTCGCGCCGAGCGCTCCAGGATGTGGCGGGCGAACGTCAGCATGTCGGCGAGGCTCACAATCGGGTGGATGTGGGTTGCGCCGCGGTACAGGATGCGGGAAAGCCCGCTTCCGGCGATGTAGCGCGGGAGGAGGGTGTGGGTCGTGACGCCCTCGTCCCGCAGGCGCTCGTAGAGGGTGGGGCACGGGAGGAGTGCGTCCACGTCGAGGCCCGACGCGGCTGCCGGAGCGTCGTTTCCGCCAACGACCGACAGTTGGATCATATTGGTGACGGCCGAGATCTCCCTCAGATAGAGGCGGTACCCGATGAGTCCGTGCTGCGCGGGTGCGAACCCTGTGCTGTAGGTCGCCAGTGCCGCAACGGTGGTGGAGGGGAAGACGGTCGTGATCGGCCGCAGGGAGCCGATCTTTGCGATGCGGGCGAGGGCGGAATCGCGGGCGCCGTCGAGGAAGCGTGCCGCGCGGTGGAATCCGAGCCCATCGACGATGACGAGGAGAACCCGGTCGAACGCCTCCGGCGCGACAGCGTCTACGAGGGCACCTCGCGGGGCCGCAAGTCCGAGTGCCGAGCGCACGAGGTCTGGGATTGCGGCGATCGACATGCCGGCGTAGTCAGGGAAGCGGACCGCACTGGGAAAGCCGGTGGGAGAAGGACGAGACCGAAGCCGGCCCAGGTCAGTTTCGTTGATGCTCATGACGGACGGATTATACGGGGTCACGGGGTGTCCGCGGACCGGGACGCGGCGCATCTGCGAACGGAGATGCGGCGCATCTGCGAACGGAGATGCGGCGTTCGTGAACGGGAGACAGCTCGGGTATGCTCCTCGTGTGACGAAGAAGACCGGGTTCGACGTTCTCGTGATCGGGGGGGGGCCTTCCGGGATGACGGCCGCATACTTCGCAGCGAAATCTGGAGCGGACGTCCTGCTCGTCGATTCCCGTCCCTCGCCGGGGGAGAAGATCCTTCTGTCCGGGGGAGGGCGGTGCAACGTGCTCCCTCTCTTCGTCGAGCCGGAGGCGTACGTCACCGACTCATCACCCCACTCGCTGAGGAAGATCCTCCTGTCGTGGCCTTTGGAGGAGGTTCGGGGGTTTCTCGAAGGGCCGATCGGTCTGCGTCTCATCGACCAGAAGAGGACGGGGAAGGTCTTTCCCGCGGGAAGCGGGGGAGGAACGGAGGTTCGGGACGCCTTCATCAAGACGTTGCGGCGGACCGGGGTCAAGGTACGCGGGAAGTGTCGAGTCGTCGACGTCCTGCCCGACGAGCGACGGCGCGTCGTGGTGGAGTCGGGACCTGGAATCGTCGCGAGCCGCGTCGTTGTGGCGACGGGGGGAAGGTCGTACCCGAAGACAGGGAGCGACGGGTTTGGCTTCGAGCTGGCAGAGCGCCTCGGCCATACGCCGGTTCCCCCGTACCCGGCGCTTGTGCCGCTCTACGGCGGGACGCCGGCCCACCACGGCCTGGCCGGGCTGTCGCTTCCGGTACGCCTCTCGGCCGGCGAGGGGACGGCGCGCACGTCGCTGGCCGGGGACTTCCTGTTCACTCACCGAGGCTACAGCGGGCCCGTCGTGCTGAACGCGGCCCACGCCTTTGCGCGGCGAAGGCCGAACGAGGCGCCGCCGTCCGTCCGTGTGTCGTGGCTCGACCGGAACGCCTCCGAGTGGGAGGACGTCCTCGCTCCGGGCCCGGGGACCGTCCGCGCAGCGCTCGCCAAAGCGCTTCCCGGACGCTTGGGCGACGTGCTTCTCGAGGAGCTCGGTCTCTGCGGCGCCGAGCGCTCGACGCTGCGCCGAGATGACCGAGAGCGAGTCCTCGGAGCTCTCTCAAACTATGAGCTCCCCGTGGAGCGGGCTGGCGGGTTCGGCGAGGCTGAGGTCACGGGGGGCGGAGTGCCGCTCGGCGAGGTCCTCCCGAGGACACTCGGAAGCCGGTTTGTCCCGACGATCTTCTTCTGCGGCGAGGTGCTTGACGCGTTCGGGCCGATCGGCGGACACAACTTCCTGTGGGCGTTCGTCACGGGGCGACTCGCGGGACTCGGCGCCGCGTCGGGATAGACGTCACTCCTCCAGACGGAGCGGATGTCCCCTCCGCGCCAGTCATGTGGGCTCGGTTGCGGGGATCGGACCGGCGAAGGTAGTCGTAGGTGATGTGGATCACGCCCATCGGAGTCGGCTCCGGGTGGTGCCCGACGCGGGAATCCGCATCGCCCACGCAGCACCTCCTTGCAGGCGCGGCGGAAGATCGACGCGTGATGAGTGGGGTTCCGTGAACGCAACTCGTCACCGCGAGGACCAGTCTGACGGGTGGTCGACTTCCGCCGCGCGTCCGCTTTTCCGAGCCGTTCGCTTGCGATCCCGGCGCTCGTTCTGGAGAATAGGGAGCGACGCTTCCCGACGCGATGCGTCTGGAGGCATTCCACAAATGGGAGCTGCGAATCGTTCGGGATCCAATGCCCGACTTGGCGATGGCGGATGGGTTGATGGACAGGGCTGAGGAGAACGTCGAACGGCTGCGTTCGGCCTACCCCGACAAGTTCGTCGCCCCGGATCGAGCATTTGCGCACATCCACCGGGGCGACCGGATCTTCATCGGAACGGGGTGCGGACAGCCCCAGTACTTGCTCGACGCGCTTGTCGAGTACACGCAGACGAACCCGAAGGCGTTCTTCGACGCCGAAGTCATCCATATCTGGACGCTCGGGCTCGTACCCTACTTGCGCGAAGAGGTCAAGCGCAACTTCCGCCTTGACTCGTTCTTCATCAGCGAGCCCACGCGGGAGGCGGTCAACCAAGGCGATGCCGACTACACGGCGATTTCCCTCTCGCGCGTGCCGGAGCTGTTCTATCGAGGAGTCGTGCCGATCGACGTTGCGCTCGTACAGACGTCGCTGCCGGACGAGCACGGCTACGTGAGTCTTGGGATCAGCGTCGATATCGTCCGTGCGGCCGTGGACTGCGCCCGCGTCGTGATCTGTCAGATGAATCGATTCATGCCGCGCACTCACGGAGACAGCTTCCTTCATGCCGAGGACATTGACTGTATCCTCGTCCACGACGAGCCCCTGCTCGAGTACGGGGCCGGCGGCTCGGACGGGACGGCCGATCGGATCGGAAAGTACGTGGCGCGGCTTGTGGAGGACGGGGCGACGATCCAGGTCGGATACGGGAAAATCCCCGACGCGATCGTGTCCCACCTGTCGGGGAAGAAACACCTCGGGGTCCACACCGAGCTCCTGAGCGACGGGATTGCCGGCCTGATGCGGGCGGGTATTGTCGACAACACACAGAAACCGATCGATCGCAACAAGACGGTGGCCGCCTTCTCGATGGGTTCTGCGGCGACTTACCAGTTCCTTGCCGACAACCCGGCGGTGTCGTTCCGCCCCGTCGACTACACGAACCATTCGGCGGTGATCTCGCAGATCCGCAAGATGACGGCGATCAACTCCGCGCTGCAGATCGACCTGACCGGGCAGGCGACGGCCGAGTCGCTCGGGACTGAGTTCTACAGTGGGATTGGAGGACAAGCCGACTTCATGCGGGGCGCCGTGCTCGCACCGGACGGGAAGTCGATCCTCGTCCTCGAATCGACCGCGAAGAAAGGCGAGGTGTCCCGCATCGTTCCGGTGCTGAGCGAGGGCGCAGGCGTCACGCTGACGCGTGGCGACGTGGACTACGTGGTCACGGAGTACGGGATTGCGTATCTCCATGGACGCAACATGCGTGAGCGGGCGATGGAGTTGATCCGTGTCGCCCATCCGAAGTTCCGCCCGTGGCTCCTGCGAGAGGCCAAGGCGCGCAAGCTGATCTACAGCGACCAGGCCTACGTCCCGGGCAAGCGCGGCGAGTACCCGGAGCACCTCGAGACCTATCGCACGACGAAGACCGGGCAGGAAGTCCTCCTGCGGCCGGTGCGGATCAGCGATGAGCCGCTGCTCAAGGATTTCTTCTACTCGCTGTCGGACCAGTCGGTGTACCAACGGTTCATCTCCGCGCGGAAGGACATGCCGCACGAGCGCCTGCAGGAGTTTGTGGTGATCGACTACACGGCGGAGATGGTGATCCTGGCCGTGATCGAGGAGGGGGAGCGGGAGGTCGTCGTCGGTGTGGGGCAGTACGGGATGGATCCGGACACCCACACGGCGGAGGTCGCGCTCGTCGTCGGGGACGAGTACCAGAATCGCGGCATCGGGTCGGAGGTTCTCCGATACCTGACGTTCTTGGCGAAGAGGGAAGGGCTCCTGGGATTCGGCGCGGAGGTTTTGGTCGACAACCGGGCGATGATGCACTTGTTCGAACGAGCGGGGTTCTCCATTGAAAAGAAACGGGGGGCTGGCGTGTATGAACTCAGGATGCTGTTCGGGTGAGTCGGAGCGCGGTGCAAGCATGGACCGCCTGTTCCGCCCGCGCGGCGTCGCGGTCGTCGGCGCATCGACGAACCCGGCGAAGATCGGGTATCGCGTCGTCGAGAACATGGTGAAGTCCGGGTATGCGGGAGGAATCTACCCAATCAATCCGAAGGGGGGCGAGATTCTCGGCCGGACGGTGTACTCGTCTCTCGGG
The DNA here is from genome assembly GCA_028713635.1 of Candidatus Bipolaricaulis sp. Lineage (GTDB taxonomy): Bacteria > Bipolaricaulota > Bipolaricaulia > UBA7950 > UBA9294 > JAPLGD01. The sequence goes on from JAQTNX010000048.1 coordinate 7,230, forward strand.
GCAATCCCGGGACCAGTCGACGTCGCCGTGCTGTGCGTCCCCGCCGATTGCGTGTACTCGACGCTTCCAGAGTGCGCCGACAAGGGCGTCGGGCACTTGGTCATCATCACGTCCGGGTTCTCGGAGGTGGGAAACCTTGACCTGGAGAAGAAGATCGTCGAGTACGCGCGGGCGCATGGGATGCGCGTTCTCGGGCCGAACATCTTCGGGATCTACTCGGCGGCGAGCCGGTTGGACGCGACGTTCGGGCCGGGGGGAATCCTCCCCGGACACGTGGCGATCGTCACACAGAGCGGCGCGCTGGGGATCGCCATGATCGGGAAGACCGCGGCGGAGTCGCTCGGCCTGTCCGCCCTGATCTCCGTGGGGAACAAGTCCGACATCGACGAGTCGGACCTCCTCGAGTACTTGGCGGAGGACGACGCGACGAGGGTCGTTCTCATCTACATCGAAGGGGTCAAGGGCGGCGAGCGGCTCGTCCGAACCCTGAAGGAGATCACGACGCGGAAGCACGTCGTCGCCATCAAGTCGGGGCGATCGAAGCGCGGCGCGATGGCGGCGGCGTCGCACACGGGGTCCCTCGCGGGAGCGGACGCCGTGTTCGACGACATCATGCGGCAGTGCGGCGTTCTCCGCGCGGAGAGCGTGCAGGAGGCCTTCAACTGGGTCCGTTTCCTGTCCGATGCTCCGCTGCCCACAGGCGAAGAGGCGGTCATCGTCACGAACGGTGGGGGAATCGGCGTGCTCGCGACGGACGCCTGCGAGAAGTACAGCGTGCAGCTGTTCGACGATCAGGCCATCCTGAAACGAACGTTCGCCGACGTCATGCCGGACTTCGGATCGTCGAAGAACCCGGTCGACCTGACCGGCCAGGCGACGGCCGAGGACTACGCCCGCTCGCTCGAGGCGGTTCTGGAGCGGGACGACATGCAGGCCGCCATCGCCCTGTACTGCGAGACGGCGCTCTTCGACACCGAGGAGTTTGCCTCGCTTCTCCGCACGGTGTACCAGCGGTACAGGGGGCGCAAGCCGATCGTGTTCTCGCTGTTCGGTGGAGAACGGATCGAGAAGATCCTGCGGGAGCTGCGCCTCGAGGGGCTTCCGGTGTTCGGGGACGTCTACGAGGCGGTGTCCGTCCTCGGCGCGCTCTACCGGTCGTGGGCGCGCCAGAGCGAAGTCGCGGAGAGCGAATCGCCGCCACCCAAGATCGACGTGGCCGGGATCCGCGCCGTCCTGCGCAAGGCGGGCGAAGACGGGCGAGGCTTCCTCCTCGCGAACGAGGCGGCGGCCGTGGCGGAGATCCTCGGGCTTCGCATGCCGCGGTCAATCCTCGCGCGAAACCTGGACGAGGCCGTCCGCGCGGCGGGGGAGATCGGATACCCGGTCGTCATGAAGGTGGTGTCGAAGGACATCATCCACAAGAGCGACGCCGGCGGCGTCGCCCTCGACCTCGACACGTCGAAGGAAGTCATCGACGCCTACCAGGCGATCCTTCAGAGCTGCCTTGCGCACAAGCCCGACGCAGTGATCGAGGGGATCGAGGTTGTCGAGATGGTTCGAGCGGGAGTGGAGACCATCATCGGTGCGAGACAGGATTCCTCGTTTGGCCCCGTGGTCATGTTCGGCCTCGGCGGAATCTATGTCGAAGTCATGAAGGACGTCGCGTTCCGCGCGGCGCCGGTCGAGCCGGCGACGGCGCGGGTCATGATCGGTAGCATTCGGTCGTACCCTCTCCTGCTCGGCGTGCGCGGCGAAAGCCGCAAGGATGTGGAAGCCGTTGCGGATGTGGTCGTGCGACTTGGACAGCTTGCGGCGCAGTGCAGGGAGATCACCGACATCGAAGTGAATCCGCTCGTCGTCTACGACTACAGCAAGGGAGTCGTCGCGGTGGACGTGCGGATCCTGTTTGACCATCAGGGGGGTGACGCAGCGTGAAGTCGCTGATCGTAGCGTCGACGCGTGAGGGTGCTGGGAAGACGAGCGTGTTGGTCGGCCTGGCGAGCGCCATCGATCGGCGTTTCGGGTACATCAAGCCGCTGGGCGATCGGTTCCTTTACCGGAAGAAGCGCCTTTGGGACTACGATGCCGCGCTGTTCTCGCGGCTCCTTCAACTCGGAGAGGAACCGGAGACGATGAGCATCGGCTTCGACCACTCCAAGCTGCGCTTCATGTATGACCGCTCCTCGATGGCGAAGGAGCTGCGGCGGGTGATGGAGTCGCTCAGCGTGGACCGCGACACGGTGCTCATCGAGTGTGGAAAGAACCTGTCGCACGGAGCATCGGTGTACCTGGACCCACTCACGATCTCCCAGGAAACGGGGTTTCCCGTCTTGATCGTCGCCGGAGGGAACGAGGACGACATCGCGGACGATCTCGCCTTCATCGAGCGCTTCGTCGGCTCCGACGAAGCCACGGTGGTGGGTGTCATCGTCAACAAGGTGCTCCACGTGGACGACTTCCGTGAGGTCCAGCTCCCCGAGATCGAGCGGCTCGGCGTCAACGTGTTCGGCGTCATCCCCTACGACAAGGAGCTGACGACGATGACCGTGGCGACGGTGGCGGAGCGGCTCTTCGCGCGGGTGGTTGCCGGAGAGGACGGGCTCCAGCGCGTGGTCCGGCAGGTCACTGTCGGGGCGATGTCGGTCGCCGCGGCGATGAGCGGAGGGACGATCAAGGCGCCCGACAAGATAGTGATCACGAGCGGAGATCGCAGCGACATGATCCTCGCGGCGATCGAGGCGGGCGGCACGTCGGCCATCGTCCTGACGAACAACATCCTGCCGCCGTCGAACGTGACGTCGCGAGCGTCGGAGAAGAAGATCCCGCTGCTCCTGGTCCCCGGCGATACCTACGCCGTGGCGATGCAAGTGGAGAAGATCGAGCCGCTCATTACGCCGGAGGAAACGAAGAAAGTCGAGCGGCTGCGCGAGCTCGTGACGAAACACGTCGATCTCGCGGCGATCCGGGAGCTGCTGTAGACAAGTCGGGGCAAACGAAAGGACGGAGGGGGGCAGCCTCTTCCGTCCCGTCCTCCGGGCCGACGTCCCATGGGTCGGGCGCGCTAGCTTCGATTCTCCTCGCGCTCGAGGTACTGAAGGATGGCGTCGACGACAAGGTAGTTGATGGAGCGATCCTGCTTCTCGCCGAGTTTCATCAGCCGCTCGACGGGCCGGTCGCTCATCTTCTTCTGAGGGATGTAAATCGAGAGCTTGTCAAGAATCTCCTTCTTCGGCACGGAGTTCACCCCCTCTCCTCAACAGCCAACCCCATTGGGGTCGCTTGCTTTTCTTCTCCCAGAAGCTGGGGACTTCGCTAGCGTAGCTGAAACCGCTGAGGTATCCATGGAGGTGAGTGGAAAGTAAGATGGAAGAACCATGGAAGGCCAGGGCGAACAGCGCATGGAGTCGTCCGAAACGTGGGGCGAGATGATGCAACCGTCTAGGGAAATGGGCTTCGGTCTATCCATCGCTCTACGCGGCGGGAGCATCTGGGGTCATCCCCACCGCGACGCGGTCGTCCTTCGGGGTGGGAAGATCGCGTGGATCGGCCCGAGTGACGAGCTGGACTGCCCGGCCGAGGAGACGATCGACGTGCGCGGGGGCGTCGTCGCCCCCGGTTTTGTGGACGCGCACGTGCATCTCGCCCAGACGGGGCTCGCCGACATCGGCTGGCACGTCGACCTGGCGGGGCGATCGAGGGCCGAGGCGATCGCGGCCGTGCGAGGCGCTGCGCGGGGGCGCGGCGCCGGGGAGTGGGTTGTCGCGACCGGATGGGACGAGAGCCGCTGGCCCGAGGCTGAGGCGCTGACGCGTCGGGAGCTCGACCGTGTCGCGCCGCGAAACCCCGTTCTCGCGGTTCGCGTGGACGGACATGTGCTGGTCGCGAATTCGCCCGCCCTGCAGGGCGCGCCCGTTGCCGCGATCCTGGCGGCCCGAGCGGGCGCGGTGGGCCGGAACGCCGGACGCGTTTGCGAAGAGGCGGCGATGGCCGCCGTCGCGGCCGTGCAGCCGGATCGCTCCACAATCCATGAAGCGATCCGGGCGGCGGCCCGCCTCTGTCACCGGTTGGGAATCGTTTCGGCGCACACGATGTGCGATGGCTTGGAGCCGGAGCTCTTCTTGGAGGCCGCGGAGGCGATAGCGCTACGCTTGGTCGTCAACCCTCCGATCGAGCTGCTGGGACGGCTCGCCGCAACGGGTCGCAAGACAGGCGTGGGAAACGACTGGGCGACGTGGGGGGGCGTGAAGCTCTTCCTCGACGGATCGATCGGGGCGCGGAATGCCGCCGTGTCCGAGGCATATCGAAGCGGGGGCCGCGGAGCGCTCCTGTGGGACGACGCGGGAGTCGCCGCCCTGATTCGCGCAGCGGACGCGGCGGGATGGCAGACGATCGCTCACGCGATCGGCGATCGCGCGATCGAGCAACTTGTCACGGCTCACGAGGCCGTCGGGACGTGCGCCGCCCTGCGTCACCGCGTTGAGCACTTCGAGCTTGCGTCGAAGGAGCAGATCGCGCGAGCCGAGGAGGCGGGACTCTGCGCGTGCATGCAGCCGAACTTCGTCGGGAACTGGTCAGGGGCTGGAAGCCTCTACGAGCGCGAGCTCGGTTCCGCACGAGACCGCCGATCGGACCCGCACCGCTGGGTCGTCGACGCCGGCATGGCACTCGGGTTCGGATCGGACGGGATGCCGATCTCGCCGCTCTACGGACTCGGCTGCGCGGTGCGTGCACCGCACGCGGCTCAGCGCCTCTCCGTCGAGGAAGCGGTGGACGCGTATACGGCCGGCGGTGCCTTCCTCGCTCACGACGAGGCGGACGCCGGAACGATCGACGTCGGGAAGAGAGCGGACGTTGTCGTGCTCGAGACGGCGATGGACGATGCCGCAAGCGAGATCGGGCGCTGGACGGTGGAATGGACGTTCGTTGACGGGAAGTGCGTGTACCATCGGGTGGTGACATGATGCGGATCGGGTTGTTCACGGATGCCTACCTGCCGGAGATCACCGGGGTGACGACGGCGGTGAGCCAGCTGCGCGCCGAGCTCGAGCGGCTGGGGCACGAGACGTACGTCTATGCTCCTCGGTATGACCGGCCGTACGAGGAAGAGCCAAGGACCTTCCGGTTCCGTGCCGGAGGCGTGTTCGCGTACAAGACGGCGCGGATGGCGGTGCCGTACAGCCATGAGGCGTCGAAGAGCTTCGGTGCCCTTGACGTCGTCCACAGCCACACCCCGTTCTCCCTCGCGTACGCGGCGTTTGCTGCGGCATATCGACACAGGCTGCCCCACGTCCAGACCTACCACACGTATCTGAGCCAGTATCGGCACTACATCCCTCGCCCGATCCGTCCGTCGGTGCGTGCCGCGGAGCGGTATTCGGCGGCGCTGTGCAACCGGTGTTCGGTGATCACCGTCCCGACCCGGTCGATCCACGACGAGTTGGTGCGGTTCGGGGTCCGTCGTCCGATCCGAATCCTTCCGTTCGGGCCGGACATGAACGTGTACGCGCGGCCCGCGGTCTGGGAGCCTCGGGCAGCGATGCGGATTCCGAACGGCGCTCCGCTCCTTCTGTACGCGGGGCGCATGGCGGAGGAGAAGAACCTGCGTTTCGTCCTGGAGGCGTTCGCCAAGGTGCATCAGGCGGCGGAGAACGCCGTCATGGCGTGGGCGGGCGATGGCCCGCTGCGCGCGTGGTTGGAGGAGGAGGGCGATCGTCTCGGATTGCACGATGCGCTGAGGTTTCCGGGCTTCCTCGATCGTCAACGCCTGACCGACCTGTACAAGGAGACCGACCTCTTTCTTTTCGCGTCGAAGACCGAGACGCAAGGGCTGGTTCTCGCCGAGGCGATGGCGGGCGGAGCTCCCGTCGTCGCCGTTCGGGCGATGGGCGTCCGGGACGTTGTGGCCGACGGCGTGAGCGGGCTGCTCGTGTCGGAGTCGGCCGACGAGTTTGCCGAGAGCGTCGTCGGGACTCTGGCGGATCCGGCACTTCGTGCCCGCCTGAGCGAGGGCGCACGGCGAGCGGCTGAGGAGATGTCCCTTCAGAACTGCGCGAGGCGGTTCGCCGAGATCTACGAGGAGAGTCGAACCAAGGTCTCGCACCCGCGGCTCTGGCGACGCTTTGTCGTCGGACGACGTCGAGCCCGACGGCGAAGATCCCGAACGACGGCTACTCGACGGTGACGGTCTTGGCGAGGTTGCGCGGCTGATCCACGTCCGTGCCCCGGCACACCGCAATGTGGTACGCGAGGAGCTGGAGCGGGATCGAGAAGACGATCGGCAGGGAGACCCCCGAGCACGTCGGAACGGGGAGCACGTGATCGGCGAGCCGGCGGATCGTTGGATCGTCTGGAATGTCCGTCACGGCGACGACGCAGCCGCGGCGTGCCTTGACCTCTTCCATATTCGACAGGATCTTCTCGCGCGCCACCCCGCTCGAGACGAGCATAACGACGGGCGTCCCTTCGTCGATCAGCGCGATCGGGCCGTGCTTCATCTCCCCCGCCGGGTATCCCTCGGCGTGGATATACGAGATCTCCTTGAGTTTGAGGGCCCCCTCCAGCGCAACTGGGAACAGGACTCCGCGTGCGAGGAAGAGAACGTCCTTCGCCCGGTGGAGCCTCTCGGCCAGTTCGAGGATGGTTGGCTCAAGGCGAAGAGCCTCGGTGATCCTTCCGGGAAGGAGCGCGAGCTGGCGGAGTTCCTCGCGAACCGCCTCGCGGGAGACGGTGCCACGTTCCTGCCCCAGGGCCAGGCCCAGAAGCCCGAGGGCGGCGATCTGCGCGGTGAAGGTCTTTGTCGCGGCGACGCCGATCTCGATTCCCGCTCGCGTGTAGACAGCGGCGTCAGACTCGCGATCGATGGCCGAGCGTTCCGCATTCACGAGCGCCAGGATGCGGGCGCCGCCCTCCCGCGCCCGGCGCAGGGCCATCAGCGTGTCGATCGTCTCGCCCGACTGAGAGATGACCACGACGAGCGTCTTCGAGGTGACGTGCATCCGACGGGACCGGAACTCGGATGCG
>JAQTNX010000049.1 GCA_028713635.1 Candidatus Bipolaricaulis sp.
CTCGCGGCCGCGTTCCGGCTCGATACGTTCCTCGCGATGTGCCGCGCCGGGGCGGACGTCCTCGGGCGCCGCCCGATTCCCGTCCTCACGGCGTACGTCGGCATGACGCGCGATCCGGTGAGTGGGGCGTTCTCGGCGGCGGACGAACTGGCGGCGTGGGTTGCGACCGAGCGGGACGCGCGGACGGCCGTGGTGACGACCGGCGACCTCGTCCACTACGGGACGGGGTACGGCGAGGAGTGGGTTGCGGGAGCTCCGGCCGACCGGGAGGCCCTCGTCGCGGCGATCCGCCCCGAGGTCGAGGACTGCCTCGACGCGGCGTTCTCCCGCGGAGACCGATGCGAGGCGTACGCCCTGTCGCGCGGCAGACTCTTGAACGACCAGCGCGAAATCCTCCCCGTCGTCGCCGCGTACCTCGGCGTTCCCGCGCCGTTTGAGGTTCTGGCGTTCGATCTATCGAACTACGCTCCGATTCTCGGTGCGGCGCCGCCTTGCTTCGTGGCGTCGGCCCTCGCCCGCTACGGCGCGTGACGGGTTCGAGGAGCGGAGCGTGCAGGGAGCGCGGCGCGCACCGCGGACCGATTGCGCCGAGGACCGCGACCTTCTACGCTTCACCGACAGGATCGGAAGGGGACTCGGAGTCGGACGATGAACAGGCCGAAGACGGTGGGCGTGATCGGAGGGATGGGGCCCGCGGCGACCGCCGAGTTCTTTCGTCGGCTGATCGTGGCGACTCCCGCGAGGCGCGACGACGAGCACCTACGGGTTCTCATCGACAGCGATCCGCGCATCCCCGGGCGAACGGCGGCCATCCTCCAAGGCGGCCCCGATCCCGCGCCACGGCTGCGCGAGATTGCGCTCGGCCTGGAGGCGGCGGGTGCGGAGCTCCTCGCCATGCCGTGCAACACGGCCCACGCCTACCTCGACGTGATCCGAGACGCGGTGGCGATTCCGGTCCTCGACATGCTGGAGGAGGCGACGGCGAAGATCGAGACGGGACCCGTTGGACTCCTCGCCACGGCGGCGACCGCCCGCCTTGGTCTCTACCAAGACGCCGGACGACGGCGAGGCCTCGAGGTTTTGGTGCCCGACGCAGACCGGCAGGCGGACGTCACGCGCGTCATTGCCGCGCTGAAGGCGCATCCTTCGCCGGGGCCGCTCCGGGAGGAGATCGGACGGGTCGTGGACGCGCTCAAGGCGCGCGGAGCGAGGGCGATTCTCGTTGGGTGCACGGAGCTGTCGCTCCTCGGGAGGGTCGACGAATCCCTCGTGTGGATCGACGCACTCGACGCCCTGGTCGAGGCCACGGTGCGCCATGCGCTCCCGGGGCGTGGGACGTAGGCTGGGAGAGGAGGGAGCGAGATGGGCGACGCGAAGGCGCGTGCAGTGGAGGCTGTCGATGCTCTGGAGGGTCGGCTCCGGTCGGTCAGCCGAGAGATCTTCGAGCACCCGGAGGAGAAGTTCGAGGAAGTCCGGGCTTCGAAGCTCCTCGCCGACGAGCTGCGGGCGGCGGGGTTCGAGGTCGACGTCGGAACGGCCGGCCTCGCCACGGCGATCCGCGCGATCCACCCGTCGGCGGCGCCCGGGCCGACGGTGGCCATCCTCGGCGAGTACGACGCTCTTCCCGAGCTCGGCCACGCGTGCGGCCACAACCTCATCGCGGCCGGAGCGCTCGGCGCGGCGCTCGCCGTGGCGAGCGTCAAGCGGGATGTGCCCGGGCGGCTCGTGTTCCTCGGCACGCCCGCCGAGGAGGGCGGGGGCGGCAAGGTTGTGATGATCGAGGCCGGCGCCTTCCGCGGCGTCGACGCCGCGATGATGTTCCATCCTGCATCGTTCACCGCCGTCGACCACGGCAGTCTCGCGATCACCGAGGTGAGGCTGGAGTTCCGCGGCGTCGCCGCGCACGCCTCGGCGTCTCCGGAGAAGGGCGTCAACGCGCTCGACGCCGTCATTCAGACGTTCAACGGCATCAATGCCCTACGGCAGCACATTCGCGACGGTGCGCGGATCCATGGGATTATCACGAATGGCGGGGCGAAGCCGAACATCGTCCCCGAGTACGCGGCGGCGGAGTTCTACGTTCGCGCGGCCGAGACGTCCTACCGCGACGAGTTGCTCGCGAAGCTGGAGCGGTGCGCCAAGGGGGCTGCGCTCGCGGCCGGAGCGACGTTCTCGATGAGCGAGATCTCGCCTCCGTACAAGGCGATGCGCCCCAATCGGGCGCTCGGGGCGGCGTTCACCCGGAACCTCGAAAGCCTTGGGTGGGCGTTCGACGCGAACGACCTTCCGTACGGCTCGACGGACATGGGCGACGTGAGCCAGGCGGTGCCCGCCATCCACGCCTACGTCGCAGTCTGCGACCGAGCGATCGCCTTCCACTCGCGTGGTTTTGCCGAGGCGTCGCAGTCGGAGCGGGGGCACCAGGGGATGCTGGCCGCGGCGAAGGCGATGGCGATGACGACGGTCGACGTCCTCACCTCACCCGACCTCGTGCGCACGATGCAGCGGGAGTTTCGGGGAGAGTGACGTAGGACTCTCCGCGGAGCCCGGCGCCGGCCTCAAGCCCAGTCCGGCCGGAGCTTCTCTCGCCCCGCGAGGTAGCGGTCGGCGGCGACGGCCGCGCTTGCCCCCTCGGCGGCGGCGATCACGGCCTGCTTGAGGTGCTTGCACAGCACGTCTCCGGCTGCGAACACTCCGGGAACCGGCGTCTGGAAGAGCGAGTCCACGGCCAGGCAGCCGTCGGCGGTGAGCGGGACCTGTCCGCCGAGGAAGTCGACGATCGGGCGCCCTCCCTGGAGGTAGAGGAAGACGGCGGCGACGGGGAGGATCGTCGGGGCGCCGCCGCGGGTGCGAACCCGGACAGCGTCGACCGAGTCGCTCCCGAGGATCTCCTCGAGGGTGGTCGACGGATGGAGCGTGACCGACGGCGACTGCCCGGCCTCGTCGGCGAGGCGCGGCGAGCACCGAAGGGCCTCGCTGGGCGAGAGGACGTGGACGCGGGCCGCGAACCTCGTCAGGAACAACGCCTCCTCGATCGCCTCGTCCGTCGCGCCGGCCACGGCCACGGCCTTGCCTTGGAAGAAGAATCCATCGCAGGTCGCGCAGTACGAGACGCCGCGGCCGACGAGGCGATCCTCACCGGGGAGGGTGCGTGCCCGTCCCATCGCCCCGGAGGCGACGATCACCGCGCGGCCTCGGTACGTTCCGCGGGTTCCGTACGCGCTCTTGACATCTCCGGCGAGGTCGATGGCCGACACCTTGTCGACCACGAAGCGCGCCCCGAAGCGCTCTGCTTGGGTTCGGATGCGCTGGACGACGTCGGCGCCCGGCGTTCCCTCAGGGATTCCCGGGTAGTTGGCGATCTCGCGGCTGATGCCGAGCGCGCCGGACGTGATGCCCTTGTCGACGACGAGCGTCGAGAGCCCGGCTCGAGCCGAGTAGATCGCGGCCGACGCGCCCGCAGGACCGCCCCCGAGGATGAGAACGTCGTGGATGTCGTCGGGAGACGCAGAGGCCCGTCTGACGCCTGCATTCGGCGCGCGCATGGTCACGTCGAGCCTCCTTCTCTTGGCGGAGTCGTTCGCCTGCGGGGTGGCACGGGGTCTACCCCCCCGGGATGCAGCGGGTGGCACTTGAGCAGGCGGCGCAGGGCAAGCCAGCTCCCTCGGAACGGCCCGTGCGTCTCGATCGCCTCGATCGCGTACTCCGAGCACGTCGGGTAGAAACGACAGCGAGGCCGCAAGAAGGGCGAGACCGCCCGCCGGTAGACCTTGATCGGAAGAACAAGAATCCGTCGCAGCACGCCTGCAGGGTACGGGATAACCGGTCTCTTGACAACTGGCAGTCGAGTGCATATACTGCTAACTAGCAATTGACAGTTCGTATTGCCAGGAACATGGCAGAAGGAGGATCGAAAATGATGCGCAGACTACCAGACGTACGGCGCGGGCCGTTCATCCTCGAGTCGAACCTCTCGCGGATTGTGGACGAGATGTTCCGCGACTTCGACACTGTGGGCTTCGACATTGCGCCGAGCTTCGGACGGACCGACGTATACGAGAAGGACAAGAACTTGGTCTTCGAAACCGAGCTCCCGGGCGTGAAGAAGGAAGACGTCGCGATCCGCATCGAGGACGAGCAGCTGATCATCAGCGGCGAGACGAAGCGGAGCGAGGAGATCGACCGCGAGCACTACTTCCGAATCGGGCGGCAGTACGGCCGGTTCCAGCGGAGCTTCCCCCTTCCGGCGGAGCTTGTGGAGAAGGGGCGGGTCCAGGCGAAGTTCGAGGACGGCATCCTTCGGGTGACGGCGCCCCTGAAGGAGTCGATCAAGGAGAAGGAGAAGGCGGTTCTCGTTCCCGTCGAATAGCCACCTCCCTGCGTAGAGAGACTGCGGCGGCCCCGGTCGACGGGGTCCGGGAGAACCCCGGACTCTCGAAGCCGGGGCTACGCTTTGGGTCAGTCGCGGTATCCGTTCGTGGTCGGAACGCGGCGGCCGGACCCAAACGCCTTGGGGGTGACCTTGATGCCGATCGGGAGCTGATGGCGCTTGTACTCGTTCCGGTAGTAGCGGCCGAGGACGTCATCGACGAGCGCCGGGTCGAACCCCGCGGCGAGGAGCTCGGGGCGCGGTTCGTTTCTCTCGATGATCGCGCGGAGCAGCGGATCGAGCGTTGCGTAGGGCGGGAGGTCGTCGTCGTCGCGTTGGTTGGGACGGAGTTCGGCTGTCGGCGCCTTGCGCAGGACACGCTCGGGAATCGCCGGGCCGATGGTCTCCGCGAGGCGGTAGACGTCGCTCTTGTACAGGTCGGCGATCGGGGCGAGGGCTCCGACGGTGTCGCCGTACAGGGTGTTGTACCCCACGGCGATCTCGGACTTGTTCGCCGGGCAGAGGACGAGGGCTCCGCGCTGGTTCGAGAGCGCCATGAGGAGCGCCCCGCGTGCGCGAGGCTGCAGGTTCTCGTCGACGAGTCCGTCGGCGCGGCCGGGCAGGGCTGCCCGAAGCGCGTCGTGGATGGGGTCGATCGGGATCTCGGTGTGATCGACGCCGAGGTTCCCCGCCACCGCAGCTGAGTCCTCTCGGCTCTCCGCGGAGGAGAACTCGCTCGGCAGGTACACCGTCGACACGTGCTCCGCTCCGAGAGCCTCGACGGCGAGTGCGGCCACCACGGCGGAGTCGATGCCGCCGGACAGGCCGAGAAGGACGTCGGTGCGACCGTTCTTGCGCACGTAGTCTCGGATGCCGAGGACGATCGCGGCCCGCGTCTGGGCGACGGGATCGTCGTTGGGAACGCGAGCGTGGCCGCCATCCACGTCGACCACGTAGAGGCCCTCCTCGAAGCGAGGGGCCTCGAAGAGGATCTCTCCGGCGGCGTTCGTGACGAAGCTTCCTCCGTCGAAGATCACGTCATCCTGGCCGCCCACGAGGTTGACGTAGACGATGCCGACACCGTTCTCGACCGAGCGCCGCCGGATCAGCTTGCGGCGAATCGCCGGCTTGCCCACGTAGAACGGCGACGCCGACAGGTTGAGGATCCACTCCGCCCCGAGGCTTGCCTGGAGGTCGGTCGGGCCGTCGTCGACCCAAATGTCTTCGCAGATGTTGATCCCGAACTTCCGTCCGCCGATCGTGCAGAGCTCGCTTCCCGGACCGGGCGTGAAGTAGCGCCGCTCGTGGTGGATGTCGTAGGTCGGAAGGTGGATCTTCCGGACCCGTCCGACCTCGCGCTCCTTCCGGAGAAGGACGGCCACGTTGTAGAGATCGATGGAAGCGCCGTCGCTCACCGAAGAGGCGTCGGCCCGGTTGGCGGGCGCCTTGGCCGACTCGGCCGCAACGCTGCCGACGACCACGGTCATCGGGCCGGCCTCGGCGCGGATGCTGTTCAGTCCCTCGGTGCATGCGCCGACGAACCCGGGGCGCCAGAGGAGGTCGAGGGGCGAGTAGCCGGGGATGGCAAGCTCGGGAAACGCGACCAGATCGCAGCCTGCGCCGCGGGCCTCGCGGACCGCCTCGCAGATGGCCTCGACGTTGTGCCCGATGGCGCCGACGGTGGCGTTGATTTGTCCGATCCCTACGCGCATGGGCCGATTATAGGGGGCTCTCGGTGCGCTCGCCACCGCGCCGGAGCGCGATGCGGGCGTTCTCGAACAACGGGACGGCGGCCGCTTCCGGCATCCGCTCGATGGCGCCGGCTCGGAGGCTTCCGAGCTCGACGGGCCCCACCGAGACGCGGACGAGGCGTTCGACGGAGAGGTCGAAGTGGCCGAGCAGCCGTTTGATCTCGTGCTTGCGGCCCTCCGTCAGGGTCAGCACGGCGTACGGAGGCCTCCCCGCGATGCGACCGCGGCGGATCCGCAACAGCTCTCCCTCGTCGAGGATTCCCTTCTGCATCTCGCCTAGAACATGCTGGAGAACGTCGGCGCGAGGCACCGGGCGGAATCCGACGTGGTACGTCTTCTCGACCTCGTAGCGGGGGTGCGTGAAGGCGTGGATGAACTCGCCGTCGTTCGAGAGGAGAAGGAGCCCCTCGGCGTCCTGGTCGAGGCGGCCGACCCACGTGTACCCGATGAATCCCTCGGAGCGGAGCAGGCGCCCGACCGTGTTCCCGGTGAATGGGTCGTCGTGGCTGCACAGCATGCCGGCGGGTTTGTGAAACCGGTAGATGCGGGGCTCGGGTCGTTCGAGGGGGAGGGGCTGGCCGCGCAGCGTCAGTCGGCGGGCGTTCTCCGGCGCCAGCATCAGGAAAGGATCTGCGGCGGGGCGGCCGTTGACCGAGACCTCTCCGTGGGCGATGAGCTCCGCCGCCTTGCGGCGCGAGACGCCCGCCTGTTGCTGCACCCACTGGAGGAGTCTCGTCCCCCCGCGATCGACAGGATTCGCCATGACAGCGGGTATAGCGCGCTTCCCGCGTCCGCGCAACCCGCGAGCGGACCGCCGAGCATTTTCCGGAGGACGTCAAGGCGGGCATAATGAGCCACTCAAGCGGGAGGTCGGGATCGTATGGGGTGCGAGATTACCCAGCTGGAATTGGGAGACCGCCGTCTGCGGGACTTCGTGGACGTGGCGTGGCAGATTCACCGGGGGGACCCGTGCTGGACCCCGCCGCTCCGCGGCGAGTTGCTCGGCAGTCGCCTTTTCGGCATGAAGGGGCTCCTGACGCGGGAGCATCCATACCACAAGGACGCGGACGTCACTCACTTCCTGGCTACGAGGGACGGGCGGATGGTCGGGCGCGTCTCGGCGGCCGTGAATCGCAGGTTCAACGACCACTACGGCACGGAGATCGGGTTCTTCGGCTTCTTCGACGTGGCGTCGGACTACGAGGCGGCGGAGGCCCTCCTGTCGCGGGCGTGCTCGTGGCTCGGCGAGCGGGGGATGAAGATCGCCCGCGGACCGGGTGGGTACTCGAACGCGACGCACGAGGCGAACCAGGGCGTGCTGATTGAGGGATTCGCCTACCCGCCGACGGTCGAGCTGACTCATAACCCTCCTTACTACGGCGAGTTCCTCGAGCGCTTCGGCATGCGGAAGGCCAAGGACTACCACGCGTACCTGATCCAGATTTCCGACGGTCCGAGCGAGCGGCTTCGATCGATCGCGGACGCGGTGCTCGAGCGGCGGCGGATTGAGACGAGGCCGATCGACCTCTCGAAGGCGGACGCTGAGGTCGACCTCATCGTTCGGATCTGGAACGAGGCGTGGGCCGCGAACTGGGGGTACCTGCCGATGGAGGACGCGGAGGGCGCGGCGATCGCGTCGAGCCTCAAGCTGGTCGCCGACCCCGGGCTGATGCGCTTCGCCTACGTCGACGGCGAGCTGGCCGCCGTGCTGGGCGCCCTGCCGGACCCCAACGTGGCCCTTCGTCCGCGATGGAACCGCCTGCGGGACACGGACATCGTTCGCGCTCTGCGCCTCCTGCGGACGAAGCGGCGGATTCCCAATACACGCCTCATGTTCTTCGGAGTGCTTCCGCGCTTCCGAAAGCTGGGGATCGATGCGGTTCTCTACCGCGAGGTGCTCGAGTACGCGCTCAAGCGCGGCTACAAGACGTGCGAGCCGTCGCTCCTCCTCGAGGACAACGACTTGATTCTGCGCGCGTCGTCCTTCATGGGTGGGGTTCACTACAAGACCTGGCGGATCTACGAGAAGGACCTCCGCTAGCGTCCGCTCCGGGCTCCGCGACGACAGAAGAGAGAGAAAGAGGGACCCAGCAACGACGGGTCCCTCTTCTGCAACTGGCCGGATCCCGAGGAGGTGATACGGCCCATCTCCTTCGTCCTGCGGCTAGCCTCCCGAACCGAAGTGGATAACGATCCGGATATGCCAGGACCCGTCAGGGCCGAAGTACCAATACCATCCGCTCGGGGGCATCCCCTCATGCCACTGGCCGCCGGACCAGTACCACATTCCGCCGGGATACCCCGGGAACGGCGGATACATCGGCGGATAGGGGTAGTATCCCGGACCGGGCGACGGGGTCGGCGACGGAGTCGGATAGATGTACGTGCCGCCGGGGTACGTTCCACCCGGGTAGCTGTACGAGGCGGAGATCTGGAGCGACGTCCACGCCGTCACCCACTGCGCCTGCTGCGGGTCGGTGGGGATGATCCCCTTGATGGCAACCCCGGCGCCTTGCGGCGTGGTGCCGACCATCGGGAACGCCTCCGAGTACGAGCCCGGCGAGAGCGCAAGCGGCACGGGGCTGGCGAAGATCTGGAGCTGTTCCGTCCCGGTGGGCGGCGTTACGGTGAACCTGTACGCCCCGCTCCCGGGCAGCGTGTGGGCGCCCGCGGAGACGTAGTTCGCCTGCTCGTACGCGTTCGGGAAGATCAGCCGCACGATGCCGTCCGGCTGGATGTCGTAGATGTACACGTACGCAGGCTGCGAGACCGAATAGTAGATCGTCACGTTCTCGCCGATCACGTAGCCGGTCTTGTTCGTCCAGATGTTGACGGTCAGCGGATTCGGCGTCGGCGTGGGCGTTGGGATGATCCCCAACGGCGCAGCACCGCCGTCGGCGGCGACGGCGGCCGACAACGCGACGAGCGTCACGAGAAAGAGGAGAAGGGCTCTCGTTCCGTTTCTTGTCATTACGATCACCTCGGCAAACGTACACCCGGCCGGGGCGAACGGTTTCACGGTGCGATCTCAAGGCGCCGGACGACGACGTGCAGGTGCTCGGTCGAGTCGCGGTAGGCGGGCATGTCGCACGTCTCCGCGACGAGTTGGAGGACGTTCTCATAGGCCGCGGGGTCCTCGGCCGCGATCCTTCTAACCCTGTCGAGCATCCCCGCGGCGAAGCCTTCGACCCCCGCGCGGACGTCGACGGCGAACCCGGCCTCACGCAGCTCGGCGATCGCCTGCGGCGGCGTCAGGAACGCAGCCTCCGTGAACGCGCGCTGCTCTCCGACCTGGACGCACGTAGCGAGAAGCTTGCGGACGGCCCCGAGATCGGCGTAGAGGTCCGGGAACTCCTCGAGCCCGGAGCGCAGGATTCCCCACGGATTGATGAACCCGACGACGGCCGGAGCCCCAGGCTTCAGGATGCGGCGCAGCTCGAGGAGCGCCGCGCGGCGCTCCTCCGGGCGAACGAGGTGGTACATCGGGCCGAGCAGGAGCGCCGCATCGAACGACTCGGCGGCGAGGAACGACAGGTCGCATGCGTCGGCGCACACCAACGCGTCGGCCTCCAGGCCCAGCTCAGCGAGCTTCGCCCGGGCGAACTCGACATTCCCGTCCGCGAGATCGACGAGCGTCACGCGGTATCCACGCCGGAGCAGCTCGGCCGTGTAGCGTCCCGGGCCGCCGCCGATGTCCGCGATCCGGCCTTCAGGCGGGAAGTGCTCTTCGATGAGCCGCAGCGTGCTCTCCATCTCGAACCGGCGGTACGGGGTGCCCAGTCGCTCCCACTCCCACGCGACGTCCTCGTTGTAGTACTTGCGGACCACTTCGCTCATCGCGCCTCCCGTGTCGCGTCCGAGAATACGGGATCCTCGTCGGGGAGCCAACGGGACGCTCCGCGGAACGGTCGCGGTTGCCCGGCTGTCGCGGCGCGAGTACCGTCGAGGCATGCACGTCATCGGTCTCGCCGGGCCGGCGGGAAGCGGGAAGAGCGCCGTGGCGCGCGAGCTGTCGCGCTCGCCGGGCGCGGTGTGGGTCGAACTCGATCGCGTGGCCTGGTCGGCCTACGAGCCCGGCACCCCGGTCTTCTCCACCCTCGTCGAGCGGTTCGGGCGCGAGATCGTCGGCGCGGACGGCCGCATCGATCGCTCGACGCTCGCCGACCGGGCGTTCGCGACGGCCGATGCCAAGCGAGACCTCGACAAGCTCGTGCACCCGGCCGTGAGTGCCCTGCTGACCGAGCGCATCGCCGCGGAGCGCCGGCGGGGATGCCGCTTGCTCCTCGTCGAGGGGGCGCTCCTCGCGGTCTCCTCCGACGTCGACCACTCCCTGTTCGATGCGATCCTCTGGCTGGACGCAGCGCCCGCGACGCGCGCCGAACGGCTTCGGGCCGCCGCGCGCCCGCAGCACGCGATGCGGACCAGCGTGCTTGTCCGCCCCGAGGGGACGGTGCGGATCGACACCGACGCCCCGTTGGCGGAGGTCGTGCGACGAGTCCGGCGAGCGATCGACGAGCAGACCCGGTCTAGTCCGCGGCGGTAGTGGGGCCTCTTGTGTCGCGGACTCGCAGAAGACGACGCGGTCCGCGGCTCCTCCAGAGGAACCACGCCGTGCGCAGCAGCTCGCCGACCGCCATCGACGCGAGCGCGATGAAGGCGCCCTGCGTCCCACCCCACGCCACGCCGAGTCCGAGGACGGCGACGCTCGATACGAGGTAGACGAAGACGGCCTCCGTGATGCTCCGGGTTTGCCGGCTGTGCATGATGATCCCTTGCAGGAAGCTCTGGGTGGCGGCGAGTGCGGGGAGAAGGATCGTGATCCAGAGCCCCGATCGGGCGAGATCCATGAGCGAGCCGCTCAGTCCCGAGATCGTGCCGAACCAGATGCGCGACAGCGGCGTTGCGGCGATCACCGTGAGGCCGAGCGTCGTCGCGACAGCGAGTCGCCGCGAGAATCGGCCAAGCGTCACCGACGATCCGGGCTGATCGAGGTGAGCGATGACGACCTCGTTGTAGGCTGCTCCGACACTCCGGAAGAGGAACACGAGGTTGTTGATCACCGGCAGGACGGCGAGCGAGTCGAGGGCGTTCGGCATGCGCCCGACGGCGCCGCTCAGGATCGGGCGGATTCCCATGAAGATGAGCGACGTGAGAGAGAGCGGAACGTAGAAGCGCAGGAAAGCCTTTGCGGACAGCGGCGTCGCCGACGATTCGCGCGGCAGAACGTTGCGGACGACGGGGCGGGCGGAGAACCCCGCGTAGGCAGCCTCGCAGAGCACTCCGGCCATCAGCGACAGGCAGGCGAGCGTCGTGCCGGGAAGCTTGAACAGCGTGAACCCGAGTCCGAGGACGGCGGCGTCGGCCAGGAGGCGGATCAGCGTGCCGATCCCGACCGTGATCGAGTACCCGAATCGGATCAGCACGCCTTGGTTGAAGCGCCGGTACGCGATCGCCCACGTCCACGGGATCATGATGATGAAGCCGATTCGCGCGGGCTCCACCGTCTCCACGGGGGCGTGGAGGACGTTCACCACGAGCAGAGGGAAGAGCGGAGTGAGCGCCAGCAGGGCGTGCAAGGCGGTGAGCCCCGTCGACATCGTGTGCATGAACCGGCGGATCCGATGGTACGCGCCAAGGTCGGTCGAAAGCGCCGTCGACGCGGAGAGGAGCATGATGATCGGCGCCTCGATCAACATCGCCACCGGGAGGACGAGGCTGCCGAACGCCGCGAGGTGGACCTTCGGGTCCGCCATGCGGGCGACGAAGATCGTCTGGAGCGGCCCCTCGAGCGCCATCAGAACCCAACTTGCGGCCAGCGGCCACCAGGTTCGGAAGACGCGGTGCGTCGAAAGCGTCGATCCCATGTTGTCCAATCCCCCCTCGACCGACGGGCGAATCTTCCCCGAATGTGCCGCGTCAATCCACCGGAAGAGGGTACAGCGCTTGCGGAATCCCTGGACTCCTCCTATCCTTGGGCGCAGTCCGCAAGGAGGTAGACAGCGTGGGACCCTGTAGCACGCCGTGGCTGACGTTTGCCGCCTGGATCGTCATCGGCGCCAGCCTTGTCTTGGCCGTTGTGTGGGCGCTCTGCCTGCGGCGGGAGCGGAAGTCATGAGTGGGACGTGGGTCTACGTTCTCGTCCTTTCCGTCTACATGCTCGCGCTCCTCGTCGTCGGGATTGTGGCGACGCGTCGGACGAAGACGGCCGACGACTACCACCTCGGGGGCCGCAGCGTCGGCGCTTGGGTCACCGCGCTCTCGTACGTCGCCGCGTACTTCTCCTCGGTCGTCATCATCGGCGGCGGAGGCTTCGGCTATCGGTTCGGGATGTCGACCTTGTGGATCGGCGCCATCAACGTTCTCGTCGGTTGCACCCTCGTCTGGATCGTCCTCGGCCGACGGATGCGCCAGGTCACGGAGCGGCTCGGGACGATGACCGTGCCGGGCTTCCTGGCCGAGCGGTTCCGCGCGCCGGAGGCGCGGGTGCTCGTGTCGATCGTCGTCGCGCTCTTCCTCGTGATCTACAACGTCAGCATCCTCAAGGGGATGGGCAACGCGTTTGAAGTCTTGATGGGGATTCCGTACGCGGGCGGCGTCCTCCTCTCCGGGGCCATCATCATTCTCTACGTGGCGCTCGGGGGGTACCTTGCGGTCGTGTGGACCGGGTTCCTGCAGGCGTGGGTGATGGGGGCCGCCCTCATCCTCCTCACCGTGGCGGCGCTGAAGGCTGTGGGCGGTCTGACGGCGGCCAACGTCGCTCTCGCGCAGATCGACCCCGGGCTCGTCGGCACACCGGGCGCGTGGGGATGGGCGGGCCTTATCTCGTACGCCATGATCGTCAGCTTCGGCGTCTGGGGGATGCCCCAGATGATGGTCCGGTTCTACTCGATCAAGTCGGTCTCCGTGCTGCGCGTGGGAACGATTCTCGCCACGCTCGGCGGCAGCATGGCGGTCCTGCCGTATCTGGATGGAGCGATCGCCCGGGTCCTCTATCCGGGGCTACCGACCCCGGACCACGCGATCCCTGTGCTTGCCAAGGCCGTCCTCTCGCCGTGGGGCGGCGCGGTCTTCCTTGCCGGAGTCATCGCGGCGGGAATGTCGACGTTCTCGGCGGTCCTCATCATCACATCGTCGGCCGTCGTGCGGGACTTCGTCGGCGGAGGGCTGGGGCGGAAGCTTGACAGCCGGACCGACCTGCGCTGGAGCCGGGTCGTGAGCGCCATCGTCGGGATCGTGTCGCTCGGCATCGCACTCAAGCCGCCCGACCTCGTCCTGGTGCTCACCGCGTTCTCGTGGGCCGTCATTGCCTCCACCTGCCTGTGGCCGACCCTTTTCGGCCTGTACTGGAGGCGCACGACGCGCTGGGGGGCCGTGGCTTCGATGGCGGGCGGACTCGCGACGGCACTCCTCTGGATCGCGCTCGGCTCGCCGTTCGGGCTCCACGGGTTCATCCCCGGGCTCGGAGTGGGGCTCGTCACGATCGTCGTGGTCAGCCTCCTCACCGAGCGGCTTCCCGAAGATCACCTCGATCGCGTCTGGGGAATCGCTCGTCGAGTCGAATCTCACAGCGAGGGCGCATGACGCTTACTTCCAGCGAAGGAGTGCGCCGCACCCGAGGCTCAGGAAAGGGTGCTGGTGCGCCCAAGCGCCCGATTCGATCGCGGACCGCGCCTGACAGGCGCTTGGTTCTGCCGAAGAAGCGCCCGGCACCCGGGGCTCAGGAAAGGGTGCTGACGCGCTCAAGCTCAAGCGCCCGATTCGATCGCGGACCGCGCCTGACAGGCGCTTGGTTCTGCCGAAGAAGCGCCCCGCACCCGATTCTGACGAAAGGATGCGCTTAAGCGCTCGATTCTGTCGCAGGAGCGCTCCAGCGTTCGATTCGATCGCGGACTGCGCCTGACAGGCGCTTGATTCTGCCGAAGAAGCGCCCCGCACCCGGGGCTCAGGAAAGGGTGCTGACGCGCTCAAGCTCAAGCGCCCGATTCGATCGCGGACCGCGCCTGACAGTCGCTTGGTTCTGCCGAAGAAGCGCCCCGCATCCGATTCTGACGCAAGGATGCGCTTAAGCGCTCGAT
>JAQTNX010000050.1 GCA_028713635.1 Candidatus Bipolaricaulis sp.
AATCGTCGCATCGTGTTCCACTTCATCCCGACGTACTCGTCGTGGCTGAACCTGGTGGAGGTGCTGTTCAGCCTTGTCCAAACGAAGGTGATCCGTCGCGGGAACTTCCCATCCAAGGAAGACCTCATAACGAAGCTCCTTGCCTACATCAGGCGCTTCAACGACGAGAAGCGTCCCTTCCACTGGACGAAGGCCGCGGCGGACATCGTGCGATCATACACTTCAAGGACGCGACACTAGCGTCGCGGCGGTGAAGCGCGCTGGAGCCCACGCCGTCCATCCGGTACGATTCCACACAATCCATCTGACGCGACCCAGGAGGAGCCATGGTCGAACGCCGGTTCACTCGTATCCTGACAGATCTCCCTGGTCCAAAATCGGCCGCCGTGTTTGCCGACAAAGCGAAGTACGTCGCGGCGCCGCTTGACACGTACGCGCCGTTCATCATCCGACGGAGCGAGGGGGCACTGATCGAGGACCTTGACGGGAACAGCTTCATCGACTTTTCCGGGGGCTGGGGCTGCCTCGCCGTCGGCCAGCGGAACCAGCGGATCGTGGCCGCGCTTCGCGATCAGCTCGACGACTTCTTGCACACCGACTTCACGGCGGTTCCGTACGCGCCGCTGGTCGACCTGGCGCGGATGCTGTGCGAGCGCACGGCCATCGCCGGCGACAAGAAGGCCGCGTTCTTCAACAGCGGCGCCGAGGCCATCGAGAACGCCGTCAAGATCGCCCGCGCGTACACGAAGCGCAAAGCCGTCCTCGTCTTCGAGAATGCGTTCCACGGGCGGACGCTGTTGGCGATGACGATGACCCACAAGGCACGGCCGTACAAGACCGGGTTCGGCCCGTTCGCGTCGGACGTGTACCGGCTCCCGTACCCGTACGAGTACCGCAAGAAGCTGACGGCCGAGGAGATCGAGGCGGCCTTCTTGGCGCTCGTCGATCCCTCGGAAGTCGCCGTCATGGTCGTCGAGCCTGTCGTCGGCGAGGGCGGATTCCTCGTTCCCCCGCCGTGGTTCTTGCCCGCGATGCGAACCCTCGCGGACAAGTACGGGTTCGTCCTCGCCTTTGACGAGGTGCAGTCCGGGATCGGCCGAACGGGCAAGTTCTTCGCGTTCGAGCACTTCAGCGCGGAGCCCGATCTCGTGTGCGTCGCGAAGTCGCTCGCATCGGGACTCCCGCTGTCGGGCGTCGTCGGGCGCGCCGAGATCATGGACGCCCCGATCCCGAGCGCGATCGGCGGCACGTACGCCGGCAACCCGCTCGCCTGCCGCGCCGCGATCGAGGTGCTGAAGGCGATCGACGAGGACCACCTCCTCGAACGCGCCGTCCACGTCGGGGATCGGATCCGAGGAGGGTTCCGCCGCATCGCCGATCGGTTCGACGTCGTCGGCGACGTCCGCGGCCTCGGCGCCATGGTCGCCATGGAGCTCGTCAAGGACCGGGCGACCAAGGAGCCGGCCAAGGAACTGACGGGGCGGATCGCTACGCTTGCCACGCGAACGGGAGCGATTTTCCCGACGGCCGGCCTGAGCGGGAACGTGCTCCGGGTCCTCGTCTCGCTCGTCATCACGGACGAGCAGATCGACGAGGGGATGGACATCCTCGGATCCGCATTTGCCACGGCGCTCAAGTAACCGCTTCGGATTCTTCCGTTCCAGTCACGGCCGTGGCGCCGTCCGTTGGACGTGTCTCCAACTCGAGCCCAGACCCCCTGCCGCAGCGTCGGCCGGGGGAGCTCGATTTGCCGGATCAAGCGGACGTTTCCGTCGGCGCATGCTCAACCGCCGATAACTACAGCCTTACCTCGGCTGTGGATGTGGAAAGCCCCGAGTACACTGCGATACAGACTTGGCAACCGACACCTTCGTTGCTATACTGACCCTCAGACTCTCATACCAAGGGGGTACGACGTGAACAAGGCAGAGCTCGTCGAGAAGCTGGCGAAGGGGACCGGTCTCACCAAGAAGGACGCGCGGGCGGCGTTGGACGGCGTTGTAGACGTTGTCACGCAGGCGCTATCCAGGAACGAGCCGGTCATCATCACCGGGTTTGGCAAGTTCGAGACCCGGAAGCGCAAGGCGACGACGCGGATGAACCCGCAGACCGGGCAGCGCATCAAGACCCCGGCCAAGGTCGTTCCCGCCTTCAAGGCCGGGAAGAACCTGAAGGACATCGTCGCCAAGAAGGCCGCGGGCAAGAAGTAGTCCCGCTCTCCTGACGACCGACCGTCGAGAGACGGCCTCACAAGATGCGAGAAGAGGAAGCGAGCGCTTCCTCTTCTCTTTTCTGCCGAAGCGTGGTTCGCTGGCCCGCACCACGCTCCCGCCCCACCGTCGCGACTCGTCCTGACGCCGCTCCCGAGTAGGCTCTGCCCTCCGGCCCATGGGCGTATACTGGCGCAGCCATGGACCTCTCGGATCTGAACGAGTTGCAGCGTGCGGCAGTCACGCACGGCGAGGGCCCCCTCCTCGTCGTCGCCGGGGTGGGAACCGGAAAGACCACGGTGATCACCCGCCGCATCGCGTGGCTCATCTCGGAGAAGCGCGCGGAGCCGGAAGAGATTCTCGCCCTCACGTTCACCGAGAAGGCCGCGGCCGAGATGGAGGAACGCGTCGACCGGTTGGTCCCCTACGGGTACGTCGAGGCGCACATCGGGACGTTCCACGCGTTCTGCGATCGCCTTCTGAGGGAGAACGCCGTGCTTCTGGGACTCCGTCCCGACTACCGCATCCTGACGGAGCCGGAGCAGGCGCTCTTCCTCAAGGAGCACCTCTTCGACCTCCCGCTCAAGCGGTTCCGCCCTCTTGGGAACCCTCTCCAGAACCTGCGATCGCTCCTTGCGCTCTTCTCGCGCGCCAAGGACGAGGACGCATCGTCCGGGGACTACAAGGCCTTCGTTCTGCAACTGGCTCACGGCTCTCCGCCCGCCGGAGAGGAGGCGGCGCGGCTCGCCGCCGATCTTCTGGCCGACCAGACGGAGCTCGCCGAGACGTACGCCGCCTACGACCGGCTCCTCCACGAGCACGGCTTCGTCGACTTCGGCGACCTGATCGCGCTCGCCTTGCGTCTTCTCCGCGAGCACCCTGCGGTGCTCGCGCGGTCGCGAGAGCGATTCCGGCACATCCTCGTCGATGAGTTCCAGGACACGA
This sequence comes from Candidatus Bipolaricaulis sp., assembly GCA_028713635.1. Lineage (GTDB taxonomy): Bacteria > Bipolaricaulota > Bipolaricaulia > UBA7950 > UBA9294 > JAPLGD01. Next base: position 3,156 of record JAQTNX010000050.1, read on the forward strand.
ACTACGCTCAGTTCGAGCTGGTGAAGCTCCTGGCCTCGCACCGGAACGTCACCGCATGCGGCGACGATGACCAGTCGATCTACAAGTTCCGCGGCGCCGCCATCTCGAACATCCTCGGCTTTCAGAGCGCCTACCCGGATGGACGGGTGATCGTGCTCCACGAGAACTACCGCTCCACGCAAGCCATCCTCGACTCCGCGTACCGGCTCATCCAGAACAACAACCCCGACCGCCTCGAGATCCGCGCCGGCATCTCGAAGCAGCTGCACGCGGCGTCGGGCGCCGGGCACGCACCGCACCAACTCCACTTCGAAACCCTCGATGAGGAAACGGACTTCGTCGCCGAGACGATCGACCGCCGCCGCCGCGAGGAGGATCGCCCGTACGCCGACTTTGCCATCCTCGTCCGCTCGAACTCTCAGGCGACGCCGTTCCTCGCCGCGCTGAACCTTCTGAAGACCCCGTGGCGATTCTCGGGGAGCCGCGGCCTCTACGACCAGGAGGAGATCCGCGCCGCGCTCGCATTCCTCCGCGTGCTGGCCGACCCGTACGACAACATGTCGCTCCACTACCTCGCCTCGTCGCTCTTCTACGGCGTCGACCCCGAGCCCCTCGCTCGGGCCACCGCGCTCGCCGGCCGGCGAAACAAGAGTCTTCTCGAAGTCCTGCGCTCGATGCGCGCGGGCCTCGAGCCCTCGGAGGCCGATGAAGAGAACGCGCAGCGCTTCGCCCGCCTCGTCGACGACGTCACGGCGATGGTCGGCCTGTCGACGAAGGAGCGAACGGGCGAGGTGCTGTTCCAGTTTCTGACGACACAGACCGGAGTGATCGAGCGCCTCTCGAACTCCGGCGAGGCGCAAGATGCACTCCGCATCCAGAACCTTGCGCGCCTGTTTTCCCTCATCGAGCGGTTCAGCCACGTGGCGCGCTATGACAGGGTGCCCTGGTTCATCGACTACCTCGACGCCTTGATCGACGCCGGCGACAACCCGCCCGTGGGCGACGCGGCGTGGGACACCGACGCCGTCTCGGTCCTCACCATCCACCAAGCCAAGGGGCTGGAGTTCCCGATCGTCTTCCTGGTCGGCCTCGTCGCCGGCCGCTTCCCGTCGACCCACCGCGCGGATCCGATTCCGCTCCCCGACGCGCTGGTCAAAGACCTCGTCTCGAGCGCCGATTTCCACAAGCAGGAGGAGCGCAGGCTCTTCTACGTCGGGATGACGCGTGCCAAGGAGGACCTCTACCTGACGAGCGCCCAGGAGTACGGCGGCAAGAGGCCGCGAAAGCCGAGCCTGTTCGTCTCCGAGGCCCTCGATCTCGACGCCTCGCAGCTCGCCCCGCAGGCGCGCCAACCGCTGACGCCGCTCCTCCGGCACGAGCGGGCTCGCCGTGCGGAGGAGCCCGAGGAACCGGTGATGGAGCCGACGCTGCTGGATCGCGGCGAGGAAGCGCTCGCCCTCAGCTACCGGCAGGTCGACGACTACCTCTCGTGCCCTCTCAAGTACCGATACGTCCACGTGCTTCGCGTGCCCGTGCGCCAGCACCACTCGCTTGTCTACGGGAGCGCGATCCATCAGGCCGTACGCTTCTACAACCTGCAACGTCACGCCGGACGCGAGGCGACGATCGACGAGCTGCACGCGATCTTCCGGAGCCAGTGGCTCGCCGAGGGGTTTCTCACGCGGCAACACGAGGAACTTCGGCTCCAGGAGGGACTCGAGGCACTGCGTCGGTTCCTCGCGTTTGAGAGCGCCGACCGATCAACGCCGACGTACGTCGAACGCCGGTTCTCCGTGCCGGTGGGCAGCGTGCGCCTCGTCGGGATCTTCGACCGGATCGATATCGCCGGCAACGCGGGGCGGATCATCGACTACAAGACCTCCGCCGTGGTCACTCAGGCCGAGGCGGACAAGCGCGCCGCGGACAGCCTCCAGCTGGCCATCTACGCCCTCGCGTACGAGAAGCTGTTCGGTGGGTCTCCGCAAGCGGTGGAGCTGCGATTCCTAACCCCTGACGTGCTCGTGGGGCGCGCCGTCCCGTCTCCGAAGCGTGCCGAGCACGCGCAGTCGGAGATCGAGAGGACGGCGGCCGGAATCCGCGCGGCCCGGTTCCCCGGCGATCCCGAGTACCGCGCCTGCAACTACTGCTCGTACGCGGGGATCTGTCCGTCGCGAAGGCTCGATTGAGCGCCAGCTACTCGGCCAGCGCGGGAAGCGCGACGATGTGGTCGGCCCACAGGGAGTCGAGGTCGTAGAAGGCGCGCGCCTCGCGGTCGAAGATGTGGACGACCACGTCGCCGTAGTCGAGCACGATCCACTTCCGCTCTGTCAGGCCCTCGCTGTGGAGCGGGGTCTCGGGGAGCTGCTCGCGCAGCGCGGTCACGAGCGCCTTCGCGTGCACGGGGTTGTCGGCCTCCGCGATGACGAAGTACGACGCGGGCATCGACACGTCGCCGAGGTCGACGATGACGAGCTCCTCTCCCTTCTTCTGGGAGATGATCTCGACTGCCTGTCGAACCAGCTCTCGATCCGTCATCCCGCGAACTCCATTCCCGCCCCAACGACGAAGACCAGGTCCGTGCCTGCCGGAACCTGACTCCGTAGCGCCTCGTAGTGGTCGGCGAACTCTTCGGGAGACATCACCATCGCCTCGCCGGGGAGCGCCTCGCGAAGCATCCACGCCTTGGCTTCGTCTGTCAAGACGACGATCGCGCTCGTGGCGTAGGAGAAGGTCTCCGCGTTCGCCGTCGCGGACACCTGGAACCCCCGCGCCTTCAGGTAACCTGCCGCCCGGCTGGCGGAGAGTCGTACCCCGTTTCCGTTGAACACGGCCACCGTGATCTTCGCGGGCGTGAGGAGATCCGCTCCGCGAACGAGCGTCGCGACGGCGCGCTCAGCGTCCGCGACGATCGCGAGCCGCTCGGGCGCTCCGCCACGAACCACCTCCCGCGTCGGCAGCACGGCGGACGCCGTGTGGGCCGACTGCACGATCCTCGCCCAGAGCGCGGCGCAGTCCTTGGCGCTCACGTTGGTGGCGGCGTCGGCCGCCACGGCTTGAAGCTGCCGATTGAGAGCTTCGTCCGTCGGAGCAGAGCGCGCGGAACGGAGGATCCCCTCGAACGCTCGGCGGTCCCGCTCCGCGCGGCTGGCACGCGACGTTCCGCGAAGGAAGGCCACCATCTCCCTCGGCCCGAGCGTTCGGTTCCCCGCATCGATTCGGACAGCCGGGCCGCCCGAACCCTTCGAATCCGGACCGGTCACGGGATCATCCACGGAGACCATGACCTGCGGGAAGAGCACGAGGAACGCCGAGAGATTCTCCGCATCGATCGCAACGTAGCGACTCACGGAGACACCGAGCAGGGGAACGAGGGCGCGGCAAGCGGCCGGCCAACCCTCGCGGGCCGCGACCTCGCCCAGCTTCCCAAAGGTGCCGTCGCCGCACTTCACCCACAGGTCGGCGGGCACGAAGAGAACGCCCACCCACCCGCGGTCGATCGTGACGATCGAGATGCTCTCGACGATCTCGCCCGCTGAGCCTGCGGAGGTCGCCGCACACAGGACGTGAACCCTCGTGCGAATCCCCAGGGTCCCGAACGGGTCCCAGCCCAGCGCGAAGTGCCAGACGAGAATCGCGATCCCTAGGACGACGACGATCGTCGCGGCGTAGAGAATCGGTTTCCGGACTGGATTCCCCCGCATGCTTCCACCCCAGGGCCGAACCTACCACAGCGCTCCGGGAATGTCAACTGGGCCGGCCGCTACGCGCCGTACACTCTGCGCCGCGCCCGCCGCCCGCGTCTGCGCCGCGGCCCGCCGTCCACGCTTGCCGCCCGTGCAATCTGCGCTCGCACCTCATGTTGCATTCCGTGCGCGGCTCGCTACGCTACGCCTGATGATGCGAGAACCTTCGACTCCAAGGCCGCTGGGCGACCAGCGCACCGCTGCGCCGAACGTGCCACCGTCCGACAGCATCCTCGCCGGTCGCCGCGTGGCGATTGTGACGTTCGGCTGCCGCGTGAACCAGTACGAGTCGGCGATGATGGCCCGCACCCTGTCTCTGCTTGGAGCCGAGGTCGTCGATGACGCGGCCGACGTGGTCATCCTGAACGCGTGCACGGTGACGGCCCTCGCGGAGAGGAAGGCCCGCCAGGCCGCCCGGCAGGTCCGCGCTGCAGGACCGGCGGCGGTCGTCCTGATCGGCTGTTTGGCCGACGCCGTCGAGCGAGGAGTGACGCGCTTCGCGGAGGCGGACCTCATCGCCGGCAACTGCTGGAAGGCGCGCGTCGGCGAGGTGGTGGCCGCCGCGATCGGCGGCCGCCGCGGTCTCCTTCCGCGTGCGCCGCTGCTTCCCCTCGACGCCGAACGCGCCGCCGCTCCGACGGCCCGCGTGCGTGCGTACCTCAAGGTTCAGGAAGGCTGCGCCCACGCGTGCACCTACTGCCGGCCGACCCTGGTTCGCGGACCCAGCCGCAGCAAGAGCCTCGCGGTCGCCTTCGAGGAAGCCGCAGAGCTCGTGCGGAGTGGGGTTCCGGAGATCGTTGTGACCGGCGTCGATCTCGCCGCGTACGGCGATTCGACCGTCTCCCTTCCGACCCTGCTCGGGCGCCTGCTCGAACTCCCCGATTTGCGCCGCCTGCGAATCGCTTCGCTGAACGTTGACGGCGTCACGGATCGGCTTCTCGAGGTGTTCCGGCGCGACTCACGCCTATGTCGCCATCTCCACATCCCCGCCCAGAGCGGCGACGACGCCGTCCTCGCCGCCATGGGACGTCGCTACACGACCACCGCCTATCGCGCCGCGATCGAGCGGGCGCGCGAGGCGCTGCCGCAGGCGACGTTCGGCACGGACCTCATGGTCGGCTTCCCCGGCGAGACGGAGGAGGCGTTCGACCACACCTGCCGCCTGGTCGAGGACGTGCGATTCTCGAACCTGCACGTCTTCCGTTTCTCCCCTCGGCCCGGAACCCCGGCCGCCGCGTTCGCCGACGCGGTCCCGAGCCCCGTGCAGCGATCCCGAGCCGGGCGCGTTCTCGATGCATGGCGCCCTGGGCTCGGCCGCTTGCTTGACGGACGCATCGGAACGGTCGAAGATGTGCTCGTCGAGGACCGAAGCGGCGGCCGGTACCATGGCTACACGTCCGACTACATCCGCGTCGCGTTCGACTCCCCGACACTCCGTCCCATCGGTCGCGAATGCCCGGTGAGGATCGCGAGAGCGGCGGCAGAAGGACTCGAAGGAGTGAGCGAAGATCGAGACGATCCAGACTGAAATCACCCTGCGCGACAACGCGGAAGCGACGGCGGTTCTCGGGCAATACAACCGCAACCTCAAGGAAATCGAGAAATCCTTCTCGTCGAAGATCCTCGCCCGCGGCGAAACGATCCGCATCGAAGGGCCGGCGGAGGAAGTAGAGCAGGTCCGCGCCCTCTTCGAGAAGCTGCTCGGACTCGTCGAGAAGAACCACTGTCCGTCGACGGCCGACGTCCGCTACTTGGTCGAACAGATCAAGGCCGGCGCCCACGTCGAAGGCGTTCTCTCCGATGTCGTTCGTGTCACCCACTGGGGCGAGGAGATCCGCGCGAAGACCGTGGGCCAGCACCGCTACGTGCAGGCCGTCCGCGAGAGCGACGTCGTCTTCGCGATCGGCCCGGCGGGGACGGGAAAGACGTATCTCGCGGTCGCCATGGCGATCGACTACCTGAAGCGCGAGAAGGTCAAGCGAATCCTCTTGACTCGCCCGGCCGTCGAAGCGGGCGAGGAGCTCGGGTTCCTGCCCGGCGACATCCAGGCGAAAGTGAGCCCCTACCTCCGCCCCCTCTACGACGCCATGTTCGATATGATCCCGGTGAGTGAGTTCGAGAAGCTCACCGAGTACGGCCGCATCGAGATGGCCCCGCTCGCCTTCATGCGCGGACGGACGCTCAACAGCAGCTTCGTCATCCTCGACGAGGCCCAGAATACGACGCCGACTCAGATGAAGATGTTCCTCACGCGCCTCGGCTTCCACTCCAAGGCGATCATCACGGGCGACATCACCCAAGTCGACCTCGAGGAGCGCGCGTCCGGGCTGATTGCCGTCCAGGAAGTGCTTCAGGGGATCGACGGGATCTCGTTTATCTACCTCGACCGGTCCGACGTCGTACGCCATCCGCTCGTCGCGCGGATCATCGAGGCCTACGAACGTCACGAGACGAAGAAGCCGGGAAACGGCCGCTAGCCGCGGCGGCGATCGTTGGTTCCCCCCAACGCATCGTGCTATGCTGATTTCGTTCTTTCGGATCCTCCATTCTGACTCAGATCCGAGGCAACGGAGAGGGAGGGTCGATGAGGCGACGGACGGTGGCTCTCTTGGCGTTTCTGATCGCCGTCTCCGCCGTGCCCGCGGTCGCCCCCGATGCCGCGTCCGGATCGGTTCGCATCAACGAAGTCTGCTGGGGAGGCAGCGCTCTCAGCGCCGCTGCGGAGTGGATCGAGCTTGCGAACGTCGCCGCGGAGGCCGTGGATCTTGGCGGCTGGCGCCTTGTCTCCTCGGACGGCTCGCCCGACATCCTTCTCTCCGGCACTCTTCTTCCCACCGATCCCGCGACCCCGAGCGCGGGCTACATCCTTCTCGAGCGTGACTCCGATGAAGCCGTCCCGAACGTCCCGGCTGACCTAATCTACCGCGGCGCGCTCAACGACCGAGGCGAGATCCTGTTCCTCTACGACCCTCAAGCCCGCCTGGTCGACACCGCCAACGCCCGTCCGGGCTCCTCCGAGGTTGCTCCCTGGGTGGCGGGCACGAACGCGTACGGCGCTCCGCCCCATCGATCCATGGAGCGGATCGACACGCGCCTTGACGACGCCCCTGGCTCGTGGGCCACGTGCCCGACGCTGCCCGATGCGGTCGCGGACCTCGACGCTGGAACACCGAGGCGCGAGAACCGCGCCTCCGCCGTCTCCAGGACCACCTGGTTCCAAGTCGACCCGCCGTCTCCGCAGCCTGGGAAGGCAGCGGTGTTCGAGGCCGCAGGACCGGCCGACGAGGCCGGGGGAATCGAGACCTACCTCTGGGACTTCGGCGACGGGACTCTTCAGTCAGGGCCCGCTGTGACGACCCACGTCTACGCCCGTCCCGGACGCTACGCGGTATCCCTTGTCGCGCGCGATCGCGGAGGCGTTGCTGCCTACACGGAACGCTCGATTCTGGTCGAGACTTCGCTCCCGCCGATCGCCGACTTCAGTGTGACGCCGGGCTCCGGCCGCCGAGAGTTCACCACCCTCGATCGGCTGCGCTTCCAGGACGAGTCAAGCGACGAGGAGTCCGCGATCGTCGCGTGGACGTGGGAGTTCGGCGACGGCTCCTCGGCGACCGAGCAGCACCCGAGCCATGTCTACCTCCGGCCGGGGGTGTACGTGGTGTCTCTCGCCGTCGAGGACGGCCAGGGAGACCAAAGCCTTCAGACGCAGTCGCTGGTCGTCGGGAACCGGTCCCCCGTCGCCTCGTTCTCCTTCAGCAACCCCTCTCCGTCGCAGGGCGAGCCGCTCGTCTTGGATGCTTCCGCGTCCGTCGACGAGGACGGCGTCATCGCGACGTACGCCTGGGACCTCAACGGAGACGGCGTGAGCGACCTGACTGCGAACTCACCGACGGCCGAGTACGTCTGCCGAGACGGAGGCCGGCGGGACGTCGCGCTCGTGGTGACCGATGACTGGGGAGACCGCTCGCTCGCAACCCTTGGCTCTGTCTACGTGAACTACACGCCGGTTGCGCAGTTCACCGCATCGTCCTTCGCCGTCACCGAGGAGGAGGCCGTGGGGTTCTCCGACCGCTCGTACGATCTCGATGGGTCGGTTCTCGAGTGGTTCTGGGACTTCGGGGACGGCGCCGCCAGTTCGTCGGCCTCTCCGACTCACACCTACGACGCCGATGGGGTGTACGACGTGTCGCTCTCCGTGTTTGACGACGCAGCCGCTTCGGGAACGGCCACCGCGTCGATCTCCGTCTCGAACCTGCCGCCCCGCGCCGCAGTGTCCGCCGACGTTCTCGAGCGCGCGACGGGAGAGGCGTTCGCGTTTGACGCCGCAGCCTCCGACGACCCCAGCCCTTCGGGCCGGATCGCCGCCTACGAATGGGACTACGACGGCGACGGGACGTACGATGAATCGACAACCTGCTCGAGCGTTCGCCACGCCTACGATGAGGATGGGACGTTCTCCGTCCGCGTCCGGGTCACGGACGACGACGGCGCCTCGTTCGTCTCGGATCCGGTTCGCGTGACGGTGCGGAACCGGCCTCCGAGCGTCAGCACGCCGACCGCATCGCCGCGCTCCGCGACCGACGAGGATGAGGTCGCGTTTGCCGCCGCCGCCCTCGATCCCGACGGAACCGTCGTTCACTGGGAGTGGACATTCGGCGACGGCGCGTCGTCGTCGGAGCCGGAACCACGGCATCGCTTTCCCGACGACGGGACGTTCGTCGTCTGCGTGACCGTCGTCGACGACGACGGCGCCCGCTCCCTGCCGGTTTCGTTCGCAATCGACGTCGCGAACGCCGCCCCGCAGGCGACCTGGGACGATGCTCGGACCTCGGAGTGCTCGCGCGGCGTTGTCTTCGACGCGAGCCAGTCCTACGATCCGAGCCCCACCGGAAGCATCGTCCACGTCGCGTGGGATTTCGGCGACGGAACGACGTGCCCCGGCACGGAAGGCTCGTGCGGCGGAGATCGGTTGCGCCCGGTCCATTGCTACGCCCGCCCTGGATCGTATATCGTTACGCTCATCCTCATCGACGAAGAGGGAGCGGCTGGGCGCTTCTCGCGCTCGATCGCGGTCCTCCATTAGAAAGGACTCGCATGTTCCGGATTCGCGTCGCGACCCACGACGACAATGAAGCCTTGCTTCGCCTTGAGTCGGAGAGCCCTCAAGGGACCGGGATATCGATCCTTCTTGATCGCCAGGACTACTTCTACCGCTCTCGAATGCATGACGGCGCCCGAGTCGTCGTCGCGGAGGAGAACGGAAGGATCGTGGGCGTCATGGCGTACGCCGTCAAGGAGATTCTCCTCGACGGCGGGGCCGACCGCGTCGCGTATTTCTACGACCTGCGCGGCGAGGCGACGTACCGGCGCAGCATGAAGCGAGGTCTTCTCCGGCTCTGGCACGCCGTCCACGACGAGATCCGTGAGACCGGCACGGCGTTCCTCTTCGGCCACGTCAAGGCCGATAACTACGACTCCATGAACGTTGTGACCCGGATGGGCGCGAAGCCCGCCGCGTCGTTCGACATCCTCTCCACGACGTCCCTACCGGGAAAGCGCGTCGACCTCGATCCCCACATCGACTGCCTCGAAGAGGAAGTGGCGAGGATCGACCAGGCAGTCGGCGTACGGTCTCTCAAGCCCGTCGACTTCCTCTCCGCGTATGCTCGCGGGGCCGAGCTGGGATACTTGAAAGGGATCTACCGCCTCGAGTCAGGAGACTCGTTCGCGCAGGTCAGCGCCTGGGACCTTTCGAAGATCTACTGCGGGCGCGTGCTCCACATGCCTCTCTGGATCCGGCTCCTCGGCAGCGTCCTCAATCCCCTGTCGAGCGTCATTCCCGTCCCGCGCATCCCGGTCGTCGGCCGGCAGATCACGTACCTTCAGCTCTTCGACCCCATCGTCCGCGGAGCGCAGGGTCAAGCTCTGCTCAGCCGGCTCTTGTCGCAGCTTCGGCGAAACGCCCGCGCGGACGGAACGGACGTCCTCACGCTCTTCCTGTACCGCGACGACCCGCTCGCGAGGATGCCGCACGCCATCCCGAACACCACCCTCCATTACCACACGATGGTGTACTCGATGCGGACGGAGGCCCTTCCGAAGCCTCCCCTCTACCTGGACATCCGGGACATCTAGACCCTCCGGCTCGCGCCCGGACTCCCGGGCGCGGCGACATCCGCTTGCGGCTCTGAGAGGCTCTCCGGGCACGTGGTCTCTTGGGGCCGGTGGGGGGAGATTCGGCACGGAGGAGCCGGCTCAGACACGTCCCCGCACGGAAGCGAGCAGGGGCCGCGGCGCTCGGGGCGCGTCGCTACAGCGCGAGGCGATAGCCGAATCCTCGAACGGTGAGGATGATCTCGGGGCGCGCCGGGTCTCGCTCGATCTTGCGGCGCAGCAGATAGACGTACTTCTGGGCGTCCTGTCCCGTAGCGTACGACGGCCTTGACCACAGAGCCTCGACGATGTCGTCGCTCGAGAAGACCTGGCCCGGGGACGACGCCAGGAGGGAAACGAGGTTGTACTCCTTCGGTGACAGCGTCACGCAGCGCTCACCGATCCAGACCTGCTTTCGCTGGTCATCGATCCGGAGCGACAGAAGAGACAGGTTGGGGCGGGTTCGCCGCAGAACAGCTCGGACGCGCGCCCTCACCTCAACGGGGTCGCACGGCTCGAGGATGACATCATCGGCTCCGGCGTTCAGGGCGCGAACCCGGTCGTCGAGCCGGCCGAGCGACGTCAGAACGATGATCGCCGGCGAATGCGGTCTCTCGCGTAGCGAGCCGAGCAGCCTCCACCCCCCGTGCCGCTGGCCGGGGATGGACAACTCGAGGAGGACGAGGTCGGGCTTCCACCCATCCACGCGTTCGAGCACGCCCTCGCCGCACTCGGCCCGCTCGACGTCG
>JAQTNX010000051.1 GCA_028713635.1 Candidatus Bipolaricaulis sp.
TGGCTCAGGCGACAGCGCGTCGGACCTCAAGTACACCGACAAAGGAGGAACCCGCGTTGGTCGCGCAGCTCGTGGCGTGACCGCTCACCGAGTCGAGGCGATACACCACCTTGACGGACGTGGCCGAGGTGAGCGGGAAGACCGGCGCCGAGAACTACGAACGCTCCGCAGAGCGTATGGCGTACCGCAACGGGTACCGTGAACGCGCCTGGGACACCCGCGTCGGCACGATTCCGCTCCGCATCCCACGTCTGCGAACGGGCACGTACTTCCCTAGTGTCGCGTCCGCGAAGTCGTTGAACGGACGACGATGTCGACAGACTCCGGCCAATGGCGAAATCGCTTCAGGCTCCTCCGCGCAGCCATTACCAGGACGCGACACTAGCTTGATCGAACCACGACGCAGAGCGGAGCGGGCTGTCGTCTCCGTGATTCAGGAAGCGTACGTCCATGGAGTCTCGACACGGAAGGTCGACGATCTCGTCCGCTCCCTCGGCATGGAAGGGATCTCCAAGAGCGAGGTGTCACGTCTCTGCGGTGAGCTCGATGTCGAGATGCAGCGGTTCCGCGATCGTCGGCTGGAGGGCGAATACCCCTACGTCTGGCTGGACGGGAAGTGCGTGAAGGTTCGCCAAGACCGTTGTGTCGAGAACTACGTGGCGATTGTTGCCGTGGGCGTGACTCAGAGTGGGCAGCGTGAGATCCTTGGCTTCGACATCGGACCGGCGGAGAGCCACGACTTCTGGCTGGGATTCCTCCGCGGTCTCGCCCAGCGCGGCCTGCGGGGGACTCACCTCGTGATCTCGTATGCGTACGAGGATCTCAAGCAGGCGATTGCCGAGGTTCTGGCTGGGGCAGCATGGCAGCGATGCCGCGTCCACTTCATGCGCAATCTCCTGGCTCTCGTACCGAAGCGGGCACAGACGGTGACCGCGGCCTGGGTGCGGAGCATCTTCGCTCAACCCGATGCATCGTCAGCACGAGATCAGCTGGACAAGGTGGCGCGGGCACTCGAGTCAAAGCTGCCGCGGGTGTCCGAGCTTCTGCGTAGCGCAGAGCACGACATCCTGGCGTACATGACGTTTCCGACCAGCCACTGGCAGAAGCTGCACTCGACAAACACGATCGAGCGAGTGAATCGGGAGATCGAGCGGCGAACAGGAGTGGTCGGGATCTTCCCGAACGCCCAAGCGGCGCTGCGGCTGATTGGAGCCGTGCTTGAGGAACAGCACGAGGAGTGGACCGAGGTGCGCTGCTACTTCGGCATCGAGTCGATGGCGCTGCTCTACAAGAAGACTGAAGTGGTCGACGCTTCACTGGCCCTGGTTGTGGGAGAGGAGGTGTTCGTCCTCTGACGTGAACTACGCCTCAGCGCACACCCACTTCCACACCACTTGACGGGACGTGACCTACAGGGCGCCGCTGAAAGCTTGGGCTGAGAACCAAGGCGCCACTTCTCTGCCAGGAGACAAAGTCGCCAACCTTATAGACCGTCTTCGTAATATCCCAGTTCTCCAAGAATCCTCCCACCGGGGTGCCGACGTAGCGGCGGTCGACTGCTGCCCCCAATCTCATTCAGAAGATCCTACCACCCCGCACGCACCTGAATGAAGAGCGCGAGCCTTCGTTGCCATGTTCCCGCATACTGGGCCGGCTTCAGGTTGCCTGGTGGTCAATGGCTCGCTAACCTCGCTGCCATGGCGCGGATCGTAGCTCTACTGGGGCTAGGCACTTGGGGCCAACGGCAGTGGATGCCAAGCTTGCTGCGGTACGTGGCGCAGGGCGACATCGACTTGCAGGCCTGCGACCTGTCCAGAACCCCGCCGCTGTTCCTGGGGGATGCAGTCCGGAGAGGCGGAGTCCGCTACACGCCATGGGCGAGGATCGGTAGCTCTCGAGGCATTCAAGTCGCTATCCTCGCCGTTCCTCCGACGAGCCAGCTGGAAGCTGCTATGGCAGTGCTGCGAGCCTCACGAACTCTGGAGTGGATCTTGTGTGAGAAGCCCGGCTGTGCGTCCCTTTCTGAGTTCGCGTTGCTGGAGAGAGAGTGCCGGGCGCGCAGCACTCGGCTGGTCGTAGTCGACCACTTCCTGCTCCGGCCGGAGTTCCGGCGCTTTCGGGCGGATCCCGAAACTAGCGGAGTACTTGAATCGGCAGCGTCGTTGGATGGACGGTTGCTTGAGACGAAGTCCGAGGGGCCGCCGGGTGAGCCCGCTCATACGGACTTGATGGTCCACCTGCTTGCGATGCTGCATGTGCTTTTCGCGGACGCGACGCTCACGTTCCGGCGAGCATCCTTCGCTCGGGCGGTAGGCCGAGGCTCGCCCGAAGTGACGTACGCACGGGCGGAAGGCGAACTCAGTTCGGCACAGATGGGTTGCCCCTTCTACCTGGAAGTCGGAAAGCAGCTCCCAGTTGACGAGAAGGCATTGGGCGTATTCGGCCCGAGCGGGGAACACAGGGTCGACCTGAGCGTGAGTCAAGCGTGGAGCTACGACGACCTTGTCTCTGCTCTCCTGGCTGCTGCTGACCGTGAGGCGCCGCTCCCCGGGACCGTTTCTGCGGCCTTGCAGCACCACATCTGGGAAGAGCTGACGGCGCTGTCTGCGATGGCTGGACCTGTGGAGGAGTACATGCCCGGAACCTGGCCGGATAGCCGAACGTAGCTAGGGTCCTTCGCCGGAAAGCCCGCCGGAAGTGCTAGCTCAATCCTGTTTCACGTTCTGCCTTGTCAAGGATCGTGTTTTCGCTCGCGCGTTCAGGAACGACGGGACCTCGCACCTGGCCTGCTGTTGCGGGGCAGCTAGGAGAGTGCACATGGGTTCCACAGGGCAACGCTTGGAAGAGAGGGGAGTGGGGGCCAGCCTCTGCGCCGCTGGCGTCCTCTGAGCAGAATGGCTCTCGCTATACTAGACACTCACGAAGGAGGACATAGGCATGGCGAACATCGGAACCCCTGAGGCCAGGAGGGAGCTGCTGATCAATCAGTACGAGTTCCTTCGAGCCGAGATCGTGCAATGCATCAACCTCCGCTACTTGGCCATTGTCGGGATCTTCACAACCGTGGCAGGCGCTGCCGTCGCGCTTGCCGGGACAGACGGCCTGATCGCTGTTCTCCGGGACAAGGAGCTGCTGCCGTTCTTCGGCATGGCTGTTGCCTTTCTCGTCAACTGCTTCGGCGCCTTGTATGTGCATGAGCAACACCGCAATCGGAGAGCCTGCGCATTCAACCGAGCCATCGAGCGCGTGTTGGCCCAGGATGCTCGTGCCCGGGGTGATAGTGTCGGCGCACTAAGTTGGGAGAACTTCTTGCTCTCTGACGTTGCGCGAAGGACCGACTTCGGCTTCCACGTAGCGCGCTACTTCGGTGTGGCTCTCCCGGTCATTGTCTTCTCGATGCCGGTCGTAGCCATGGGCTTTGTCGCCGCCGACCTGCTTTCCGCGAGTGCAGGTTCCTCTGGCGGAAGCTCCTTCCCGGGGATGTGGCCGGTTGTTGCGAGCTTCGCGGCAGCTGTCCTTCTGTTCGCGACCGCTGTGCACTCCGCTTGGCGAGTGGAGCGGAACGCGAAGCGGAAGCGGGCCTTGACACGCACGCGGCCGTTTGGGGTGACTCGCCTTCTCCTTCTGCTCTGCTACGTAGGCCCGGTTGGCCTCATAGCTGCAGGCGCTTCCCATGGAGAGGGAGGCCCCTCTTCCCTCCTGACCCCTCTTGCACTTGCGTTGGCGTTTCTGCTGGCCGTCACCAGCTTCTTGCTCTTCAATGCAATCGTGCGCTGGCTCGGGGACTCCGGTCCTAGCGTTGACGACGCCAAGAGATGGCTGGAGGATCCGGCCTCGATGTTGTAGAGGCGACGGGGTTGGGTCCTGCATTCCAGCACCAGGTCAGACCAGCTGCTGCCTGGAGCGATTGGGTGCTTGGGACGCGTTCTCGCCCGCCGATCTTCACGTTAGAGTGGCAGGAGGGCGGGAGGTCGCATGCGGGCAGGGAGTCGGGTCCTACGACTCAGGCTGGGCAAGTCAGCGGCGGACGTGGATGCGTCATTGCGCCGCGTCGTTCGCGCAGCCTACGCCCACGTTCCCTTCTATCGCCGAGCCTGGAATGCAGCAGGCGTCGCGGTTGCGGGCTTCGGCGGGATAGCCGATCTGCCGACGCTTCCGATTGTCACGAAGGAGGACCTCCTCGCGAGAGGATTGCCGGACCGGCTGAGCGATTGAGTTCGTCCGGAGCGTCTGGTGTCGCGAAGCACGAGCGGGACGTCGGGTGCGCCGATCGCGGTCTACATGAGCCGCGCGGAGTTCCGATTCCGCCGACTGACTCTGTTCCTCGCGATGTGGGGGCGGCGGGTCGTCCGTTCCCGGTGACGCTCGTGGAGGCGGGGGCGTGGATCCCTCCCGACGGGCGCAGGGCGGTGCTTGTGCGCCGAATGCCGCCCGCCAAGGTGGTCTACATCGCGCGGCGACTTGCGCTCTGCGAGCAGCTTGAAGCCCTTCGGCGCTCGAGACCCTCCATCCTCACAGGATGTCCGGCAAGCCTCGAGATGATTGCGTCCGAGATGAGGCGTCTTGGCATCGGAGTCCCAAGGCCGCGCGTGGTCATCACCCGCGGCGAGGTGCTCTATCCTGCTGTCCGCGAGCTGCTCGCCGAGGTCTTCGGTTGCCGAGTCGTCGACTTCTACAACGCTCAGGAAGTCGGAAACATCGCCTGGGAGTCCCCGGACCACCCCTACCGGTATCACGTCAATCGGGACACCTGCGTTGTCGAGGTGGTGGATGCGGACGGGCTTCCCGTTCCCGCCGGCGAGGAGGGGCGTGTCGTGGTGACGAGCTTGTACAACACGACGATGCCGATCATCCGCTACGCGATTGGCGATCGAGGGGCACTGGAGCCGAACGACTACGCGGCATGCTCGTGCGGGCACAAGGGCCAGACGCTCCTTACCCTCGTCGGTCGTGACGACGATTCCGTTGTCCTCCCCGGAGGCCGGGCCGTTTCGCCGCGTCTGATCGACGACCTGTTCATTGACGCCTTCCGCGGAGGGATCGGGATAGAAGACCCTTTCACGCGGGCACTGCGGGACTACCAGGTCGTGCAGGATTCACCCTCTCATCTGCTCGTTCGATTGGAGGTCGCGGAGCCGCCACCGGAGAGGCTGCGGGAGCGTCTGGTCCGCAACCTGGAGGCGCTCCACCCGGAGCTGTGTTGTGATGTGGAGTGGGCGCCTGAGATCGACTTCGGAGGCAGCGGAAAGCGCAAGCGCGTCGTCTCGACCGTGCGGCACTGATCGCTCTCGAGCCGGAACCGGCTCAGCGCTGCTTCACACAACGCGAATCCGCACGCCCTCCGCCAGCATCCGCGCTTCATCCGTCGTCCGGTCGCCTGACAGCGTCAGTTCGAGGCGCTTCTCGACCTTGCGGGCGTCGCTGGCGAGCGGACTAGAAGAGCGGGGTCTGGACGATAGCTACGCCTGGGCGGCATCGCGGGCGTCTCGCCTCCTGCGGAAAAGAGAGCGGGGCCGCAGCGCGGCCCCGCTCGGCATTGCCGGGACACGAGCTTGACTGTCTAGCCGCCAAGCTCGGAAATCGTCGGCCCCCAGAGAATGAGGGTCGGGTAGACCATCGGGATTCCGATCCGGAAGTTGATGGAGGGGATGAGCGTTCCGCTGTAGCCTTGCGGCAACCCGACGACGAAGGGGCTCGTGTTCGGGTGCGCCATGCTCGCGCGGAGATAGGTGAACGCCGGAGACGTTACAAGCGACCCGCTTCCGTTCGTGTCCATCTTCAGGCTCATCCAGATGCTCGTCGCGCCGGGAGCCGTGAACGTGTAGTCCACAGAGCCACTCTGCAACGAGCCTTCGAAGAGCAGGCTGTTTCCGCCCGTCGTCGGCGTCGGGACCAACCCAAGCGCGGAGACGCCGCTGCTCGAGCTCTGGTTGGCTCCGGAGAAGATTCCGTTCGTCCGCAGCTCGATTCGGTAGGCTCGAGGTGCGGTCCAGCCCGCCCCAGCGTTGACGGTGATGTGCCACGTATCCGTTCCCCAGATGAAGAATCCTGGCGTCGTGCCCATCGCCGGCGCTCCCGACGAGACGGGCCCCGCAACCGCAACAACAATCGTCTTCGTCGCGGTGTTCTGAAGGCCGCTGTTGTCGGTGACCGTCAGTCGGATCGTCACCGTGCCGGCGTTTGAGTACCTCACCTGCGCGACGGAACCTGTTGCATCGGTCGTCCCATCTCCGTTGAGGTCCCAGCGATAGGAGACGATCGCTCCGTCGGGGTCGTAGGACGAACTCGCATCAAGGGTGATCGTCTGACCGGGTGCAGGCGACGTTGGCGAGGAGGTGAACGAGGCGACCGGCGACTGGGCCGAGGTTCCGACCTGAATCTGCCGGGTCTGCGCGTTCGTCGCCCCGTCGTTGTCGGTGACGACGAGCGTCACGGAGTAGGTGCCCGCGGCGGAGAACTGGTGGTACACACTGCTGCCGGTTGCCGTCGGAGACCCGTCTCCGAACGCCCACTGGAATGACGCAACCGTTCCGTCTGGATCGCTCGACGCCGAAGCGTCGAAGTGGACCCACTCGAGAACGGATGGCGACACGGGAGTGTAGGAGAACGTGGCCGTCGGCTGGTTGTTCGTCGAGCCGATCTGAACCGAGCGAGCTTCGACATCCTGTGCCCCGCCGTCGTCGGTCACCGTCAGCGTGACGGTGAAGGCTCCGGCCGAGTTGAACCGGTGCCACACGCTCGCGCCGCTCGCCGACGTTCCGTCACCGAACGCCCACGCGTACGAGGCAATGCTTCCGTCCGGATCGTAGGACGTGGACGCGTTGAACTGGATCCAGCCGCCCACGACCGTTGCCGATGGATCGGCCGTGAACAGCGCCACCGGCTGCTGGTTCGCCGACCCGACCTGGACGACATGGCTGACAGGAGCCGACGACATGCCGGCGTTGTCGGTGACGGTGAGCGTCGCAGCGTAGCTTCCGCCCGCGGAGTATCGGTGCCAGATCGACGACCCGGAACCGCCGGCTCCGTCGCCAAACGTCCACGCGAACGACGTGATTGTTCCGTCCGGATCGTACGACGTGGAGCCATCGAACTGCACCCACTCCCCAACACTCGGAGCGTTCGGAGCGAACGAGAATGCGGGGACCGGTCTTTGGTTCTGCGGCGTCAACGCAGTCAGCGTCACGCTAAGCGTTCGAGTTCGTCCGCCGATGATGAAGAAGGTGCCTTGCCACGTCCGATACCCTGACTTGGAGATCGAGACTTGGCGGAATCCCTGCCCGACGAAGACCAGTCGGGGGGTATACCCTGCGTACGCGCCGTCTACAGAGATCGTGGCACCTGCAGGAACGGAGCGCACGTCGAGGGTTCCATACGTCGGTACAGCGCCCGAGGCGATCTCGAAGCTGGTGAAGTTCCAGCTCCGCGCGCTGACGGGCAGGATCCCGAGGATCTGGACTTCGACCTGAGCGCGGAACGACTCAGGATCCGGAGAGAAGTACGAGAAGGGATTGACCGGCGACGTTGTCGCAAGGATCTGCAGGTACTCAGTTCCAAGCGGGGGCGTCACCGACCAGTTCCCGGGGACGGTGTGCTCCCCCGGCGTCACGAAGTTGCTCGACCCTCCGGGGAACGCGTTCGGGAAGATCTGATTCGCTTGTCCATCCGGGGTGATGTCCCAGATGTAGATGTACGCCGCCTGGTTGACGCTGTAGTGGATCGTGATTGACTCGCCGACTGCGTACGCACCGCGATCGACCCAAATGCTGACCTGCAAGGCCGTGCTCTCGGGTGGCGTAGGGATAATGCCCTTCGGCGCAACGCCCTGGCCCCAGCTGCCCATCGCGAGCAGGGACACGAGGAGGACGAGGACCGTCCCCATTTGCCAGAATCTTCTTGCCTTCATGATCTCCATCTCCCTGAAACTCCTCTGCTTGTTGAATCTCTTGCATCCACCCGGCGCCACAAGGGGTGCGGGTTCCTTCCTAGAGAGCTACGACTTTCCCCGGCGACTCATCAGAACGAGCGCAATGCCGGCAGCCAGCGATATGCCGCCGACAATCGGCGGAAGGGGAATCGTGCGCTGCTCCGAGACAGTAACGGTGAAGAGCCCCAAGTCCGTCGTGTTGGGGACCAGGAACGTGACCCCTTGATAGATCAGGGCGACGACGCCAAAGACGATGAGAACGATGCCGAACAGCCTCATTGCAGATTCTCTCCAGGTGTAGGGTCAGTCGGTAGCCGCCAACCCGCCTTGGGCGGGCAGCCGACCTTCGTCCCTGTCGAAGTGAGTGCCGCGCGCCGGGGGTTTCCCTCCGGGGATCGATCCTCTCGGTTGCTTGATCCGCCGAGCGTACTCGCCCTGTGCAGGCGTGGGATGCCAGCCCCTCGCTCCCGCTCTGGACTCGCAGAGAGAAGGAGGGGCTGGCTGTGTCGGGGCTCTCGTGTGCCCGGGAACAGTCTAGTAGTCAAAGGTGACCGCGGCTGAAACGGAGACGTCAAGCGACCACGCAGTGGCGCCGGCGGGCTTGGAGAGAGACGCCTGCAGCCCGAGAGTGGTGGTGCTGCCGATGTCAAGCCCAAGGAGAAGAGCGGCGGTCTGACTCGTACTGACCGGCTGCGCCAGTGGCTGCACCCGCAAAACCGTGTACGAAGCCCGAAGCAGCGTCGTCTCCGACAGGACGCTGCTGTAGGAGGCTCGCAGTCTCAGGGTGTTCTGGGCAAGGATATTGAGTGGACCCGAGAGGCCCGCGTGGAACAGGACCTGGCCGTCCGGGTTCGGGGCGAACGCGGCGTCAGCGGAGGCCGTGACGAGGAACGCGCTTGGCTGGCTGTAGGGGTCGATCAACTGATACCCAACGCCGGCTTGCACTGCCCAGCCACAGTGGCGCACGTCGCCGGTGGCAAGGACCTGGTCCTCGATCGTGAGTACCTGCCGGGGATCGAGCGTCACGCCGGAGGCAACCTGGACTTGATTCACGACGGCGGCGATCTGCTCGTCCGTCGTGGCGTATTCGCCGCTGCCGATGATCTGCGCGATGTCCATCAGCGCGCTGTCGCCGAGCGGGCCGGGGATCGCATCCACCTTAAGCAGTTCCTTCTCGATCTTGACAGCCTTTGCCAGCGGCGTCACGTCGGAGAACCGCCCATAGCCCAGTCCGGCGTTGATGTAGATCCCCGCCTGGGGCTGCCCGGACGCCATAGAGGCTTCGATGCCTCCAAAGCCGAACGCGGGCGCGTCCTGCGTGAAGTAGTACCGGTAGGTTGCTGCGGCATTCGCCAGCCCACTCACGGGGGCGAAGTCCGCAAGCAGGAGTTCGGCCGTCGCGGCGACCGTGTAGCCGAAGTCCGGGGAGTCATAGAGCAGGTTGTAGTCCAGGCCCGCAAGCCCGACGCTCGCCTCCACCCCAGGGGTTGCCCAGTCATCGAAGTAGTGGTAGCTCATCGAGAGACCGAGCGACTGCAGGCTCGTCTCCGGGGATACGTAGCTGCACAGACCGATCGCCAGAGCCGAAGCCCCAAAGCCAAGAACAAGACCCATGATCCCGAGGAACATCAGTGTCCGCTTCATCTCGACTACCTCCTAGTAGTTGCCGCCACCTTGCAGATCCGCCAACCCGATGCTCGGGATCACGCGTCTTCCTCTGCATCTGCTACATAGCGCTCCACAGCCTTCCGGATGATCTCGGACTCCGAGACACCCTCCTTCTCCGACAGCTGTTGCAGTTTGGCTAACAACTTGGACGGAGCCATGAAGTTCTTCATCACGAGTGGGTTTTGAGGATCTCGCTTCGTTCGTGCCATGTTGTCTCACCGAGTTAACTATACAACTAATTAGCTAGTTAGTCAACAATCGAGTGACGACACCACTCCCGGTGCAGGAGAGAACAAGAGATGCCGTGTGACGGCGTGTGCTTTCACATCCCGGCGCAAGCCCACATCAGGCGAACGCCTGAGTGGCGAGTCCGTGCGGAGCCGCAAGGGGCGACAGGTCCGGGCGCTGAGCCCTACACGACGCGGATGCGGATCCCCTCCGCCAGCATCCGCGCCTCGTCCGTCGTCCAGTCGCCTGAGAGCGTCAGTTCGAGGCGCTTCTCGACTTTGCGGGCGTTGCCGGCGGCGATCCAGAGGACGAGGCGGTACGTGCCGGGTGGAAGAATGTGGGAAGGCTTGCTCGACGGGAACTGGACGGCGACGCTGAACACGGTCCGTCCGGTTAGGCGCGCTTCGTCGGCGCTGGCGAGCGCTTCGCCGGGGAACTCGCTCCGCCTTGCGGGATCGAAAACGTGACCGAGCGTGCAGAACGTGTACATACCGGGCGAGAGGGCTTCGAGGAACGGCGTCAGTGTCCACGACCACAGCAGGTTCTTCGGCAGGAAGGACGCTACGCGACGGAAGGTGCCGTCGGGCTGCTGCGCGAGGACGTCAGCGACGAAGATCTCGACCTGCTCGGCGCGGCTGTTCCCGGTGTTCCGCACGCGGAGGTTGAAGTAGTAGGCGTCGGCGGCGACGCCCGGCGACGCTGGGTGCGAGACAAGGGTGTGGTGGAAGTCGGGCGGCTCGGCGTGGACCTCGAGCCCGAGCTTGGGGCGCACCAGGAGTCGTGCGATTCGGCTCTGGAATGCGGCGACCGTGGTTGACACGATCGCGATGATCGCGAGAACCCACGTCCCGATAGGCGTTCCTCCTGCAACCGCAGTGATGGCGTCCTCCCTCGGTGTCGGGTCTCCAGGGTATGGATGGGCCGGCGGACTGTCAAACGGGGTGGGCGAGCATCCATCGACTGCCGAGAACGTTGGCTCTCCCTTGGAGGAGTGCTGTCCGCCTAGTGGTTGCGGAGGAACTGGACGATGGCTTCAGCGAAACCGTCCGGGCATGCGTACCCGCCGGTAATGAGCGCGTATTGCCCCGGGCCGCCGAGGTCCACGTACACGCAGCGTCTCTTCTGATAGTCGACCGGGTACTCGTTCATCATCGCCACATGGATATCGGGGTCCTGGACGCCGAATACGTACGGCGGTTGGGCGACCTTCCTGTTCTTGACGAGCCCGAGTTCGATCAGGTGCTGGATGCCCGAGGAGATCGCGGCGACGGGCATCCCACGCGCGACGGCGGCGCGGAAAAGAGACTCGAGCTGCTCCTGCGGCTTCCCGTACCACCACGTGTGGGCGTGGCCCGGGCCGAGGATGAGGATGTCGTAGCCCTCCAAGACCACGTCGTCATAGGTCATGCCGATCGTCCACTCGTAGCCGCCGACGGCGCCCCACGCCACTCCCTCCGCCGTGTCTTCCCAGAACAGGTACGGGCCGGCCTGCGGTGCCGCCACGTCGACCGACACGCCGGCCTTCTCGAAAACGGCCAGCATCGCAAAGAACTCGACGCCCATGGCTCCCCGCGGCATGAGAAGGACGAGGGCGCGGCGCGCGCCGGCAACCGAGAGAGAGAGAGCCAGAAGACATACAACGAGAACGCCAACGAGACCTACACGACGAATCACATCGACTCCTATCGGCTTCGTCCCCCGCCTCGACCCGGCGCGACGTGAAGCAACCCGTGTGATGGCGGCCAGTCTAGAGGTGCCGCGCGGCGCCGTCAAGTGGAATCTGGTGGAACGCCGAGCTGGCGGCGGAGGGCGCCTCCGGCAGGCAGAGACACGTGGGCTTGCGGGGTTCGTGCGAAGCTGATAGAGTCGAGCCCACTGTGTCAGCCCGGCCAGCGGCGTGTCGCAGGCGGGTCCCCGAGAGGAGGACGTCACGATGAAGCGAGTCGTCTTGTCCGCGCTGGCGGTCGTTCTCCTGTTCACGTGCGCCGGAATGGCCGCCACCGAGGTCGTTCTCTTCTACGAAGACGGTTGCCCGCACTGCGCGAAGATGGACCAGCTGCTCCAAGACATGCAGGCCGCGGGAGCGGCCGTCACGGTCAAGGAGTACAACGTCGCGAGCCAAGAGGGCCGCGACCTTCTGCCTCGGCTTCTCGCCGCGTACGGGGCCGAAATGGGTCCGGTGCCGTTCCTGTTCGTTGCCGACGCCGCGATCGTGCGCGACACGGTCTACCGCGCAGGATCGAACGCCGCTCCGGTCGTCCTCGCCGTGCGAGCGGTTGAACTCGAAGCCCGGGCTCTGATCGAGGCCGCGATCGCCGACAACGCGCGCTCTCCCCTCGACCGGCTTCCTGCGACCGCCACCGAAGCGGTGCTTGTCCTTGGAAGCGAGTGTCCGGACTGCGAACGCCTGGACGCGTGGATGACTCTGGTGCAGCGACAGCACCCGGAGCTCGCGGTCCGACGCATCTCGACGGATGACGAGGAGGGGAAGAAGACCCTCGACCGTCTGTCGCGGCTCTACCGCGCCCGCGCTGCGGTCCCGGCACTCTTCATCGGCGACACCGCGCTCATCGGCGCGACCGTCTACCCCGGCCGCGAGAAAGCGAGGGCGTTCGCATTCTCCGACGAGGACACGGCGTTCGTGGGCGGCCGCATCCAGTTGGCCATTGATCAGAAGGCGACGCCGCCTCTCGATCGGGTACGCGTGCGCGAGAAGGCGACCCTGTGGGCCGTCATCGGCTCCGCGGCGCTCGATTCGATCAACCCGTGCGACTTCGCCGTCATGCTGCTTCTTCTTGGGCGGCTGCTCGTCATCGGGAAGCGTCAGAAGGTCATCTGGGCCGGCCTGTCGTGGGCGGCGGGGGTATACCTCGTCTACTTCCTGATGGGGTACGTCTTCTACACGCTCCTCGGAGTCACGGTCGGAACGCGGAGCCTGCGGGTTCCGTACATCATCACCGTCTCGGTGATCGCCATCCTGATGGGGCTCTGGCAGATGAAGGACCTCCTCTGGTACGGGAAGTGGTTCTCGATCGAGGTGCCGGCGAAGTGGAAGCCGATGCTCACGCGCGTGACGAACTCCGTCGTGTCGCTGCCGGGCGTGTTCGTGGCCGGATTGGTCGACGCGCTCTTCCTCGCGCCGTGCACGTCGGGACCGTACCTCGCGATCCTCTCGCTCTTGTCCACGACGACCACGCGCACGCAGGGCGTGCTGCTGCTCCTCCTCTACAACCTGATCTTCATCCTGCCGATGATCGTGATCGCGCTCACCGTGCACTTCGGCGTCACGACGACGGCGCGCGCGGAGCGCTGGCGCAACGCGCGCACGGGCAAGCTCCACTTCGTGACGGGCGTGGTCATGGTCCTGCTCGGCGTCGGGATGATCATCGGGGTCCAGCTCGGGTACATCTAGCCGCGCTGCTAGAACGAGGCTTCAGACGGCTCCCTAGTTGCCGTGCTTTCGGTTTTGCTCTCGACGCGGCAGCGCTCTCTAGAGCGAGGACACGTGTCCTGCTTATCCCGTTAGGCCAGCAGGCAGAGGAACGCCTAAGCTAACGCCCCTGTTCTGCCTTCGACCCAAGCGATAGCCTCAGTCGTGCCGATCTTGCCGCAGGCTATGCCACAGATGAACTCGAAAGACTCTTCGTGATTGGCCATGAGGATGTAACCATTGATGGCAAGAAACGTCTGCATGGCGGCGTATGCAGTTCTCTTATTCCCTTGCTCGAACGGATGGTTGGCGATTATTGACTCAGCAAGAACAGCCGCTTGCGCAGCAACCGTCGGATAGAGGCGTTCGTCACCGATGCCGTACATCGGTCTTGCCGCCGCTGATTCAAGCCCGGCCTGATTGATGATGGAATGACACTCGTCGGTGTTGGCTAGACTCGCTGCATTGATCAGTGCGAGCTGTTCCGCAGTCAGGAACTCCGTGCTGGCCCCTAGTGCTTCGCTA
>JAQTNX010000052.1 GCA_028713635.1 Candidatus Bipolaricaulis sp.
CGCAGGCTACGTCCTTGACTTCAGTCGCGTGTACGCCTACGGACTCTTGGCCGTGATCGTGCCCATGGCCGGCCAATGGCTCTACGTCCACAAGCACCTCCCTCACCATGGCTGGCCGGTCGCCTTCGGGGCTCTAGCGAGCGTCGCGATCGTGACCGGCGTTGTCGTCTTCGTGCGTCTCTTGCTGCGCAATCCGATTCCCACGAGGGAGCAGTCACTGGACGAGGAACGCCATGGGTAGCGAACACGCTGGACCCGACCTGAGCGCCCTCACTGACATCGACGAGGTCGTCCACGCACCTGCTCGGCTCGCCCTGCTCACCTACCTCTACGTAGTCGAGAGTGCGGACTACGTCTTCCTCATACGGCTCACCGGCCTGTCTTGGGGCAATCTCGCGACACACCTCGCGAAGCTCGAGAAGGCCAACTACGTCACCGTTACGAAGGAGTTCAGGGGCAAGAAACCGCACTCTACCGTCAAGCTGACGGCACGGGGACGGGCGGCCTTCAGCGACTACAAGGCGAGCTTGCAGCGATTGCTCGGTTCTTTGCCTGGGTAGCAGGCACTGCGGCCAGCGCTGTCTCGCCCGGGGTCCTGGTCGGTCTGCGCCGAGCCGGAGCGCCGATTGCCCCGCGTCTGCACAGTCTGCTGTTGTGGTCAGCTGGCGCACCAAGCAGGCGCCGTCAAGCGGGCGATTGGATGTCTCGCACCACGATCTCGCGGACCTTGTCGACCGGGAGTGAGGCGTGCACTTGGACGATGACCCAGCGGCCGTCGCGCTTCTCGAGAACCCCCGTCCAGCAAAGGCCCTCGCCAAACCGGTCCGTCTTCCCGTCCCACACGACCACGTCATCGAGCGTCGCTGAGAACCAGGGAACTTTGCCCGACCGAGGCGGGTGGACCTGGACGTTCCGAACCTCCGCCCTCTTGACCTTGAAGCGTGGGTCGAGCACAGCCTTCAGGTGCTTCTTGTGCTCTCTTCAGCCGGACGTGATGTGCCACGAAGCGGCCCCGATGATGAACAGGTCGCCATCATGGGCCACCGTGCCCCTCTGCAGCTCAACGTCCTTCGTCAGGCCCCACTCGGCGCTGCGGCGGATGACGTACGCGATCGAGGCCTTCTCATCCCCTTGCTCGTCTCAGCGCATTCCTCCTGCCCCTCAACAACCGAGCTCTGCACCCGCCCGCTACCCATCGACTCGGTAGAAGTCACAGCCGGAGGCGCGGCAGCGAAGGGCCTTCCCACTCGCGATCCAGTCGAACGCATAGGTCTCCGGCGACGCCTCGCCGCCGCGCCGGAATCTTCCGCCGCCGAGGTCCGTCAGCGGCTCCTCGCCGTAGCCCGAGTACATCTGACACCAGAGCTGGCCTTTGCGGGCGAAGATCCGGAAGTTGGTGACGAGCGAGCCGAATGCCCTGTAGTGGCCGAGGTACGCGTCCCACTCCTTGGGCAGCACATACTCTTTGGCCTTCGGCTTCTCGTCGCGGGCGTAGACATCGCCGAGCTGGGCGGCCCCGACCACGCGGCCGTCCTTGTCACGCGAGAACGAGAGAAGCCCTTGATCGAACCCCGCGGCCGGGAGAACGAAGCTGTCGCCCCACACGGGCTCGAGAAGCGCCGTCGCTCCCGGAGCGTCGAATCGGAGGTTCCCCTTCTCGTCGGAGATCGTGAAAGACCGCTCGGGGGAGCTGTACGTCCCGACGTAGTCCTTGGCGCGTTCGCCGAGGCCCTCCGCGAAGAGAGGCTTGAGCATCGGGAGTGCGGGCAGCTCGACCCCCGCTGCTGCGGCGGCGAGCGCGTCCAGGCACCACCTCGTCTCCCCCCAGGGGACGTCGAAGCTGTTGCAGAAGAGGATCACGCCGACGCCGGCCTCAAGGTCGCCGTACATCGTCGCCTCGAACCCGAGATTCTCCCCGCCGCCGATGACGCGCCGGTGCCCGTGCGTCCTCTCGGACTGCTCGACCAACGCTCCGTAGCCTTGCATCGTTCCCTCGAAGAACCCCTCGAAGGGCGCATGGGGGTAGAGCATCTTGGCAAACAGCTCGGCTGAGAGGAAGACCTTGCCGTCATCGCCGCGTCCCCTCCGCAGGAACATGCGGAGGAACTTCGTGAGGTCGGCGGCCGTCGTGACGACGCTCGCGCACCCTTGGCTGACGCGATAGCGGTTGACGACGACCTGCCGCTCCGGACGGGGCACGGGGCGATCGTCGACGCTCGAGTACTTGTGCCCGTCGGCGAGGCGTGGGTAGAGGTCCCAGAGGATCTCGCCCCACGTTTGGTCCATGCCGAGCGGCGCGAAGACGAGCTTGCGCAGCGCGGCGTCGAAGCTGAGGCCGGTCACCGTCTGGATCACGCACTGGAGGACGTTGTAGCCCACGTTCGAGTACGAGAACCGGGTCCCCGGCTCGAAGCCGAGGTCTGTGTCGCGCAGCTTCCAAACCTGCGCCCAGGCGGAAGGGTACGAGTCCATCATCATCACGAGCCCCGCGGTGTGCGTCAGCAGGTGATGGAGGGTGACGGACGTCGCGAACCGCGACCCGACCTCGAACCAGTCGAGGTAGCGGGTCACCGGCGCGTCGAGGTCGAGGCGCCCCTGCTCGGCGAGCCGCAGGCAGGCGACGGCCGTGAAGTGCTTCGTGATCGACCCGATCTGGAACAGCGTCCGGTCGGTCACCGGATCTCCGCGATCGGCGTTCGCGACTCCGTACGTCCTCGTCGCAACAAGCTCGTCGCGCGTCGTGACTGCGAGCGACAGCCCGGGACCGAGCCCCTGGCGATGCCGCTCGGCGAGCATCCGATCGATCGCCTCAACCGCTCTACCGAAGGTTCTTGGCGTCATGCTTCCTCCCTCTCGCGTCTCGGCCTGCGCCCAAGCCGCAGGCACCACCAAAGGCAACACGGGCAAGCTTTGACAGGAACTAGAGATCTCTTCGTTCTCCGATCGGAGAACTGAATGCTAGAACGCGGCGACCCGGAGCACAAGAAGGTTTCGGTTTTTGATTACCTCGTCCCCGTGGGCGTTGCGCTCGTTCTCGATACCGGGTAGGGTGGGTATCGGTGATCGAATGATGGCGCGGCGGCCCAAGCCCCTCCCTGGAGACGGAGTCCCTCAGGCGGCGTACGCGCTGACGGAGTGCATTCAGCGCCGTCTGATGGCGCACCTCCGGGGGACAGGCCTGCACTGGGGACTGCGCAGACTCCTGCAGGAGCTGTGGATCGCCGACGGCCTGTCACAGGCCGAGCTGGCTCACGCCGTGCGGTCGAGCGAGGCCAGCGCCTCCAACATGCTCAAGCACCTCGTGAACGACGGCTGGGTCGAGCGGCGCCGCGACGCGTACGACTACCGGATCTCCCGCGTCTACCTGACCGAGAAGGGTCGAGCCCTGCGTGACGCGATCGAGCACGAGTGCGCCGCGATCCACAAGGAGATCTCCGACGACCTCGGCGCCCGAGACGCCAAGCGGCTTGTGACACTCCTCGGCAAGGCTCTCGACCGGCTCCTGTCGGTCGAGAACGACGACGAGACCAGCGCGACCGGCATCTACGACTCCCCGAGCCCGCCGGGTGTCCTGTAGGCCCGCAGCAAGGCCATTGGGGCTGCGTCGCGCCTTTGTCAGCAGCACACAGGTCCGGTCGGCAGATAGGCGCCAAGCGCTCCGATCGCACCGTGACGAGACTCCGCAGATGAGCGGCAGGCGCGGGCAGCGCCAGGTTCAATGAAGCGCAGCGAGTCGCCCGCAGAAGGCACTACGCACCGCCGCTCTCCGCGCGGTAGACGTCGTCGAGAAGGAGAGGCTCGCCCTCCTGCTCCTCGGCCGGTGAGACGATCTCCGCCAGCACGCCCCGGGTGGCCTTGTCCGGCGCGATGTCGAAGAACTGCAACACCCGGCACGTCATCGTCTTCATCGCGCGCCGCAGCGTGACTACGCCGTCCTTCTCGGTGACCGGCACACCAGCGAGCTTATCGACCTCGCTCGAGTGCTTGCTGCCAGCCAAGCCGGCGAGCGGCAGCTGGTCGCGCAAGAGGACGTTGAGCGAGAACCGCGCGCCTTCCTTGAGAAGACTCCCCGTCTCGCTCTGCGCTCCGATGCAAAGCAGGATGTGCCGGCCGCTCACCTGAGTCGCCCACGAGCAGACCATGGAACTCGTCTTGTGGGCGTCTTTCACAATGACGAGATAGCAGCCATACACCAACGGGCTCAGCGCTTTGGACATGGTTCCTCCTCGCTGCGATGAAGGCACACGACTCGATCCGGGCCGCCGTCGCACCGACCGGCGATCTCGTCGTTCGACGAGCTGCGCCAGGATACGGCGGCTCAGGGCGGAACACCACTGGATTCGCAGGTGGCGAGTGGCGAGAGGCTTTCCGGAGGACTCTAGATGCCGAAGACCGGCCCGTGTGCTGGATAGACCGTCCGCGCCCCTGCGGCGCCGATCTTCTCCCAGCTCTCCGCAGCCGACCGGGCCGCTTCGCCCGCGTACGCCTCCGGGGGGCGCAGGTCTCCCACGAAGGCGCCGAGCCCATCGACGACGACGCTGACGGAGTCGTCGGAGTGCCCCGGGGTGTGAAGGAGGACGCCGCCCACCCCGGTGGCGCTCTTCCACGCGGCGCGCGAGCCCGCTGGGACGATGACATTCCCATCCGGGGAGATCGGGGCGTACCCAGGGAACTTCGCCAACCATCGATTGGCTTCGGCGAGGCGCGGCGCCTGGACATCGCCGAGGAGCAGGACTACTCCCGCTTCCTTCACCTTCTGCGCAATCCCGCAGTGGTCCGGGTGGAAGTGGGTCACGACGAGGAGACGGATCTCCGCGAGCGGCACGGACTTGCTGCGGAGGGCAACGCTGAACTCGCCGTACGTGCCGGGCATGCCAACGTCGATCAAAAGGTATCCGGCACCGGTTTCGACCGCGTAGCAGTTCACCGACCTGTAGCCGACGTTGACAACGTTCATGTCTCCCGCGCGGCGCGCGGTATCCACTCGGACCGACTACTGCCCCTCGATCCTGCGGATCATCCTCGCTGGGTTGCCGGCAACAACGACGTCCGGCGGCACGCTTCGCGTGACGACCGCCCCCGCGCCCACCACGGCGTTCCGGCCGATCGTAACGCCGGGCAAGATGACGGCCCCGCCCCCGATCCACACGTTGTCCTCGATGGCGATCGGCTTCGCCACTTCCCAGCCCTGGACCCGGGTCTTCGCCTCTACGGGATGCGCCGCCGTGTACATCTGCACGGCGGGCCCGATCATGACGCGGTGACCGATGCGCACTTCGTTGTTGTCGAGGATGACGCACGAGAAGTTGAGGTAGACGTGGTCGCCGAGGCGCGTGTTCTTGCCGTACGTGCAGTAGAAGGGCGACTCGATGAGTGAGCCGCGACCGACCTCCCCCAGCAACTGGCGGAGGAGGTCATGCCGACCAGTCCCGTCTTCCGTCTGGTTGTAGAGCTGGAGGAGCCTCTTCGCCCTCTCCCGTTCGGCGATCAGATCGGGATCGAGGAAGGTGTAGGTCTCTCCTGCCAGCATCTTCTCTCTCTCGTTTCGTCCAGGCATCGACCGACCGCGCTCTCCAGGCGTTGACAGCGATGTGCGCACCACAGCCGACCCAGCATAGCCGCTTCGGTCGCCGCCCGGCGAACCGCCGGGAGATCCTCCTCTCCAGGTGCCGAATCCTCTTGCGGCGCGCGCCCGCCGAGCGCGTCGACTCGTTTGGAGGAGCGATGCCGCCACATCACTTGACGATCTCATTATGTGATGATATTGTCGTCATGATCTGCGGAGGTCGTCACTATGCAAGGCGCCCAGCGAGTCCGCCTGTCGCCGCTGTACACGCCCGAGTTCGTCATGTCGCCCACCGTTGAGCTTCTCCACGCCATGGACCTCGTGACCCTCGCCGACGAATGGGGGGAGGGCTTTGCCGACTGGGTCTACGCAACGCGCGCCGCGCTTGCGGACGACCGGTACGCCGAGCTTGCGGCGTGCAACGCCGCCGTTTCATGGGGGCGGCTCCTGGCGCGGCTGTACCCCGACGGTCGGTTGACCGCCTCCTTCGACGACCTCCTCCGCGCCTTGCGGGGTCTCGAGAGGAAGGCGTTCACGCAACTCGCCCCAGAGCCAGCGACCCACGAGGGGACGCCGGAGGCCACGCGGCTCGTCGCGACGTTGCGCCGGAACCCGGTCAAGCTGAAGGAGACCTACGTTCGGACGGTGGAGACCTTCCTCCAGGAGCACCTGCAGGCTCGCTGGGACGAGGACAAGACCCTGCTCCGCGAGGAGGTTGAGGCGCGACGCGGACTCGCCTGGCCTGCGCCCCTCCATGCATGGATCGAGACGTTGACGGGGCGAGGCATTGCGCCCGAACCAGCGTTCGAGGCGGCGAAGCGGCTGGTTGCCGTGCCGACGAGGCTTCTCGGCCCGTTTGTCACGCTCAGCCTCCTTGAGACGAATCCGACGACGCTCCTCTTGCTCTACGGAGGAGGCGGTGTCAGCGAGCGCTCCGGCGAGGACCGGACGGGGTCGGCTCGCGTCGCAGCCGGCTTCAAGGGTCTCGGAGATGAAACCCGCCTCCGCATCCTCCAGCTCGTGGCGGACCGCGAGATGTACGCCCACGAAATCGGGGCTCACTTCTCGCACCTCGGCCAGCCCGCGGTCTCCCGGCACCTTCGCTACTTGGCGGGCCTCGGCCTCCTCACGACACGGAACGCCCAGGCAAGAACCTACTACTCCCTCAACCGGTCCTGCGTGCGGGACCTCGCGGCGCGGCTCCAAGAGCTCGCGTCGCCCGGGAGGAAGCCTTCGAGAAGGAGAGCGTGATGACCAAGAACCAGAACCCCGTAAACTCGCAGGTCGTCCGCCGAGCCGTTCTCGCGGTCGCCGAGCACTTCGAGCAGCAGTTCTACGATGCTAGCGTCGCGGCGCAGATTGGAGCGCGCCTTCGGCAGCAACTCGCCGACGGCGCGTATGACGATGCGACCAGCCCGGGCAGCTTGGCATCGGCCCTGGCGGATGACGTGACGCAGCTGAGCGACGACCGCCACCTCGGCGTCGGCGTCCTTCCTCCCGACCGGATTGACGACGGACAGTCGTACGTCGCGCGTCTCTACGATCTGCACGCGCGCAGCAACTTCGGGTTCCGGCGGGTCGAGATGCTGCCCGGCTCCGTCGGCTACGTTGATGTTCGGCTCTTCTGTCCGGCCGATGTCGCCGGCCCCACCGCCGTCGCCGCGATGAACTTCCTCGCGCGCGCCCGCGCCCTGATCTTCGACCTCCGCAAGAACGGCGGAGGCGAGGACGGAATGGAGCGGCTCCTCTCCGGGTACCTGTTCGGCGAAGCGACCGAGCTCTGCTCGATCCACCACCGCGGCCCACGCGGAATTGAGCAGTCTCGCTCCCTCGACTACGTGCCGGGGCCCCGACTCGTGGACGTCCCCGCGTACGTCCTGACAAGCCGACGCACGTTCTCGGTCGCCGAGGGCTTCACGTACAACCTGCAGCAGCGCGGGCGAGCGACCGTGGTTGGCGAGCAGACCCGCGGGGGCGGGCACACCATCGAGATCGTGCCGCTCCCCGAGTCCGGATTGGAGCTGTACATCCCGGAAGGAGAGGCGATCAACCCGATCTCCCAGCGCGGATGGGAGGGAGTCGGCGTCACCCCGGACATCGCCGTCCCGGCCGGCCGAGCCCTCGACGTGGCGTACCGCCACGCCCTCGAGAAACTCAGGACGACGTTGTCCGACCCGGACGACCTGTTCTCGGTGGATTGGGTCCTCGACGGCGTCCGAGCGGCACTGGAGCCCGTGACAATCGACTCGGAGACCTTGTCCTCGTACGTCGGCACCTACGGCCATGCCAACCACGTGAGGGTCCGGGATGGTGCCCTGTACGTGGAGCACGCGGGGTATGCGGAGTCCCCGGCAAGGCCCCTGGCCGTGGACCTCTTCGAGTACGAGGACGGAGCTTCCCGCGTCCGCTTCGAGCGGGAGAACGGGAAGGTGCACCAAGCCGTCTGTCTCACGGAGGAGGGCCTCGCCTTCGTCTTGCCAAGGACCTAGCGTCGCGTCTTCGAAGTAGCCGAACGGACGGCGATGCCGGCGAGTTCTGCCTGTTGGCGGCCATGCTTCGACTTGTTCCGCACAGGCACCAACGGGATGCGACACGAGCCACCCGATGCGGTGTGGTCTGGTTGTGCACTCACGCATGGGCGGTCGAGCCGGTCCTTGTGTTCATGGCGTGACTCGGAGAGCGGAACGCGCCGCAGGCCTCGCCACGTCCTTGCGACGGCCGGCGCTCCCTTCGCGCGCGAAGCGAGGCGGCAGCGTCGGGTTCCGTGTCCCCTACGGCGGCGCCTTGATCTGGGCGTTCACGGCTTCGAAGTCCTGCGGCGACATCGCTCCGTGCCGCATCGTGTCCGCCAACTCCTCGGCCTGCGCGACGGTCCGAAAGCCCGGGACCGGGACAGCCCGTGGGCTCCTCGCCCAGATCCAGGCGATCGCTCCCTGAACGTAGCTGCGCCCGCTCCTCGTCAGAACCGGGCGCACTGCCTCCGCGCGGTCGAGGATCCGCAAGAACCTCTCGTCGCGGAAGCCGTCGCTTCGCCGGTCGGAGTCCGCAAGAGAGTCCCCGCGATGCCACCGCCCGGTCAGGATTCCCATCAGCAGGGGAACGCGGATGACACTCGCGAGATCCTCTTCTTCGCACAGCGCAAGCATCTCGGGAGCGTCGTCAAAGAGGTTCAGCCGAAGCTCGATCGCCGCGCAGTGGGGGCCCTTGGCGAACAGCCGCGCCCGCTCCGGATCATCGGTGCTCCAGCCGTAGAAGCGAATCTTGCCGAGGTCGACCAGGCGCTCGAGCGCGTCGCGAATCCCGCCCGCCTCCTCGAGCGGGAAGTCGCGAAGGTGGAAGAGGTAGAGGTCGATGACGTCCGTGCCCAGGCGCCGGAGACTCGCGTCGCACGCCTGCCGGACGTACTCGGGTGTGACGTCCCCTGCGGGTTCATCGCCGGTCTTCTCGTTGAAGAGCTCGCCGAACTTCGTCGCGATGACGAGCTTTGGCCGGACGCCACGGATCGCCTCTCCGAGCAGAGTCTCGACCCTCCCTGCCCCGTAGATGTCCGCCGTGTCGAAGAACGTGACGCCGTGGCCCACGGCCGTGCGGATGGCCCGCTTCGACTCCTCGACCGCCTCGGGGACGAGCACCACCGTTCGGTCTCCCGCGCGGGAGTAGCCGAGCCCGCCCACCCGCGCTGTCCCGAGGCCGAGCGGGCTGACCAGGATCCCACTTCTGCCAAGCCTCCGCGCCTCCACACCTGCCCCCTTCCCGCCAACTAGTGTAGAGGTTCGCGTTCCCGTGGGGGAAGGGGCGAGTCCCGCCCCTGCCGAGCCTGAGCGTCTCGCCACGCCGCTCTGGATCTGCAGGTGCTCAGCGCGTAGCCGTCCAGGGACCCGAGCGCCCTCGGCGGCAGCAAGAGCCATATCGCAGCTCGTCCGCCGCCTCGCCACACGGCGACCGCCACCTGCACCGCGGCCTCGGGCTTCGGGCTCTTCGCCCCGCGGTCATTGCGGTCCGAACATCGAGCTGCCGGCCTCCGCCGAGTCGCTGAAGCCGCGGCTCCCCCAGGACCCCCTGTACGCGACGTCGCTCGAAAGCTCGATCCGCACGATCCATCGATCCACTTGTCCCCCCACGTGTCCTCCGCCACGAGCTGGAACGGAAAGCCGTTCTTCGCCGGCAGCACAAGGCCGCTGATTCGATCGGCGATGATCAGGTTGCGGGCCACCACATCCTCAAGAGGCAGGGACGTCGTCTATCCGTCGACGGCGTGGAAGATCACCGTGTTGGCCGCCGCCAGCGGCGCAACCCTCGCAAGAAGGTCCACGAGCGATATGCCTTCCCAGAAGGCCTTGACGGACGACCCTTCGGCACAATGGATCGCCACGAGCTTCGCCGTGTGGGGCATCGACTGCAGCTCCTGGTGCGCACACGCGGCGGGCACGGTCACAGGCCCGTCGATGACCAGGCGATCCGTCCGCGGATCGGCAACCTGCACGCCGCGGATCGAGTACTCGCGGAAGCTGCCGATAGAACCGAGCTTCTCTCCCTGGTACTCCGTGATCTCACCCCGCTCGTCGTCCGAAGCGGAGATCGCGGCGGACGCAGCGACAAGCGCAGCAAACAAGCCCAAGATTGTGTACAGAAGCCGACGATGCATCTGCAGCGACACGGCCACCTCCCTCAGTCCTCCAACCCTGTGAGCAGCGCCAGTGCCAGTCCACGAACCGTAGCCTCCGCGCGGGAAGTCCGCGTGGGAGTGCTGCGAGCGAACGTCGCGGGGCGGTCCGCGTTGTGCCAAGCGATCGACGCGGCTGCGTTGTTGCGCGGGATGGTTCCTTGAGTTACTATTTCGTCATCTTTGGAACCACGATCGACGGAGGACCCGATGGCTGAGCGTGTGGAAGCCCTAACGCGCGAACAGGCGCTGTCCGTGCTGGCGTACTTGAAGCAGGCAGGAAACCAGCGCGACGTCGCGCTGTGGGCCTTGGGAATCGGGACGGGGATGCGTATCGGAGAGCTCCTCGAGCTTCGTGTGTGCGACTTCCGCACATCGAACGGCCGTGTGGATGCGCTGCAGGCAGTCCGCGCGACGAAGGCGAAGCAAGGTCGTGACGTGCAGCTCATCCCTGTCGCACGCGAAGCGGTTGAGGAGTACCTTCCCACGCTTCGGCGAACGGAGCTCCTGTTCCCGATCACGCGGCAGCACGCCCGTCGCCTCGTGAAGGAGTGGTGCGAAGCGGCGCACGTTGAAGGCCAATTCGGAACGCACTCCATGCGCAAGACGTTCGCAACGATCGCCTACGACCGCTCGGGGGGCGACGCCGCTCTGACGGCCCGAGTCACCGGTCACCGCAATCCAACCCAGCTCATGAACTACATCGGCCGGACGCCGGCGACCGAGCAGAGCGTCTGGGATGGGGTCCGCGAGGCGTTCGCAGGACGCGCGGGCTGAGGGCCTCGGGGCAGCTCCTTCGCACCGGAGGCTCGACGTTCCCGGGCCCGGCTCCTCTTCGCTCCCTCGCCACCGCGACGGATAGACCGCTCGACGGGTGACGCGTGAGCCCGATTCGGCCTGGGAGCCCCAACGTGAAGACCCGCGATCTCATCGAAGAGCTCGCGGTCCGGAGAAGCGCCATCGGATCGCCACGCTTGTCTCGGCGCTCGAGCAAGTGCGCACGGGGCTTCAGAGGCTGTACCCGAGGGTCTCGTGGAACGGTCAGCTCGTCCCGGACGCGACCGTTGGCGGAACGCAGGCCGCCGATACTCGTGGGATCGCGCGGCTCGTCTCAGGCGGCGAGCCGGCGTACCGCGATGAGCGACGGCGGCGGTGCGGACGTCAGGAGCCAGCCGCGCGTACGCGCCAAGGCGAAGCCGTTGCCTTCCTCTGGCCGCACGAGGTAGTCGCCCCACAATGACCAGCACGCGAGGCATCCTCGGCAACTTCACCGCCAACGAGCCGACGACCCTCCATCGCCCGACGGGCGACGCGAGCTCCCTCACCGCCTGCCCTGCCCGTTCCCCAATGCCCACGTCTCGCCCTGCCGTGCTTCGGACGCGACGTCACTCCCCTGCGAGTCCAGTATCCCGAAGAGAGCAGCGCCACGGATCTCCGGATCGGAGAACGGACGATAGGGCGATGGAACCTCCGGCCCCGCAGCCTAGCAGAGGGCCAACGAGTTGTGCTACGCTCACTTGCAGTCGAACTGGCCGAGCTAGGTCGGCCGGTGTGGTGAGGGGGATACCTATGCTGAAGCGGCTTGGGGCAGAGTTCTTCGGAACGTTCTGGCTCGTCCTCGGTGGGTGCGGCAGCGCCGTGTTGGCAGCAGCGTTTCCGGGTCTAGGGATTGGGTTCGCGGGAGTGGCCCTCGCGTTTGGACTCACGGTGCTCACGATGGCGTATGCGGTCGGCCACATCTCGGGCTGCCACCTCAATCCTGCGGTCTCCGTCGGCCTGTGGATCGGCGGCCGGTTCCCGGCGAAGGATCTCGTACCCTACATCGTCGCGCAAGTCGCCGGCGGGCTCGCTGGCGCGGCCATTCTCTATGTGATCGCCGCCGGCGTGCCCGGGTTCGGCGTATCCTCGGGGTTCGCGACGAACGGGTTCGGTGACCACTCGCCCGGCGGTTACTCGATGACGGCGGCGCTCGTGTGCGAGATCGTGATGACGGCGATGTTCCTGCTTGTCATCCTTGGAGCGACAGACAAGCGGGCGCCAAAGGGGTTCGCACCCATCGCCATCGGCCTGGCGCTGACGCTGATCCACCTGATCTCCATCCCGGTAACGAACACGTCGGTCAACCCGGCCCGCAGCACGGGCGTGGCGATCATCCAGGGAGGCTGGGCCATCGAGCAACTGTGGCTCTTCTGGGCGGCGCCCATTGTCGGCGCGATCGTCGGCGGCGTGGTCTACCGATTGATCGGCGCGCCGAAGTCCGAAGCCGTCTAAGCATCCGGTCTTCCCTGTACGCTCGGCGGGTAGAGGGCGCAGCCGCGCGTCCTCTACCTACCGCCTTTCTTCACCACGCAGAGCAGAGTGCTCGCCCGGCTCAACAGTCAGCAGAGCTCTTCGGCAGGTTGGGGGCTGCGACGGAGCCTCGCTTTGCCACGCCTGTTTGTCGATAGCTTCGGACGCTCCTCGCCGGGCTCCGCGAGCCCTTGCCCTCCTGGCGCCCTACCGTGGCGTGCGACCCTCGAAGAGCGACCGGCCCCATCTCGCCCAGAACGCCCTTGCCTGGGCAACCCGTATTCCATGTCGCGAGGAAGTGCAGCTCCTGCGACTGGCTTCTTCCGGCGGCATCCGGCTCTCGCGGCGTAGCGGCAGCGCAAGCCTCGAATCGCCCGTGCTACAATGGCCTGGCTGGACCTGAAAAGTAGGTCGCTCGGCGGGGATGGGAGTCTGTCGGGCAGGCACCAAGGAGGGAGATCGTGCAACGCGGAGCGGTGCTGCGTCTGTTCGGCGCAGTTAGTCTTTCCTGTGCAGTGCTGGCTCTTGGCGCGTGTACGTGGTTCTGCGCACGGCCGGAGGCCGACTTCGAGTGGACGCCGACCACCGGGGCGAAACCGCTCGTGGTGGACTTCGCGCCGGTTGTCGGCGAAGACGCGGCGTCCTACGCGTGGGACTTCGGCGACGGCAGCACGTCGACCGAGGAGAAACCGTCGCACATCTACTACGACGATGGGGTGTACACGGTCACCCTGACCGTGGCGTACGAGGGCGAGAGGGCATCCGCGGTTCAGAAGCCGGGATGCGTCGTGGTCACGCCGATTTCCGCTAAAGAGTACGCGCCCTGTCTCTACGTGCTCAGCGCGAACGAGGGCGTGATCCGATACGCGGACCTCGACACCGGCATGATGGCCGACCCCGCCGCAACTCCTCCGGAACTCCGTGAACTTGTCTCCGGCATCGACCC
>JAQTNX010000053.1 GCA_028713635.1 Candidatus Bipolaricaulis sp.
CTTCCTCCTCGGCGCCGACGTGCGTCGGCCTTTCTCTCTTTCAACCGAAGATCGAGGCGATGGTCGTTTCCGTCAACTCCCTTCGCGGTCAACCACCCCGTACACCACACCCGCGGACTCTAGCCTCACCTCGAGTCCCATCAGCTGGTGCGCGAGAAGCGTGACGCCGTCTCGCAGAACGTCCTCCTCCTTGTCTGTCTGGTACTTGCGCAACAGCTCAGTCAGCGCCATGCTCAGGTCTGTCACCGGTGGACTCTCCTTTCCTGATCCGAACGAGAGTGATGTTCCCTCAACGGAACCCACCGGTGATCTTCTTGGAGATGCCGTTCGTCAGCGAGTTGTCGCTGACGAATCTACAACCACGTCCTGGGACTCTACTGGAGTCGAACCAAGGGCTCCCGTGGTTCGCCGTGGAGGCCATTCCGGAAGCCTCGCCCACCTGCACCAGTCAGGCGCATCTGAGGTCTCCTCTTGGCCGCGCTATAATCCCCGCCGGTGATGTATCCATGTGCCTTGCCGCGCCGGCGCGGGTGATCTCGGTCTCGGACAAGACGGCGGTCGTCGACTACCAGGGAGTGAGGACGACGGCGCGTCTGGACACGCTTGCCCAGCCGGTAGCGGTGGGCGACTACGTCCTTGTCCACACGGGGTTCGCGATTCAGCGGCTGACGGCGGAGGATGCCGAGGAGACGCTGCGCCTGTTCGACGAGCTGGCGCAGTCGGTGGCAGTTGAGGCATCCCCCGAGGGACAGGCCACCGCCCGTCCCAGCCCAGCGGCTCGATCCGCGACAGGCAAAGGATTGCCCAAGCAGCAAGGTGGCCGCGGTCGATGAGCCAACCGTTCCACTTCTCCGATCCAAAGCGCGCGAAGGAGCTTTCTGACGCAATCCGTATCCTGGCGCCGCGCGAGCCGGTGAAGCTTGTCCACGTCTGCGGCACGCACGAGATTGCGATCACGCGCAATGGCCTGCGCCGCTTTCTGCCGGCATCGGTGCGGATCCTGGAAGGCCCGGGCTGTCCGGTCTGCGTCACGCCGGCGGCCGACATCGAAACCGCGATCCGGATGGGCGAGAACGGGGCGATCGTCTGCTCGTTCGGCGACATGCTGCGCGTGCCGGGGATGGGACGCTCGCTCGAAAGCGCACGCGCGCAGGGTGTCGACGTCCGCACGGTCTTGTCGGCCGACGAGGCGGTGCGGATCGCGCGAGAGAATACGAAGCGCGAGGTGGTCTTCTTCGCGGTGGGGTTTGAGACGACGGCGCCGATGACGGCGGCCGTGGTCCTCGACGATCCACCGCCGAACTTCTCGGTCCTCACGTCCCACAAGCGCATTCCGCCGGCGATGGCCGCGCTCCTCGATCTACCAGACACCGGGATCGCCGGGTACCTCGCCCCGGGGCACGTGTCGACGATCCTCGGGACGAAGGCGTACGAGCCCGACCTCGCTCGGTATCGAATCCCTGTGGTGGTCGGCGGGTTCGAGCCGCTCGACGTTCTCTACGCTATCGCGCTCTTGCTGAGGCAGATTCACGACAAGGCGCCGCGGGTCGAGAACGGCTACCCGCGTGCTGTGTCGGAGGGCGGAAACCCGGCGGCGCTCGCGCTGCTTGACGCGGTCTTCGAGACGGCGGACGCGGCGTGGCGCGGGATCGGGACGATCCCCGCATCCGGACTCAAGCTGCGCTCGGAGTTCCACTCCCGCGACGCACGACGGCGCTTCGACGTCCGCGTCGAAGAAGACGACGCCGAGATCTGTGGCTGCCGCTGCCCCGAAGTCCTGACGGCACGCGCGGTGCCGAGCGACTGCCCGCTCTTCGCGAAGCGGTGCACGCCGCTCTCGCCCGTCGGACCGTGCATGGTGGGCGCCGAGGGAGCGTGTAGCATCTGGTTCCGCTACGAAGGAGAGCGCCCGCTATGACCGATCGCGAGACGAGGATCACGCCGCTCCACGGGGCCGGCGGGGAGCTGATGGACGAGCTGTTGGCGCGCCTGATCCTGCCGCGGTTCGGCAAGAAGGGCTCAGGGAGGATTGCCCTCTCGGCCCTCGACGACGGTGCGACGGTGGCTCTCCCAAAGACCGGCGAGTTGGTCATCACGACCGACAACCACGTGGTCAAGCCGATCTTCTTTCCCGGCGGCGACATCGGGCGGCTCGCGGCAGCAGGGACGCTCAACGACCTCGCGGTGATGGGGGCGCGGCCGATCGTCCTCACCCTCGCCGCGATCATCGAGGAGGGATTCCCAATCGCCGACCTCGAGCGGATCCTCGACTCGTTCGCCGCGGCGCTCGCCGAGACGGACGCCGTCGTCGCGTGCGGCGACACGAAGGTGATGCCGGCGGGCGACCTCGACGGGATCGTCCTGAACACGACCGGCCTCGGAGTCGCCGAGCACGCCGTCTCCGATGCAGAACTGAAGAAGGGCGACGTGGTCCTTGTGAGCGGAACGATCGGCGACCACGGGATGGCGCTCCTCGCCGCGCGCGCGGAGTTCCGGCTCTCGACCGTGCTCCAGAGCGACGTCGCGGTCCTCTGGCCGATGATCGAGCGCGTGCTCAAGGTGGGCGGCATCCACGCGATGAAGGATCCAACCCGCGGCGGGCTCGCCGCGGCGCTGAACGAGATGGCACGCAAGTCGGGGACGTGCATCGAGATCGAGGACGCGGCGATCCCGCTCCGTCCCGAGGTCGTCGGCCTCTCCGACCTGCTCGGCATCTCGCCGCTCGAGGTGGCCAACGAAGGAAAGGCGATCCTGATCGTCGCCCCCGAGAAGGCAGACGCCGTCCTCGCCGCGCTGCGCGGCCACCCCCTCGGCGCGAACGCAGCAATCATCGGCCGGGTGATCGACGAGCATCCAAGACGCGTGATCCTGGCGACCGAGGTCGGCGGCCGGCGGTTCCTCGACATGCCGCTCGGCGACCCGGTGCCCCGAATCTGCTAGTCTCGTCCCGGTGGACCTGACCGGTCCCGGGAAAGGCGGTTCTCCATGCCGAACGAACAGAAGGGAAGCTTCGCCGTCGTCGGCGCCACGCTCATCGACGGGACGGGGCGCGACGCCGTGGCGGATTCAGTCGTAGTCGTCGAGGGGGATCGGATCGCGGCCGCCGGCGCGCGGCGCACGACGCCCATCCCCGCCGACGCAGAGCGGCTCGACGCAAAGGGCCGCTTCCTCCTCCCCGGGATGATCGACGCCCACGTCCACGTCTCGTCGCCCGACTTCGTTCCGA
The DNA here is from genome assembly GCA_028713635.1 of Candidatus Bipolaricaulis sp. GTDB lineage: Bacteria > Bipolaricaulota > Bipolaricaulia > UBA7950 > UBA9294 > JAPLGD01. The sequence goes on from JAQTNX010000053.1 coordinate 3,227, forward strand.
TCAAGCCAAAGGGCGACCCCACGGCCTACATGACGGTGCTCGCGGCGCAGAACCTGCGGAGCGCCCTCCAGGCCGGCGTGACGACGGTGCGCGACGTGTGCGGGCCGCGGATGAACCTCGCCATTCGCTCGGCGATCGAGCGCGGCCAGCTCGTCGGCCCGCGGTTCTACACAGCAGGAAAGGGCATCTGCATGACCGGCGGGCACGGGTCGGGCGACCCCGACGCCGTCCACCAGGTCGACTCGCCTGACGCCGTCCGTCAAGCCGTCCGCGAGGAGCGCAAGGCGGGCGTCGACCTGATCAAGCTGCTCACCTCGCACCGCACCGACCACCCCGAGTTCCGGCAAGAGGAGATCAAGGCCGGCGTCGACGAGGCGCGCCGCTTCGGGCTGCGCGTCTCGATCCACGCCGCGAACCTCGTCACGACCGCGATGGCCGTCGAGGCCGGCGTCGACGCGATCGAGCACGGCAGCTTTCTCGACGAGGCGACCGCCGAGCGGATGGGGCGCGACGGCACGTTCCTCGTGCCGACCCTGTGGGTCAAGCACGACCTCGCGGAGCGCCTCCGCCGCTGGCAAGCGACGCCTGAGAAGTTCCCGTGGGGCGACGCGAAGGACCTCGCCGCGAGCGCGACGTGGTTCCAGCGCTGCGTCGACCAGCTTCCAACGACGATGGCGCTCGCCAAGAAGCACGGGGTACGGATCGCGGCGGGCACCGACTTCGTCCTCGCCGACTTCCCGTGGTGCGTCCTTCCGGAGGAGGTCGAGTTCCTCACGCGCCTGGGTCTCTCGACCATGGAGGCCATCGAGTCGGCGACCCGCGTCGGCGCCGAGGCCCTCGGGCTCGAGGACCGGCTCGGCACGGTCGAACCGGGCAAGCTGGCCGACCTGATCCTTGTCGATCGGGATCCCTTGACCGATATCGGGGCGCTCGCCGGGGTCACGTGGGTCATGCAGGGCGGGCGCGTCATCCCGCGCAGCCCGGAGTGGAACCGCCGACCGATTCGCGATCCCCTGCCGCTCTGAAGCAGGCCGCAGAGCGCGCTGAGAGATGCAGAGGGAAGACACAGATCCGGAAGCACTCACTCAGTCCGTACCTCGGCCGATGAGCGGGATGCGCAGCGATGTTCGTGTCCTCAGCGGTCTCCGCGTCCTCTGCGGTAACGCTTCTCGGCTGTGCCCCGCCACGCCCTAGCGGGTGAGCCAGGAGCGGCGGTCGGCGATCGTCTTGTCGCCCGCCTGACAGTGCGTGCAGTAGAAGGTGCGGGTCTCGGCATAGCGGATCTCGGCGATCGGGTTGCCGCAGACCGGGCAGGGTTCGCCGGCCTTTCCGTAGACCTGCATCGCTTCGCGGGCAGCCTCCGCAACGAGCGCGCCTTTCGCCCTGGCTCGCGTTCGTTCGATCCCCGCTCGGAGAACCTCGCGGGTCGCGGCCCACAGCCGCTCGATCTCCTCGTCTTTCAGGGTGTTGACATAGCGGATCGGCGAGAGCCGCGCGGCGAACAGGATCTCGTCCGCGTACGCCGTGCCGACCCCGCCAATCCACGATGGATCGGTGATCGCCTTCTTGGCCTGGCGGCGCTCGCCAGCGAACCGCTTCGCGAGGAACTGGGGCGTGAACGCCTCCGAGAACGGCTCGACGCCGGCGCGGGCCACTCGATCGACGTCCGACGGCTTGGCGACGAGGTGGACCTTGGCCCGCTTGATCGACCCGTTTTCGACGAGACGCAAGTCTTCGCCATCAACGAACGTGACGACAAACCCCGTGGCTTTCGTGACCTTGGTCTTGCTGCCCGTGAGGACAAGGCGCCCGGCAACCATCAGGTGAAGCACCAGGTGGAGGTCGTCGCGCACCGTCAGGACGAGGTGTTTGCCGACCCGACCGACCTCGCGGAACGACCCGCCGGCGAGCGCGTCGAGCGACGGGGACACGGTCTTCAGGATATCGGGCCTCGCGGCGCGGGCCGACAGAATCGGTCTCCCAACGACACGCTCCGCGAGCACCTCGCGCATCACCTCGAGATCGGGAAGCTCAGGCACGTCGGCTCCTTTCAGCCGTGGATTATAGCCTCCCAGCGCTCGGCAGCCGGTCGCCGCCCAGGTGCTCGCCCCCTAGGCGCCTCGCACCCACAACCGCGAGGTGCCCAACCTCCCGCTCCGGTGGGCCGCGCCGCCTTCGGCCGGCAGCCGGATGGGCTGTACGCTCGTTCCTGGAGGGAAAGCATGTCGAGATCGCACAAGCGTCTTCTGGCTCGGTTGGGCTTCGCCGTTGCGCTCTTCGCCGCCGGCTGCTCCGCGCTCGTCACGGTGAACGTGACCGGCGGGTGGGTGGGCAACGTCACGTGGACGAGCGGCCCGGGGGCCGGCATCTCCCAGCCGTTCTCGCTCGACCTCGTTCAGGACGGGAAAGACATCACCGGGACGATCACCCTGACGAGCCACTCGACGTACTCGTACACGATCGACATCACGTTCGGCCGGGCGACCGGCTCGTCCGTCGAGTTCACGGCCTCCGGCGTCAACGACCAAGTCCCCTCCCCCGTCAACGTGGCCTTCGACTTCGACGGAGAGGCGAGCGACACAGAGATGTCCGGAACGGGAACCGCCAACATCGAAGGAACCCCCTACGAGTTCACCTGGGCGGCGACCCTCGTCGCGCCGCCGGTCGAGTCCTGAGTGCAGCACCGGCCTGACTCGTTGCCACAAGGTGTTGCGCCGTCGGAGGGTACCGCCACACAGGCCTCGTGCCCTTCCCATCCGACGCGCGTACAGAGTCCGACGACCCAAGGTCCATCGCGCAGATGGAGTCCTCGCGTCGGCTTGGCCGATGCCGCTTGCCTCTCCTCCGTCCGGAACGGCACACTCTCGGCTGCGTGCGCGCTGCTGACCCGCGACGTCGCTCAGCCTTCCTCATCCGGGTCCGGAGGCGCCCACACGTTCTGTGCCTCCACGGCCACGTCGTACGCCGTGCCGTGGACCCGCGCAGAGATCCGCCTGGCCGCCTCTATCGTGATCTCTACGGTGTAGTCGTGAGTTGGGGTAGTGACCTGCAGCATTCTGCGGCAGTCGAGTCCGCCCGCCGCGATGGCCTTCCGGAGCTCGGAGACTGCGGCCTCCCGCTCCCGAAGCCGCTCGTGCGCCTCGGAAAGGGAACACGCAGCAAACGTGAGCCGGTCTCCCGGCATCACCTGACCGAGCCTCGGCAGATCCGCCGAGATGACGGTCCCGATTTTCGCGTAGCCGCCGATCGTCTGCCGATCCACCAGAAGGACGATGGGCTCGCCGCCGGCCGGCACCTGAATCGCGCCCGTGCACACGGGCTCCGAGATGATGTCGGCCGCCCCTGCGTGACGGATTCTCGGTCCTTCTAGGCGTATTCCCATTCGGTCGGAGTCTGGTCGCACCTCATAGGCGGAGGAAAGGAGTGTGTGGAGACCCTCACTTGTGAACCTTTCGTCCTGGGGTCCAAGGACGACGTGGAAGGGGGCCGAGTCGTACGTTGGCACGAACTCCGCGGGCAATCGCCTATGGCGACTCGGCATCGCCCGAACGCGCACCCGATCGCCCGACTTCAGCGCGCGGCCATCCAGGCCGCCGAGCTTCGCGCGCAAGTAGGTCGACCGGCTGGAGAGAACGGGGGCGACGTCAACTCCGCCGGCCACGGTGACGTAGGCGCGCACGCCTCTCCTGGGAGTCCCGAACGACAACCGGTCGCCGGCGCGGAACGAGAGGGTCTCCCACAACGGAGCCTCCGCCCCGTTCCAGCGTGCTCCCAGGTCCGCGCCCGTGATCGCGATCCAGCAGTCCTCCTCGAAGCGCAACGTCGGCCCGAGAAGGGTCACCTCCAGGCCTGCCTCGCCCTCTTCGTTTCCCAGAAGCAGGTTCCCGAGCCGCAGCGCGTACGGGTCCGCCGCCCCCGCGGGGGGAACTCCGTAGCGCTCGTACCCCGCGCGTCCCAGGTCTTGGAGCGTCGTCAGGAGACCCGGGTCCAGCACTTCGATGCTCACGTACCCCCCATCCGAGCCCACTCGGGCTCTCCCCTCTCCACTCCCGCTCGGATCTCTTCGAACTCGCAGCGCGAGATGGGCACGAACTCCACGGAGTCCCCCATCAAGAGCCGCGCGGGGGGCACTTCGTGGGCGACGAACAGCTCGATGGGCGTCCGGCCGATGATCCGCCATCCGCCCGGCGACTCGATCGGATAGACGCCCGTCTGAGTGCCCGCAACCCCCACCGATCCGGCCGGTGTCCTGGTTCGCGGTTCCGGCAGCCTGGGCGTGGCGATTCTGTCGGACATTCCTCCGAGGTAGGGAAACCCGGGAAGGAACCCGACCATGTAGACGCGGTACGTCGCGCCGGAGTGGATGGCCACCACGTCGTCCTCGGTCAGCCCGTTGTGCTGCGCCACGTACGGGAGATCGGGGCCCAGATCTCCGCCGTAGCACACGGGAACTCGGACCCGCCGAGACCGCGAGTCGTCAAGGTCATCGGGCCTGCTCTCCAACTCGCGGATCCGCAGACAAAGATCCTCGATCGAGGTTTCTTGCGGGTCGTAGTGCACCAGCATCGAGCGGTACGCGGGGATCACCTCGCGCGCACCGGCGATCTGCGCCCCTTCGATCGCCCGCGAGAGGGCCCGCACCTTCCGATGGATCTCCGGGCCGATCGACTCCTCGAACTCGATGAGCAGGCTCTGATCACCCATGGGGCGGAAGCAGAAGTCGCCTGCGTCGAGTCTTCTCATACGAGGTCGCGCAGGGCGACGACTTCGATCCGGGCCTGCTGAAACGCGTCGACCAAACGGAGCACGATCTCCGTGGCTCCGGTGGTATCTCCATGCACACAGATCGAGTCCGCTCGGACGGAGATCACCCCGGCGTCGAGGGTCTCCACCTCACCGTCCCGGATCATGCGAACCGCTCTCCGAGCGATCACCAGAGGGTCATGGATCACGGCCCCCGGAACGGAGCGAGAGACCAGGGTTCCATCCTGGTTGTACGCTCGATCCGCGAAAGCCTCCTGTCCCACCCTCAGGCCGGCCTCTTTCGCCATCCGCGCGAGCCTCGACCCGGACAGCGCGAGCAGGATGGGGCGCGGTCGGAGGTTCAGCATGCCTTCGACGAGCCCTTGAGCCAGACGCGGATCGTTCGCCACCACGTTGTACAGGGCGCCGTGCGGCTTCACGTGTTGCAGCTCCACCCCGGCGCTCGTACAGAACGCCGCCAGCGCGCCCACTTGGTACAGAAGGTCGGTCCGCACCTCTAGAGCGCTCACGCGCATCTCGCGGCGCCCAAACCCCACCAGGTCCGGAAAACCAGGGTGCGCGCCCACGGCGACTCCATGCTCGCGGCAGGAAAGGACGGCCTCCTCCATCCCCATCGGGTCGCCGGCGTGGAACCCGCAAGCGATGTTCGCGGAGGAGATTCTCTCCAGAAGCGCTGGGCTGACGTCGATCCGCCAAGCGCCGAAGCTCTCCCCCATATCGCAGTTCAGATCTACCCTTGTGGGTGCCAGAGTCTCACCTCCACCTGTCACGCGGCCTGGAGCCCGCTTCATTGGGTCCTTCGCCCGCCTCGCAGTGTACCCTTCCGCAGGAGTCTCGACCGGCGACCTTGGGCTCGGCGACTCCGAGCGGGTCCGCGGAACCGGCACCGCCCGCGAGCGCTTCCGCGGCCCGATCCCTCACGCGCCGCGTCGGACGAAGGGGCAGGAGCACCACCTCACCGGACTCGGCAAGCCGGCCGCTTTCGATCACCCCTCGGAGTCGGTGCGCGTTTCCGGCCCCGGCTCCGATGTTCTACCCGAGGGCGCCGAGGATGCCCAATCGTCGCCCCGGATCCGCACGTCCAGCGATCGGCCTGCAGTCTCGACAATCCCACGACCGGAAGACCACTCGCGGATGCAGAGGATCCTCTCTTCCGCACCGAGCCAAACAACGTACTCGCCTTCCACCATTCGAGGAAGCGAGGCGTACAGCGCTGAGAACAACGCCACGGTCTCCGCCTCTCGCTCCCGGAGAGGCCGTTCGGCGCGGATCCCTCCGGCACGCCGTGCGGCGCGCCGACTCACGAAGCGTACGCAGCCATAGAGAATCCCGAAGAACGCGAAGATCGCAGCCCAGGCCAGGATCGAGACGGCAAGTCCCTCGCCTAGATCACCCACGCACGATCACCCACGAATCCAGACTCCCCGGCACCCGGCGCGACGTGCCCCCGGCGAAGGGAGGCGTCCGCTCGGTTCCCTTCCTCTCCGCCTCTCTTCCACGCCGACCCTCGACCCGCATCGCCCATCTCCCACGCCAGTCTACCACGGCTACGGCTGGTCGGGTCTTCCCGCGCGGAACGGAAGAACGCCCAACACCCGCGGGTCAGCGGAAGCGCCGGGGGTCACGCCACGGCAAGCCCCGCCCTACCAGCCGATTGGATGATCGCGTACACTCACGCCTCCACAGCCGAAACGCCGAGGTGGGAGGAAGCATGCAGCGCGTCTTGGTCACCGGGGCCGGGGGGCAGATCGGGTCCGAGCTCACGCCGGTTCTCCGCAAGCGCCACGGCACGTCGAACGTCATCGCAACCGACATCCGTCGCCCCGACGGCGCATCGCCCGTCGCGAGCGGGCCGTTCGAGATCGCCGACGTTCGCGACCGCGAGCGGATCCGTTCGCTCGTCGCGGATCTCCGAATCGACACGATCTACCACATGGCGGCGATCCTCTCTGCGACCGGGGAGGCCAATCCGCAACTCGCTTGGGACGTGAACGTCGGCGGTTGGGCCAACGTCCTCGAAGTGGCCCGAGAGCGGTCGGTCGAGCGGGTGTTCTGTCCGAGCTCGATCGCCGTCTTCGGCCCGGAGACGCCGAGGGATCCGGCTCCACAGCTCACCGTCCTTCGCCCTACGACCATGTACGGCCTTACGAAGGTGACCGGCGAGCTCGTCGGCGACTACTACGTCCACCGATACGGGCTCGATGTCCGCGGTCTGCGGTACCCGGGAATCATCTCGAGCGAGACGCCTCCGGGAGGCGGCACGACCGACTACGCCGTCGACATTTTCTACCAGGCAATCAAGACTGGACGGTACGCGTGTTTCGTCCGCCCTGACACGGTCCTGCCGATGATGTACATGCCGGACTGCATCAAGGCGACGCTCGAGCTGATGGACGCCGACTTCGAGCGGCTTTCACACCACTGCGACTACAACGTCGCCGGCATGAGCTTCTCGGCGGAGGAGCTGGCCGCCGAGATCAGGAAGCTGATTCCCTCGTTCGTCTGCGACTACGCGCCCGACTTCCGCCAGGCGATCGCCGACTCCTGGCCGAAGAGCCTGGACGATCGGCTGGCCCGTGACGAGTGGGACTGGCGTCCCGCGTTCGACCTCGCAACCATGACCGCTGACATGGTGAAGCGGCTCGGGGAGCGCTTCGGGAAGTAGCCAGACAAGCCGCTCGTAGCCGGTACCTTCTGGTCAAAGGAAGAGACTCCGCGCCGCGGAGTCTCTGTCGTCTGCCAGCCTGTCCTGTGCCGTCGCTACTCAACGAGCATGAGCCGCGCCTGCTCAGCGGCGTCGCCGCGTCGCGGGCCGAGCTTCACGATGCGCGTGTACCCCCCGGCTCGGTTCTGCATCTTCGGGCCGATGTCGGTGAACAACTTGTCGACGGCTTCCTTGTCCCGGAGGCGAGAGAACGCGATGCGCCGCGCGTGCAGGTCGCCGCGCCGGGCCAGGGTGATCAGCCGCTCCGCGAACTTCTGGCTCGCCTTCGCCCGCAAGAACGTCGTGTCGACCTTCGAGTGGAGGATGAGCGCGTTCGTCAGATTGGCGAGCACGCTGCGCCGATGACTCGGCAGCATGCCCATCTTGTCGATATCTACTCTATGACGCATCGTGAACCTCTCCTTCGCTCTTGAGCGAGTACCCGAGCTCCGCGAGGCGATCCTCGACCTTGCTCAGTGTCTTCGCTCCGAACCCATGGATGTCGAGGAGCTCCTCTCTCGGCCTCGCAAGGAGCTGCCCCAGGGTCGTGATGTCCGCCTCCTGAAGGAGGTTGCACGCCCGCTGGTCGATCTCCAGATCCACCAGCGCGACCGAGAGCTCGTGCTCCTCGCCGCCCTCGGCCTCCTCCACCGCCATCCCGAACGGGTGCTCGGAGAAGCTGCGGAAGAGCTCCAAGTGCCGCATCAAGAGCCGGCCGGCCTCAGACAGCGCCTCTTCCGGGCGGATCCCGCCGTTCGTCGTAAGCTCCATGACGAGGCGCTCGTAGCCCGACTTGCCTCCCACGCGCGTGTCCTCGACGGCGAAGTTGACGCGCTTGACCGGCGAGAAGTCGGCGTCGACGGGGATGACGGACAGGGGCGCGTCCTCCGGCCGGTTCAGCTCCGCCGGCAGGTACGAGAACCCGGTCTCCACCTCCATCTCCATGTCGAGCACGCCCTTGTCGTTCAGGGTCGCGATGGGGAGATCGGGGTTCACCACCTCGACGCCCGGCGGCAGGTTGATGTCGGCCGCCGTGACCTTGCCGCGGCCCTTCTTCTCGAGGGTCAGGCGCTTGACGCCTTCCTCGCGAACCCGAAGCGAGAGCCCCTTCAGGTTCAAGATGATCTCAAGGATGTCTTCCTTGACGCCTTCGATGGTGTCGTACTCGTGGTACTTGCCCGCGAATCGCACCCGAACGACCGCCGCTCCGGGAATCGCCGCGAGCAGCGTGCGTCGCAGCGCGTTGCCGAGCGTCGTACCGAACCCCTGCTCCAGCGGTTCGATGATGATTTTCCCGGTCGTGTCCGTAAGCTCCTCGACCTTGATCTCTTTCGGGAAGACCAACTCATCCATCGAAACCTCCTACTAGCGGGAGTAGTACTCGACGATCAGGTTCGCTGCGATGTCGAGACCGGTCCGCGTCAGATCCGGGGATGCGATGAGCTGGAACTTCATCGCGTCCGCGTTGCGCTCGATCCAGGGCGGCACATCGCGGTCGAGGTTGGCTTCCACGATGGCCTTGACCTTCTCGCGCCGGATCTCCTTGACCGAGCCGACGTCGCCCTGCTGCAGGATCAACGAGGGGATATTCGTCGCGCGGCCGTTCATCTCGAAGTGCCCGTGAATGATCATCTGTCGTGCCTGCTGGCGGGATGACGCGAAGCCGGCTCGGTAAACCATGTTGTCGAACCGCTGCTCGAGCGTCGACAGCAGCGCCGTTCCGGTCGCACCCTTGACGCTCTTCGCCTGCGCCACGTAGATGCGGAACTGCTTCTCCCGCACTCCGTAGATTCGGCGAGCCTTCTGCTTCTCCCGCAAGTGCAGGAGGAACTGGCTCCGTCGAGGCCGCCGCTTCTTGGGGCCTTCTCCGGGGGGATTCGTCCGCCGCGAGACTGCGCAGCTCCGCGAGTAGCAGCGGTCCCCCTTCAGGAACAGCTTCTCGCCTTCCCGGCGGCACTGTTTGCACTTCGCGCCCGTGTCGCGTCCCATTATCGTCTCCCCTTGCTGTGCGAAACCGGCGTCACGTTCTTGACTTCCTCGACGCGAATCCCCGACGCCTTGATGGTCTGGACGACCGACTGCCGTCCCGATCCGGTCCCCTTCACGCGGATGGCCACGCTCCGGATGCCGTAGTCCTTCATCTCGCGGACCAGCGCCTCCGCGGCGATCTGGGCCGCGTACGGAGTCCCCTTTTTCGAGCCCTTGTAGCCGACGACTCCAGGACTCTTCCACGCGACCGGGTGACCGCCCGGATCGGTGACCGTGATGATCGTGTTGTTGAAGGTCGAATGGACGTGGATGAGAGCGCGTTCGAGCTTGATGTTCTTCGTCGCCATCGTTACCTCTTCTTCCCGGCTTTGGCCGGACGCGGACCCTTCCACGTGCGGGCGTTCGCCCGCGTGCGCTGCCCCCGAACCGGGAGTCTCTTCTTGTGCCGAATGCCGCGATACGAGTTGATGTCCTTCAGGCGCTGGATGCTTGCGTACACCCGCCGCCGGAGATCCCCTTCCACCACGTGCTGCTCGACTTCGCGGCGGAGGCTGGCCACTTCGTTCTCCGTCAGGTCCTTGACGCGGACGTCGGGCGAGATCCCGGCCTTCTCGATGATCTCGGCCTAACGA
>JAQTNX010000054.1 GCA_028713635.1 Candidatus Bipolaricaulis sp.
ATCACCCCCCGCCCACCACTACGATCGGTGCATACGCTGCTACTGCTGCCAGGAGCTCTGTCCGGAAGGCGCGATCGAAGTCGACGTACCGCCTCTCGGGCGCTTAATCCACCGCTAGATCGAGGGTCTGCTGCATCGGCATCGCCCGTCGGTGCGGACGCGGTCTCGGCCAGGATCTTCGCCGCGCAGCGTCCCATCGGCCGCACTTGGCGGTGCCTCCCCTGTTGCGGAGAATCGAGGCCGTGGATGCGCGAAGCGAGCCTCCTGACAACGGCGAGTCGGTTGTGCGTCTTCCGCTGGGCCGGACGAACGCCTATGTCGTTCGCGGCCCCGCCCCGATCCTGGTGGACGCGGGGATGCCGGGGCAGCATGGTGCGTTGTGTCGTCACCTTCGTCGGCTCGGCCTCGACGGCGCGGACATCGCCCTCGTCGTCGTCACGCATGCCCACGTCGACCACACCGGCGGTCTTCCTTGGATCTGCCGTGCAACAAGGGCCCCCGTCGCGTGCCACCGAGATGCCACCGCTCCGTTGCGCGCGGGGTTGAATGCGGCGCTCCGGCCCCGAACACCCTTGGGATGGGCTATGCTCCCAATCCTTCGACGAGGCCCGCGCCCGCCCTGCGTGGAGCCTGATCTGGTCATCGACCGCGAGATCAGTCTGCAACCCTACGGGACGGCGGGGTTCGTCGTTCCCACCCCCGGGCACACCCGCGGTTGCCTCTCCGTGCAGGTGGGACACGATGCGGTTGTGGGAGATCTTCTGATGGCGCGATTCATGGGACCTCGAAGGCCGATTGCTCCGTTCTTCCTTGAGGATGCGGTCTCGTGGGAACACAGCCTGCGCCTCCTCCTCGCGCGAGGCGTCGAGCGCTTCCACACGGCCCACGGGGGGTGCTTCGAGGCCGACGCGGTGGTGTCACTGCTCAAGAACGTCACGCGCTAGGCCGTGGCGTGCTGGAAGCCGAGGACCCCAGCGAGAACGAGGCCCATTCGAACCGCTGTGCCCAGGCCTGCCGCGATCGCAAAGAGGACAGGTCTTCGGCCGACGACGGCGAACAGGTAGAGAGAGACGGTGTCCGGGAATCCCGGGATCGAGAGGAGAACGAACACCGCGACCACCCCGTAGCGGCGCACGAACCGTTCGCTCCAGGACAGCACGGCGCGGAGCCAGGCGTAGCGATCGGTCAGCCGGCGGAAGCGAGCCGTCTCCTTCATTCGATCTCCCAAGAAGAAGACCAAATAGGAACCTAGAATCTTGCCCGCCACGGCGACCACGAATACCCATCCGAGGGGAAGCCAGGTGCGGCCGACGATAGGCAGCTCGCTGGGCGTGGGAAGCACGAGGGCGGTTCCGACTTCGTAGAGGAACACGAGAGCAAGCCCGCCAAGCGTGTGCATGAGCCTACCCTACCGGATGGCGCGGAGACCCACAAGCCGACGTCCGTCCTGCCGCTGGGATCTCGATCGCCTACGCGCCGAGGAACTCGCGGATCCCCGAGAGGAGCATCTGGACGGCGACGGTCATCAGAATCATCCCCATCAGCCGCTCGATGGCGACGAGCCCTCGGGGCCGAAGCACCCGTCGTAGGCTCTCGGCGGAGACGAGGAGGAACGTCGAGGCGCACCATGCACCGAGAACGGCGAGAGCCCACGTCCCCAGGCGCCCCGGCTCTCTCGTTGCGAGGAGCATGACGGTCGCGAGGGCGGACGGGCCGGCGATCAGGGGCACGGCGATGGGGACGATGAACGGCTCTCCCCGGGGCGTCGGGCCGAACATGCCTCCCGGCTGCGGGAAGACCATCCGCAGTGCGATGAGGAAGAGAACTACGCCTCCTGCGATTCCGAGCGCTTCCTGGGAGATCGCGAGCATGCCGAGGACGTAGCGGCCGAGGTAGAGGAAGAGGAGGAGAAACCCTAGGGCGAACAGCGACTCGCGCACGAGGATGACGCGCCTTCGCTTGGAATCGACGTTCTCGAGCAACACAAGGAAGAGGGGGATGTTCCCCAGAGGGTCCATCACCAGAAACACCAGCAAGAGCGCCGACAATGACGTCACGAACTCACCCCACTCCGATCCCGCCCCCACCGCGCGAGCGGTTCGCGGAACGTCTGTCTACCCTACATCCCCAGGAGACCGAAGATCAGCCACGCCGCACCGAACGCGAGGACCGTATTGAAGACCGTGGCGGACAGGTACACAACCACCGGCCGCCAGCCCATGGCGCCGAGCTCCCGGAGGGATAGCTCCAGTCCGATACAGAGGAATGCCGCGGCGAACGCCCACTTCGACAGCGCCTTGAGGACGACGACGGCGCTCCCCGTGAGGATTCCCGCCGATGCGAGGATCGACACGAGAACGAACCCCAGGATGAACTTCGGGAACCTCTGCCAGATGACGCCGGCGCTTGGCCGCTCGTTCGGCTTCCGCTCGACTCTCACGACGAAGTACGTGGCGAGGAGGAACGCGACGACGCCGATCAGCGCGTTCTGCGCCATCTTCACGACGGACGCCGTCTGTTGCGCGACCTCGCCGTATAACGTGCCGGCACCGACGACGGCCGCCGTTGTATCGATGTTCCCGCCGAACCACGCCCCGGCGACGGTCTCGGAGAGGCCGACGGCGCGGGCGATCCACGGCATCAGCACCATGAGCGGAAGCGCCGTCACGATCACAAGCGCCGTGACGTAGGTGATCTCCTTCTTCTTTGCGAGAACGGCGCCCGCGGCCGCGATGGCCGCGGAGACGCCGCAGATCGAGATGGCGCAGGCCATGACGGCCTTGAGCTGAGGCGGCACCCCAAACCGACTCGCGATCCACCAGGTGAAGAAGAAGACCGACGTCACGAGGATGAGCGCCTGCAGCAGGCCGCCCGCCCCATCCTTCATGATGGCGTTGATGTTCAGGCCGGCGGCCATCAGGACCAGACCGGCCTTGAGGAAGAGCTCGGTGCGAATCCCCGGGCGGACGAACGCGTGGGCCTTGGCTCCCCGCAGAAGCGCGTTGGCCACGAGTCCGAGTGCGACGGCGACGAGCGGATACTCGAGGGGGTTCTGCGCGACGCCGCGGCCGCCAAACCAATCTCCGATGGCGGCGTCGAACTCCGCGACGAGCACGGTCAAGGCGCCGACGAGCGCGAGACCGATGATCAGGCCGACGGGTAGGGTCTTTCTCGTTGTCATAGCGCTCCTACCGGAACCAGCCGAACAAGGGCCACGGCACCGTAGCGAGTCCGCCGAGGGCGACGAAGAGGACGACCAGGAGGCCGACGAGCACCGACAACCAGTCTTCGCTCAACCCGCTTCTCACGCGCCGAGGATCGCCCATCGATGACCACCTCACCCACATGTGTCTTCTCTGGATCTTCGCCAAACCGCTTCGATCGGACAAGCAGACCCGGTGAGGAAGGGTGAGGGACCGGCCCGTGGGCCGGTCCCTCGGCACGGCTCCGCGTAGGGTGGTCAGCAGTAGAGGCGCGTGGCGGCGGCCGCCGCCGCACGGACACAGGCTCGATCCGCCGGTTCAGCACACGCCAACTCGCCGGCGAGGTACGCCGAGTACGCGCTCATGTCGAAGTGACCGTGGCCCGAGAATCCGATGAGGATCGTCTTTCGGTCTCCCGTCGTCGCGCACTCGCGCGCGATCTGTACGGCGGCGTGCACCGCGTGCGCCGTCTCCGGCGCCGGGATGATTCCCTCGGTTCTCGCGAAGAGGACCGCGCTCGCGAAAACGTCCAGCTGGTCATAGGCCGCGGGTTCGACAACGCCGTCCTCCACAAGCCGGCTAACGACGGGCGCCATGCCGTGGTAGCGAAGTCCGCCGGCGTGAATCGGCGGCGGGACGAAATCGTGCCCCAGCGTGTGCATCCGCAAGAGTGGCGTCGTCTCGGCGGTGTCTCCAAAGTCGTACCGGTATTCGCCGCGCGTGAGGCTGGGGCATGCCTCGGGCTCGACGGCGACGAACCGCGTCGGGCGATTGCGTTCGCGGGCGGCGCGGTAGAGAGGAAGGACAAGGCCGCCGAAGTTCGACCCGCCGCCGACACAGGCCACGACGACATCGGGCGACTCTCCCGCGATCTCCATCTGACGTTCCGCCTCGAGGCCGATGATCGTTTGATGGAGGAGAACGTGGTTGAGCACGCTGCCAAGCGAGTACTTGGTTGCAGACCCCGAGCGCGCTGCCTCCACGGCCTCGGAGATCGCGAGGCCGAGAGAGCCAGGAGTCTGGCGATTGCGTGCCAGGGCATCTCGTCCCGCCTCGGTTTCTGCCGAGGGCGAGGCATGCACTCTCGCTCCGAACAGCGACATCATCGCCTTCCGGTATGGCTTCTGGTCGTAGGAACTCCTGACCATGAAGACCGTGCACCCCAGTCCATACGTCTGGCACGCGAACGCCAGGGCGCTGCCCCATTGGCCTGCCCCGGTCTCGGTCGTCAGGTTCTTCGTCCCCTCGATCTTGTTGTAGTACGCCTGAGGCACAGCGGTGTTTGTCTTGTGCGATCCCGTCGGGCTTGCCCCCTCGTACTTCAAGTAGATGTGCGCCGGCGTGTCCAGGGCGCGCTCCAGGTGGGTGGCGCGCAGGAGCGGCGTCGGTCTCCAGCGGCGGTAGACATCGAGAACTGCGTCCGGGATGTCGATCCAGCGATCGGTGGCTCCTTCCTGCTCGACGCACGTCCGCGCGAACAGCCCGAGGAGCGCTTCGGGTTCGATGGGCTCGCGCGTCCCAGGGTGAAGCGGGGCATCGAGCGGCGTGGGAAGGTCAGGGAGCACGTTGTACCAACGTCTTGGCAGGTCGTTCTGGTCGAGCGTAAACATCGTTTGCATGGGCTTTCCTTTCATCCGTGGGTTTCTATTGAGGGACCGCGACACTGAAGAAAGGTCGCCACCAACGCTCGAATGGGGGAATCGGCAGAAGATGAGCGGAGAAACGCGCGACGACGGCTACGACTCCAACGGAGTCCACCGGGGCTCTAGATGAGCCAAAGACACCTCCCTCGTCGCATAGCGTTGCCTCCCTAGACAGCTCGGCCACTATAGCGAGCGAAGGAGCTCTCGTCAATGGGGAACCGCGGCGACGGCGTTCCGGACCGCAGGAGCGACTTCTCCGTCGGGCTCTAGGACTTGTAGTCGTTGCGCGGCGGGCTCCACGCGTCGTAGGCGACGGTCGGCTCGGAGAGGACTCTCGCGCCGTGGACGACGCCCGGGGGAATGCACACGCCATCTCCAGCACGCAGAACCTTCGTTGTTTCCGCCAGCGAGAACTCCATGGCGCCGCGAACCACGATGGTGACCTGTTCGTGGGGGTGTTGGTGCTCCGGCACGACGGATCCCGGCTCAAAGGTGAAGAACGTCAGCATGACGTTGTCGAGCCACGCCGCGCGTCGCGTGATGCCGGGGAGCATCTCCGTTCCGGGCAGGTCCTCGATCGTGAAGTACGCCACCCTCGCCTCCCTCGTTCAGGTATCCGAATTCTACGGCTGCCCGGCCGGGGAACTCAACGACTCCGGAAAGGGCGGTGGGGCCCTCGGAAGGGCCCCACCTATCTAGAATGCCTCTTGTCGTTGGACGCAGTTCTCGTTCGCTCTCGTACAGGCGCAAGAATGCCAGCGAATTGTGAAGGAACCGTGATCGATCCTTGGACTTCCCGTGTCGCTCGATGATCCCCGGAAGGGCCCCATGGGTTCTATTCCTCGACCCGCTCGACCAGGAAGGAGACGGGGCGGAACCCATCCGAACAACAGGTGATTGCCTTGCCGTCGTCCCTCATCGACGGCGGGTCGGCGCCGAACGCCACCGTCGCTACGTCACGCTGGATGTCGGACCATGCCCAGTCGCACGGGAAGTCGCCGCTTCTGCTTCGCGATCGGCGCGATGCCTGCAGCCATGCCGACAGCGACGAGGATCAGGGTCACGGCGTGCAGGTTCCGGTCCCACCTCAACATGTGCTCATCCTCCGATGGGGGCGTGAGTATGGCGAGGCGATTCCCCCCCCCCCGCACCTCGGGGGTTCCGCTTCCCTGGTCGGCGAGCCCCATGCTAGGATGGAACACAGGAGGTGATGAGGAGTGAAGGAGTTCTCCTTCGTGGTCGGCAACTGCCCTGGTGCGCTGGTGGACATCGCGGAGGCGCTCGGTGCCGAACACGTGAATATCGAAGGCATCGCCGGGCTCACGGTTCTGGAAGAAGGTGTCGTCGGTCTCATCACCGACGATTCGGGGAAGGCGCGTCGAGTCTTGAAGGACAAGAGAGTGGAGTTCGAGGAGCGGGAGGCACTCGTGATCGAGCTTCCCAACCACCCCGGAGAGCTGGCGTCCATCCTCACTCGGCTCTCCGCTGAGGGAATCAACGTCCTGTCCCTCTACGCGGTCATTGGAAAGCATCAGGCGGTCTTCACCGTCGATCAGCTCGACCGGGCAAAGGCGGTCTTCCACCTCGCGTAGCCCGTGCTCGGCGTGAATCGGGCGGAGGCGTTCTGCTCGTAATGAGAGCTCGGCGCGTCTCTGCGCTGTGAAGGAGTGGCCCTTGCGATTCGTCCTCAGCCTGTCGTTCGTCCTCTGCGCGGTGCTCCAGGGTCTCGGGAACGAGCCGCCAGAGCTTGAGGTGATTCCGGAGATGACGGCTCACGAAGGGGAGAGACTCCCCGCTCTCGAGATCCGAGACATCGCGTCGGACCCGGACCACGCCC
The DNA here is from genome assembly GCA_028713635.1 of Candidatus Bipolaricaulis sp. Classification (GTDB taxonomy): domain Bacteria; phylum Bipolaricaulota; class Bipolaricaulia; order UBA7950; family UBA9294; genus JAPLGD01. The sequence continues at coordinate 6,684 of JAQTNX010000054.1, forward strand.
TCGACCAGCTGGTCTGGTCATGTTCCGAGGGTTCCCACGTGGACATGAGGATCGTGCGAGGGCGCATCTACTTCTCGCTTCGTGACGCGGAGTGGTGGGGCGAGACGTTCGTGACGCTCGTCGTCTGTGACCCCGCGGGAGCCTGCGCGAGCCAGGACATCCACATCAGCGTGTCGCCGGTGAACGACCCGCCGGTTCTCTCGATTCGAGACCAATTCGCAAGGACAGACGAGGGCTTCCAGACGATCCGTCTTGCTGACGTCGTCACCGACGTAGATGACGACATAGGGTCCATGACCTGGACAGCTTCCAGCCGTGGAGGCTTCATCGTCCGGTTCGGCGAAGGAGAGGTCGAGATCGTGCCCCCGTCCCCCGAGTGGACGGGGCTGGAGACGATCGAGTTCTCGGTCTGTGACGCCTCGGGGGCGACCGCGCGACAGACCGTGAGCTTCGGGCGGGCGGGGGAGGCCGTCGCGGTGACGCTCGTCGGCAACGCGGGGTTCATCCTCCAATGGGGCGAGAAGAAGGTCGCCGTCGACGCGCTGCACTACTTCCAGCTCGGCCCCGGAGTCGGGGACCGGATGACGCGCTGCGAGCCGCCCTTCGACAACATCGACCTCATCCTCGTAACCCACTCCCATGACGACCACTTCGCGGCGGCTCCGATTGTTGCCCAGCTTGTGGCGGTCCCCTCGTCGTTGCTCGTCGCCCCGGCCGACGTCATTGCGCAGGTTCGTCCCGCAGCGGTCGGGGTGTCTGAGGAGCGGCTGGTCTCGATCGATCTCGGAGCGTGGGAAACGAGGTCCCTGACGGTCGCCGGCATCGATCTGGACGTCATCGATTACCCGCATTCGTCGACAAGGGCCCTCCGAAACGTCGGGTTCCGCGTTCACCTGGGCGGAGCGATTCTGCTTCACACCGGAGACATCCACCTGATCGATCTTGGGCCGTTGGCGATCTCCCACGCGTTCGCCGGCCTGCCGGTCGACATCGCTTTCGTCCCGGAGTACTGGATGACAGATCCGGCGTACGGCGCCTTCATCCGGACGTTGCCGGCCAAGGTCTTCGTCCCGATGCACGCCGACGCCCGAGACCTTCCCTTCGTGTGCGCGGCGGCGCGAGCCCTGTACTCGAACGTCTTCTGCTTCGCGGTGCCCCTGCAAGCGCTTTTCGTTCCCATTCTGCACTGAGGGCGGACGGACGCGTCGAGAGGCTTGGTCTGTCCGCTCAAGGGCAGAGCCTGCACTGCGGCTCACGGGGCCTTGGCCGAGTCGATTCGACCTCACGTGGGAGTGCCTCGGTGCTCGCGGGTCGGCAGAGCGTCGTTCGCTGCTGACTCGCCCGGCGAGGTCGTTTCGTCGGCTTGGCTTGCCCATGTGCTCGTCGCAGCTTGGGCGAGAGGGATTGGCGATGTAAAACACACTGGACATTCCAAACAGAACTCGGTACGCTGTACAGTATCCTTTACATAAGGGAGATCACGTGCCTCTCGAGAACAATCTACGGGCCATGCGCGCGGATCATGGCTGGACCCAGGAGAGTCTCGCGCGGGCCGTAGGAGTCACTCGACAGACGATCCATGCCATCGAGAAGGGTGGCTACGAACCTTCGGTTCGTCTTGCGCTCGAACTCGCTCGGGCCCTGTCTGTCCGCGTTGACGAGCTCTTCTGGTTGGGGGGAACGACGAAGGAGGGATCTTGACGTGAACGCTCGGTACGTGGTTTCGCGGGCTGTGCTGGCGGCGGTCCTCGGCGCCGCGCTCTACGCTGGCGGCCTCTCGTGGTGGGGTTCGGTTGCGGCCTGCGTTGGGGCGCTTGTCTTCTTCCTCCTCGCGCCGTGGTGTGGCCGGTATGTCGTGAAGGAGGACGGTGGAGCCGCTCCGTTCCGCCGAGACGAGCGCTCGCGCGCAATCCGCGACCACGCGGCCCGCAACGCTCTTGTTCTCACGGTCCTCGCCCTGGCAGGCCTGACGATCGCCTATGGCCTCATCCTTGACGTTGCCGTCCCCGCCGCGGCACTTGGAAGTGTGCTCGGGTTGGCCGTCGTCACCTACGTTGTCTCCGACGCGTACCTGCGGCGTCGGGCCTGAGTGATGCGCTGGGCAGGGCGTTCGGGTTGCCGCGCGTCGACGTGGACACACGTGCCGCTGCCGCCACGCAGGGTTTTCCCGTCGTCGGCGCGATCGAAGGTCGGAGTCTCGAACTCGAAGCCGGGCGAGCGGACGTCAACCTTCGTCGGAACACGGCGGATCTCAGTCGTGATTTGGCCGCTCCGGGAGCGGCTGTACGATGAGTTGTGTGGAGGCATCGTAGCCAATGGACAAGAGCGTGGGCTTCGGTCTTGAGTCCTCTCACGACTTCCTGAATCAGCTGACGAACGGCGTGTACCTCGTCGACCGGTCGCGCAGGATCAAGTTCTGGAACCGCGGTGCGGAGGAGCTTACGGGGTACGCGGCGTCCGATGTCGTGGGATCGGCGTGCTCCGACAACTTCCTCATGCACGTCGATGCTGAGGGCCACTCCCTCTGTCTGTTCGGGTGTCCGCTTGAGGCGACGATGAACGACGGACAGGCGCGCGAGGCCGAGGTCTTCCTGCGCCATCGCGACGGTCACAGGGTGCCGGTGCTCGTGCGCACTTCGCCGATCCGCGACGCCCAGGGGCATATCGTTGGAGGGATCGAGGTGTTTGACGACAACGCCGCGCGGGCGTCGATGCGCGAAGAGATCGGTGCGCTTCGGGAGCTGGCGCTCGTTGACGCCCTCACGGAAATCGGGAACCGACGATACGCCGAAGCTGCCCTCGCGGCGAGGCACGCTGAGCTTGACCGCTACGGGTGGGCGTACGGCGTCCTCATGATCGACGTCGATCACTTCAAGGCGTTCAACGACCGCTACGGCCACGCGACGGGGGATCGCGTTCTGCGCATGGTTGCGACCACGCTCAAGTCCAACGTCCGCACGTACGACGTCGCCGGCCGCTGGGGCGGCGAGGAGTTCATCGGCATCCTGGAGAAGATCACCGTCGACGAGTTGGCTCGCCGTGCGGAGACACTACGGCTTCTCGTATCCGCCTCATCCCTCACGGTCGACGGGGTTGCCCTGTCGGTGACGGTGTCCATCGGCGGAACCGTCGCCAGAAGTTCGGAGACGGCCGCCGAAGCTGTCCGCCGAGCCGACGAGTTGCTCCACCAAAGCAAGGCGGCCGGGCGAAACCGGTGCAGCTTCGGATAGGCGGATCGGCGATCGACACCCACGGCCCTCGGCAGAGGACGCGTGTCATCACCTCGAGCCGCTTGCCTGGGAGGCCACCTCGGCGTCTCGCCACTCGATTCGACCGCCCACAAGGCACATCGAAACGCGAAGGAAGGGCAGCTCAGACGGTAGCGTTGTGAGAGGGTTCGCGGAGAGGACGACGACGTCGGCCAGCTTCCCTGGCTCGAGTATTCCGCACTCGGCTTCGCAGTGCAGGGCGTACGCCGCCTCGCTTGTCATCATCCGTAGCCCTTGCCAGACCGAGACAAGCTGGGTCGATGCGAGCGGCCTGCACGGCTCCCACGACGCATACGCGGAACTCGCGTTCATCGGCGAGACGAGGTTTGCGAGGCGGACGAGGGGACTCAGGAAGCCCGGATCGCACCACGGCCAGTCGCTGTCCGCGACGACGCGGGCTCCGCTCCCGACGAGGTCGCCCCACCGGCGCACGAGCGTGTTGCGAAGCGTCGGAAGCAGGTCGTCGTAGACGTCGACGAAGCACGCGTTGGTCGACTCGACCGCGGCGACGACGCCGAGGCGGGCGAACGCCGGAACGAGGTCATCGCGGAGGAAGAGGTTGTGCAGGACCATCGGCCGGAGCGCCAGAGCGTTCGCCCCGGCCAGTTCGAGGGCTCCGAGCACCGTCTCGACCGCCCCGTCTCCGATCGCGTGGACGGCGACGGGGAAGCCTCGACCTGCCGCGTCGCTCACAATGGCGGCGAGCTCCGGAGCGGCGAACAACGGCCGGTCTTCCCCGTACCAGAACGTGCCGGCGGGCGAGAGGAGTCGGCGGAGTGGGTCGCTGAACGAGATCGCGGCCCGCTCATCGCCGCACGTGGACCGCTCCGCGAACACCTTCACGCCGGCAATCCGCAGTCGTGGGGCGATCTCCGCGAACGGCTCGTAGTTGACGTACCACGGGCCGAAGACGTTCCCGCAAAGGTCGTTGTAGGCCAGGTAGAGGCTCGTGCGGAGGCGGACCTCCCCGTGCTCGGCGGCCGCCGTGAATGCGGGCAGCTCGTCAGGTCGGACAAGCATCTCCGCCGCGGACGTGATCCCGCAGGCGAGCGCCTGCATCTGGGCGGCCGCCACGGACAGGCTCTCCTGAGGCGCATCGGCCAGAAGGTGGGTGTGTGGGTCGATGAACCCCGGCAGAACCGCCTTCCCCTCGAGCTTGATAACCTGCGTCTCGGGTCCGGCGAGGGAGAGGATCTCCTCGTCCTCCCCGAGTGCGAGGATCCGCTCTCCGGCGATCGCGATGGCCTCGAACGCAACGTCCGGGGCGGTCATGGGGATGACGGTACCGCCGAACAGAATCAGCGTAGCTGGCGCCGCCGCCGCGCCGACAGCCGCCGCGGCGATCGCCATGAGAGCGAAAGCCTTCTCTTCCGTCTTCATTCGAGGAGAGGGTACAGCCTAGACGCCGGTCGGGCATTGGACGAGCCTGCATCCCCACCCTATGCTGAACTCGAAGGAGAGAGGATGAACCAAAACACGCGAGTAGCGACGGGCCTGAGGAACGGCATCCGCTGTGCCGGCTGCGGGGCCCCGATCCTTCGCAGACGTGAGCTCGTCGTCGCTGTGCGATGGTTCATCCGCCTGGAAACCTATTGCCCTCGATGTTTCGCCGAGATGCAGAAGCCGAGGCGAGGACGCAGGATGGCCTTCTCAGGGACGAAGCGGATGTCCGACTTCCTGTGGGCGCCGATGTGGATTCCCTTTGCAGGCTGCTGGGGTGCGGTCTACGCCGTGCGGGGTTCTTGGGCCGACCTTCTCCTCCTCTGCCTCGCCCTCCCGCAGGCTGCCCTTGGTGCGTGGATGCTGGGACTGCGCGTCTGGGTCTACGTCCGCATCGAGCGCCCAATGATCAAGGCTCAGCGCGAGCGGGTGTGCAACCCTACGCCTCGTAACGGCGGTTTCCCTGGAGCGGGGCGCGTCGTCTAGAATCCTCCCGTAGGCCATGCCGAGCAGGGAACGGCGGGGAGGCGAGTCAGGCCGTGCGAACCCTTCGGGAGGCGACGACGGAGTTGCGCAGAGCGTTCGCCGACGGCGGAATCGAGCCGCTGTACAAGGCGCACCTGGCTGAACTGAAGCGCTGTCCCTCCTATTCTGTCCTGTATCGCTTGGCCGATCTCTTCCTTCCGATCTCGCCTCTGCTCGCGATGGCCCAGGACGCCGACGACCTGATCGAACGCTGGGGGACGTCCGACGCGTGCAGGACGCTGCTCGCGCGCCCGCCGATCCCGTGGCAAGCCGTGTGGTCGGATACGACACGGGACCTGATGCTCACGTCGCCGATCATCACCTACGGCCGGCACGGGCCGCTCTTGACTCCGCCGCTCCTCGCGGCGGCCGTCAATCGACCGGACGTGAAGATGGTGACCGCAAGCTACATCGCGAAGCTCGGACCGAACATCGCGCGGACCATGTTTCCCGTCTACGTCACGACGCCACTCACCGCGAGGACATCCGGGCGAAAGGGACTCCTTCCGCGCGCGGTAGGCTGGCTGGCCTACAAGTTGGATCCACCGCCGCCCCGCGATGTCGCGCGCACGGCGAACGAGTCTGCGCTACGTCGAGCCGCCGACCACGTCCGCGGCGGAGGTCTGCTCGCGATCGCTCCGGACTCCAGAGATCCACGGCAGCCTTGGCGCCCCGGGCTCGGAGTTCTCGTCGCGATGCTCGCGACGGAGCCTGGCGCACGACCCTGCTACCTCGTCCCATGGCGGATCTGGGGCGCCTCGATCACCGCGATCTTCCACCTCCTGTCGCGGAATCCCCTTCTCCGGGCCCTGGGTCGACTCCGTTTCCGGCACCCTGTGCGCGTCGAGTTCGGCGAGCCGAGGCTGCTGCAGGCGATTGTCGCGGACGTCGGGCTCGATCCAGCGAAGATCACCGCGCATCTTGAGGCCCACTACAAGGGGCTTGGGTACTGACGCGGATCGAGAGGAGGTCCCCTTCGTGGAACGATTGCCCTACGATGCATTGGCTCGCGAGGTCCTCGGCCGCTACGACGTGGACGTACGGTCGATCGACTTCCTCCGCCACGGCGACGCCGTCACCTACAAGGTCACGGGGCGCGACCGGGTCGCGTACGTGCTCCGGCTTCACGTCCCCGTGACGGAGGCCATGGGCGGACACGGAGCCGATCCGGTTGCCGTCCGGTCGGAGCTCGACTGGCTCGACTGGCTCGAGGCGCTCGCGAACGACACCCCGCTCATCCTTCAACGGCCGATCCGGAACTGCGAAGGGCAGCTTGTCTCGAGGATCCGCGTGTCTGCGGCTTCCGCCGACGTGAACGCGACCCTGCTCCGTTGGGTCGATGGCGAGCCGTATCGACGAGAGCTCGAGACGAGGGAGACGG
>JAQTNX010000055.1 GCA_028713635.1 Candidatus Bipolaricaulis sp.
CTCTTCCCGAGCTCCATCAGCCGCTCAACTGGGTGTTGTTTCGCCTTCTCCAGTGGAATGTAGATGGAGAGCTTGTCGAGGATCTTGCGCTCAGGCATAGTTCCACTCCTCCTCTCTTTGACTGCAGGATACTACGCGGCTCCCCCTGCTAGCCAATCAGCGTCTTCACCGGCTACGATGAAGACCATGTGGGTGAGCGAGCCAGTCGACGCACTTGTCAGCTACAGAGCAGGCCGGGCGTTCCCGATCCTCAAGGCCATCATGTGGCATGGCCGCCGGATCGAGTTTGAGACCCTCGGCGTGGCAGAGCAGCGCGGCGATGCTCTGCTCTACCGATTCGACGAGGGGTTCACGCGGTTCCTTGTCCGGCTTGACCTGGCGAGACAGGCCTGGTATCTGGACGGCATCGAGGATAGCAGCACCACTGACTTCCCACCGCCGAGAGCGTTCCCGCCGACCAACTGGAGACCGTAGTCGCTCTCGCTCATGACGAGACGGGAGAGCGGATGCCTCGACGCACTCCTACGGCCTCTTCTTGCCCTCAACCTTGGCGAGGTACGCGCGAACGGCATCGCACACGATGAACGACACAGCTCGCCGCTCGCGTTCCGCGATCTTCTCCAAGCGGGGCAGGAGCTTGTCTGCCCGAGCCTGCTTGTCGAGGTATACCGTTATCCTGTCCTCTCTTGCGGCCATGGTGCAAGATCATACCGAATACCGCACGCTAGGCGAAGATCCGACACCGGCCTCGGACTGATACCCGTCATCTGTCCGCTCATGCCGCGTGAGTAATGTACCATGCAAGGGTATTGACGTGCATCAGACTCTCACCATATAGTGGGATTGCGTGACAGCGCCGCCCGCTCGGGGCGATCCACTCAGGGGGAACAGTGGCCCCATATCGCTGAGTGGATGTATCCGAGCGAAAGGTGGTAGCTATGGGCACGCGAAGGAACACAGACAGGCGGAAACGCCTATCCTCACAGCCGGACTACCAGTCGGACTACGTCCTACCCACGTCTGCCCAGATCTACGGGGCCATGTTGCACCCAATTGCCCAGGTAGCATCTCTCGAAGACGACGAGTGGGAGAAGCCAATGACACCCAGGCTAATGCTCGCTCTCTTTGCGTGGCTGCTTGATGAGGCAACGGATTGCCTACGGCACGAAGGGAAGATCTACATTGGCTAGGCGACTGAGAAGGGCGCGGCGTTGGTTTCAGAAGGTCGCTCCGCGGGCCGCCCCCGCGGGGCAAGAGCGGCAACGGGCCGCCTGGGATGCGGCATGGTGGCGAGCCATGGATGCAATCGACTACTCGTTGAAGGGACTGCCCCCCGAGGTCAGCGACTTGCCGGATGAGCTCCACGACAGGTTGGAGGCCCTGATCCGCGAGGCCGGGCCCGACAACGCGCTCGCGCTGATCGAGTGCGGGCGCGACGCTGCCCTAACTTACGTAACTCAGCAGGTGGGCGCATTTGATCTAGCTCATCTCACCGAATGTGCGCGGTCAGGCACAGGAGTGTTCCCGCCAGAGGACGTGGAAGCGGTGGCCCGGTGAGGGTCGCACAGATCACGAGCGGGGAAACTGCGTCACTGCCTGCCGGGTTGCCTATAGGCGGACGGAAGGCCCTCTCGGACAGACGTCCATCTGGGTGGACGGACTCATCTGGAGTGGACTTCGATCACCTTCTGTTGACTTCGCTCAGGGTCGCGCAGTAGTCTGCGAGCGTCGCGGGTTTGAGCCGACCGACGTTGGTCCCCGTGCGAAGAAACCTTCGCGCGGGGACCTCTTCTTGGGGGTGGCAACGTGAATTGGATGCGTGACGAGCGCGATCAGGAGACGCAGGCGAAGGAAGCGATGGAGCGGAAACTTGGGTTCTTCATTGGCGATGAGCAATGGAAGGACTTCTTGCTCCGGTGGGGGAACGTCGAGGGCATTACGGAAGAGGATCTCGACGTAGCAGTCGCTGAGTTTCTTGAGCAGGTCAATGCCGGTGTGCGACGGCATACCGCAACACAGTACCCCGAGCTGATCGAGAGGCTCAGGGCCAGGCTCATTCTGGATGCGAGAGAGGATCTTGGGAGACTGGTTGCTAAATGGAGGGTCCAGCAATTTGGACTTCCGGACCCCCCGTTTGGCGCCATTGAGGAAGCAGCCGCTTGGATTGAAAAGGTCTCGGCTGGGGAGTTGGATGCGTTGCCGCTCGAAGCGCGGCGGCTCGGAGAACGGAAGATGGTGGCTTGGACGGCGGACCACCGATTCAGCAGCTTCCGAGAAGCAGTCACGGGTGGATGTCTGGATGGGCTTCGTCTGGTCTCGGAGCAACTGGCGATAGGGCTTGGCAGTTCTGAGGCAGAGGCGACAAACTACATCCTGCTCGGGGAGACTCCCAGCGCCTATCTGATGACGACGAGCTTTGTGACCTGGGGCGATCCTGGGCAACGGCGCCTGACGCTCGAGATCCGGAGCCCCCTGGTCAGCGAAGATGCTCTCGTGAGGGAATTCAGGAGAGCAAGGAGGAAGTGGTTCGGAACCCGCCACGCATCGCACTTTGCCAGGCGTGACGCGAAGCTGCTGCAGCATGACGCCCAGTTTGCGGACTTGCCCCCGAAAGAGCGTGTCCGGGAGTGGAATGACCTGTGCCCCGCGAATGAGAGGCTGGGGAAGGTTGATAGTTACAGGAAGGCCGTGAAGAGGGCCCGGGACACGCTGCTTGGCTACTCCCCGGGCGAGAAGGAAGGCAAGAGCTTCTGGCGCTGAGGTTGTGTCGACGCGCTCCCACATGCGGCATGGCTTTCTCAAGGCCGCCTTGCCATCTCGAACCGAAGCACAAGAGGCGGGCAGGGGTTGCGCTCACTACTTGAGGAGGTTGTGTCCCCCCGCTGCAGCGATCTCGAGCGCGCGTTTGGCCGCGTACTGGCCGCGAACCTCCGCCAGGTCGCGCGCAGGGGGAACCGATGCCGGTCCCGAGCTGCGTGCAGGGGCGGGTGCGGGGGACATGGGGCGTTCGCCGCGGAACAGCGCCGCCGCGTCCGCGAGCGACGCCACAGGGAACACAGTGGCGTTCGGCACCAAGGCCGCCTCGGCGAGGTTGTCGATCGGAACGACCGCACCCGCCATTCCGTCCGCCGCGGCCTGCAGCGTCAGGGGCAGCACGCCGGCGACCGGTCGGACGGCGCCGTCGAGGGCCAGTTCGCCGACAACGAGGAGAGGAGCTTGCGGAGCGGGAATCTGGCCCGAAGCGATGAGGATCGCCAAGGCGATGGGGAGGTCGAAGGCCACGCCGTGCTTTCGAACGTCGGCCGGCGCGAGATTCGCGGTGATCCGTCCGGCGGGGAAGGAGTACCCCGCGTTCCGCAGGGCGCTGCGGATCCTCTCGCGGCTCTCGGAGACTTCCTTGTCCGGCAGGCCGACGATCTGAAAGCACGGGAGGCCGCCGGAGACGTCGCACTCGATGTCGATGCGCTGTGCTTGGACCCCGAGGATGGCGCCGCTAGTCAGTCGGCCAAACATCGTCCAGTGAGAAGGCCGCCCGGTGGATGCGGACGGGGTCTCCCTCCAGAGCGACTACGTCGAACCGCGCCGGGAGATCGGCGTCCGTGCGGGCCATGAAGGCGCTCGCCGCGGCGGCGAGGCGCCGCTGTTTTGCGCGGCTCACGGCGGCTTCGGGGCCGCCGAAGCCGCTCCCCGAGCGGGCCTTGACCTCGACGAACACGAGGGTGTCTCCGTCCCGCGCGACGATGTCCAGCTCTCCTCCTCGGAATGACCAGTTCCGTGCGACGATGGCGTACCCCAAGCTCCGTAGGAGCTTGCAGGCGGCGTCCTCCGCCTGCCGTCCGGGAGCGTTGCCGACATGCATGTCTTATACTAGCTTATACGCGCCCTATCGGTCAATCCTACCGATCCGCGACGCAAGGAATGGAGGATCCCGAGCGGCGCGGGTACAATTGGAGCAATGCAAAGCGCGCAAAGGACTGAATGGGAATCCTTCTGAGGGACGTTCGCCTTCCCGAGCGCGGAGCAACCAGCTTCTGGGTCCGCATCCGCGCCGACCGCATCGATGGCGTCTCGAGCGAGCCGCTTGCCCCGGATGCCGGGGATGAGATCGTGGACGCCGGCGGAAAGCTGGCCATCTCCGGCTTTGTCAATGCTCACACCCACCTGCCGATGGTGCTTCTCCGGGGACTGGCAGATGACGTCCCGCTGGAGGAGTGGCTCGAACGGCACGTCTGGCCCGTGGAGCGGAAGCTCAGTCCGGAAGACGTTTACTGGTGCACGCTGCTCGCGCTGGCGGAGGCCGTTCGCGGCGGGACGGTGGCCGTCGCGGACATGTACTTCCACACGGATCGGGTTGCGCAGGCAGTCGAGGAGAGCGGAGTCCGAGCGTTGTTGTCGTACGGCATGATCGCCCGGTCGATGTCGGAAGGCGGCGAGAAGGAGCTTCGTACGACCGAGAGAATCGCTGCGACGTGGCAGGGGGCCGCGGGAGGCCGGATCGGCGTTGCCGTGAGTCCACACTCCACGTACACGTGCGGGGAGGACGTCTGGGGAGCCGCCAAGGAGCTTGCCCAGGAACGCGGCCTGAGGATCCACACCCACGTTTCGGAGTCGCGCCGCGAGGTGGCCACGGTTCGGGCGCAGACGGGAGGCAGCCCGCCGGAGTACCTGGAGCGGCTCGGCGTCTTCGAGGTCCCCGTTCTCGCGGCGCATTGCGTCCACGTCAGTCCGTCGGACCTCGACCTTCTGGGGCGCGGAGGTGTGGCGGTTGCGCACTGCCCGAAGAGCAACTCGAAGCTTGGCAGTGGGCTTGCCCCGGTGGCGGCCATGCGGGCCCGCGGTATCCGCGTGGCCCTGGGAACGGACGGGGCGGCGTCGAACAACCGGCTCGACATGATCGAAGAGTTGCGCGCCGCGTGGCTCCTCGCTCGCGGGCCTTCGGAAGATCCCCGGGCGCTGTCCGCCAAGGACGCTGTCTTGATGGCCACCGAGGAGGGTCGCGTTGCTTTGGGGCTTCCGCCGGCCCGCCTCCAGCCCGGAGATGCAGCGGACATCGTGCTGCTGTCTTTGGACGGCGTGCACACGACGCCCGCCCGTGAAGGGACCTCGACGATCGCGTTTGCGTCGCAGTCAAGCGACGTCACGGACGTCCTGGTTGCGGGGCAGTGGCTCATGCGGGACGGTCGGCTCCTCACCATCGACGAGGAGCGGGTACAATCAGAGGTTGGTCGCCTGCTACGCAGGCACACGAACTAGCACCCCGCCTGGGAGAGTGGAGTATCCCTCGCTCGGACGTGGGAGGAGGAACCATGGGTTTGTCGACGGAGAAGAAGGCAGAGATCGTTCGGGAATTCGGCCAGGCAACTGGGGACACGGGATCCGTGGCGGTGCAGATTGCACTCTTGACCGCGCAGATCCAGGAACTCACGGAGCATCTCAACCTACACAAGAAGGACTTCAGCTCACAGCGAGGTCTGCGACGAATGGTCGGCCAACGCCGACGGATGTTGAAGTACATCAAGCGCCGTGACTTGTCGGCGTACAAGGCGCTGTCTGAGCGCCTCGAAATCAGAGGAGTCTGAACGTTCCATGTACATCCGCGAAAGCATTGACTTCAACGGGAAGGAGCTTGCGCTCGAAACGGGGCAGCTCGCCCGTCAGGCCGGCGGGGCGGTCCTCGCCATCTGTGGGGATACCCACGTTCTCGTGACGGCTGTCACAGCGCCTGCGGCGCAGAACGCCGGGTACTTCCCTCTGCGTGTCGACTACGAAGAGCGGTTCTACGCCAGTGGCAAGATCCCTGGCGGCTTCTTCAAGCGAGAAGGAAAGCCGAGCGACAGCGCCGTCTTGATTGGTCGGATGATCGATCGTCCGATTCGGCCGTTGTTCCCGGACGGCTACAACGACGAAGTGCAGGTCGTGGCGACGGTCCTCTCGGCGGAGCCGGACTGCGCGCCGGGTGTTCTCGCCATCACGGGAGCTTCAGCGGCCCTGATGATCTCCGAGGCTCCGTTCGGGGGCCCGATTGCGGCCGTGAAAGTGGGTCGCAAGGATGGACGCTTCGTCGTCAATCCGGACGCCGAGACGCTTGCGGCGAGCGGCGTTGACATCACGGTGGCGGGGACGGAGAAGACCGTCACGATGGTGGAAGGCATGATGGATGAGCTGTCGGAGGCCGAGGTTGTCGAGGCCATCGAGCTCGCTCACGACGCGATTCGCGAGCTCATCGCGCTCCAAGTGCGATTCGCCGCGCGGGTCCAACCTGTCAAGAAGGCCATCGAGGCTCCCGCGCCGACCGCGGGCGAGCTCGTCGAGCGCGCGAGAAGCCTTATCTGGAACGAGCTTCCCGGCATCCATGACGTTGGAACCAAGCAGGGCCGTGGGGAGTTCATTGAACGGCTGCGGGAGAAGGCCGTTGCCCAGCTTCTGACGGTCGAGGCGACAACCCCCGAAGGGGCGGTCCAGACCGCAGCGATCTCCAGCGCGGTCGACGCCGTGCTCCGGGAGTACATGCGGAAGCAGATCCTCGATCGTGGACTCCGCCTGGATGGTCGCCGGCCGGACGAGATCCGGCCGATCTCGTGCCGAGTCGGGGTGTTGCCCCGAACGCACGGGTCGTCCCTGTTCACGCGGGGAGAGACGCAGAGCCTTGGGATCGTCACGCTCGGCGCCGCCCGCGGGGACGAGCAGATCATCGACCAGATGATGTTCGACGGTCGGAAGCGGTTCATGCTGCACTACAACTTCCCGCCGTTCTGCGTCGGCGAAGTGGGGCGGATCGGGTCGCCGAGCCGCCGGTCGATCGGACACGGATACCTGGCCGAGAACTCGCTCCAGGCCGTGCTACCCACCGAGGAGGCGTTTCCGTACGTCGTCCGCGTCGTGTCGGAGATCCTCGAGTCGAACGGATCGTCGTCCATGGCGACGGTGTGCAGCGCGTCGCTCGCCATGATGGACGCCGGCGTCCCCGTCAAGAAGGCCGTGGCCGGGATCGCCATGGGGATGATCGAGGAGCCGAGCTCCGGCCGCCGAGTCATCCTGCCGGACATCCAGGGCGCCGAGGACCACGACGGCGACATGGACTTCAAGGTCGTCGGAACGCGGGACGGCGTCACGGGCTTCCAGCTCGACGTGAAGGTCGGAGGCATCGACAGCAGCACGCTTCGGCAAGCGCTCGAACAGGCCAAGCGCGGTCGCCTTGCAATCCTCGACGAGATGGAGCGCGCGATTTCCACCCCGCGCGCGGAGCTGTCTCCGTACGCACCCAAGTTGATCACCATGACGATCTCGGTCGACAAGATCGGCCTCGTCATCGGGCCGGGAGGAAAGACCATCCGGCAGATCATCGAGGAGACGGGGGCCGAGATCGACATCTCCGACGACGGGACGGTGAAGATCGCCGCCGTCGACGAGAGCTCCGCCGTTGCCGCGAAGCAGCGGATCGAGGACCTGACCATGGAACTGGAGGTCGGGACCCGGATCAAGACGCACGTCACGCGGATCGTCGACTTCGGCGCGTTCGTCGAACTCCGGGGTGGCGGCGAGGGACTCGTGCACGTCTCGAACCTCTCTTCGGGGTATGTGGCCAACGTTCGCGACGTTGTGAACGTCGGCGACGAGATCACGATCGAGGTCATCGGCGAGGACAAGATGGGACGCCCCGACCTTCGCAGGGTCGAGGAAGGCGAACCCGCAGGTTCCGTCGAAGAGCGGGAGCCGAGGGAGCGGCGAGGCCGCCGGGACCGCGGCGAGCGCGACGGCGGACGCCGCGGCGGCGGAGAGCGCAAGGCCCCAGCCGCTGCGCCTCCGGTCGAGATCAAGGTCGGCGACATCATCGAGGGCAAGGTCTCGAACACGACCGACTACGGTGCGTTTGTGGAGCTCGCTCCGGATGTGACGGGGCTCATCCACATCTCCGCGCTCTCCGACGACTACGTCCGTCGCGTCACGGATGTCGTCCGCACCGGGGACCTCGTCAAGGTCGAGGTGCTCAACATCGACGAGCGGGGACGCTACAAGCTCCAGAGGATCGTTCCGGAAGGAGAGAAGCGCCGCGAGCCGCAGCGCGAGGAGGTCGAAGAACCTCGTGAGCGGGAGCGGCGTCCCGAGCGAGAGGCTCGCGGAGACCACGAACCTGCTCGAGCGGAGCGAGAGCCCCGCGAAGATCGCGAGCCGCGGCGACGCTCCCAGCCTCGCAAGGAGGAGGCGCCTCCCCCGGTCGAGACCGAGCCGCTTCAGCCCGAAGAAGAGACGGCGCGGGAATTCGAGGATCGGTGGTAGTCCAGACCCTCTACGAGGGGATGAGGAGCGTCACCCTGTCGAACGGACTGCGGATCCTCGTGGAGGAGGTTCCGCAGTCCCGTTCTGTCAGCGTGAGCGTGTGGGTGAACGCCGGGTCGCGTGACGACCCGGCGCCGTTTCCCGGCCTCGCCCACCTCGTCGAACACCTCATTTTCAAGGGGTCGACGACGCGAACCGGGCTCGCGATCTCCCAGGAGATCGACGCCGTCGGCGGGTTCCTCGACGCGGCGACGGGGAAGGAGTCGACGTTCGTCTACGCCGACGTGCCGGCGGACGGTCTGGCGACCGCGACGGAGCTGCTCCTCGACGTGGTTCTCCATCCAGCGTTCGCGGCGGACAAGCTCGAACTCGAGCGGGCCGTCGTCTTGGAGGAGATTCGCGGGTACGACGATGACCCGGAGCAGCGCGCGTTCGATCAGTTCGTGCGGGGGGTCTGGCCGGACGACCACCCGCTGTCGCGAAACATCCTAGGCACGCGACGATCGATCGAAACCGTCACGAGGGACGACATCGCTGCGTTTCACGCGCAGGTCTATCGTCCTGCGAACCTCGTGATCGCCGCGGCCGGGGCGCTGGATGCGGAGCGTCTGGTCGCCGACGTGGAGCGACTGACGGGAGCGGACGGTCGCGAGGCGACGGCGGCACCATCGAGGATTCCGCCTCGGTTCCGGCCCGCCCGGGAGCACTACGTGCAGCCGACCGGGCAGACGCACGTCTACCTCGCGCTTCCCGGCCCGCTCTCCGATGACCCCCACCGGTACCCGCTCGAGATTGCGAACGCCGTCCTCGGAGACGGCACGAGCTCGCGCCTGTTCTGTGCCGTTCGCGAGGACCGCGGACTGGCCTACGCCGTGCACAGCACGATCAGCCGGTACAGCGACGCGGGGCTGTGGATGGCGTACGCCGGCGTGGCCCCCGAGACGGCGGACGCCGTGGCGGATCTTCTCCTTGCGGAACTCCATCGGCTGCGCGACGAGCCGATCCCCGTCGATGAGATCGCGCTGGCCAAGGCCCGGATTCGGGGGTCGTTCATCCTCGGGCTCGAGTCGAACGCGAATCGCGCCATGCGCCTCGGGACGGCGGCGATCAATGGGCGCGAGATCCTCTCCCCGGAGCAGATCCTGGCCAAGCTCGCAGCGATCGACGTGGCGTCGGTTCATGAGGCTGTCGAACGCTTCGTGAAGCCCGAAAACGTCCACCTCGCAACGATCGGTCCGAAGGCGTAGTTTGGACGACCCGGCGGGGTCGGGTACGATCAGGGCATCATGGCGGTTGCGATCTACCCTGGAAGCTTTGACCCGATTACCTACGGGCACATCGACATCGTGCGCCGGGCGCGGAAGCTGTTCAGCAAGCTCTACGTCGCCATCGTCGCCAATCCGCACAAGCATCCGCTGTTCACCGCCGAGGAGAGGCAGGAGATCACCGTCGCCGCGCTGGCTGAGGAGGGCCTGAACGGACTCGAAGTGCTGAGTTTCGACGACCTGCTCGTCGACTGCGCGCGAACGTGCGGCGCCGATGCGATCGTTCGCGGCCTGCGCGCCAACTCCGATTTCGAGAACGAGTTCCAGATGGCGCTCACGAACCGTGACCTCGCGCCCGAGTTCGAAAGCGTCTTCTTCATGACGGCGGGCAAGTACAGCTTCCTCTCCTCGTCGATGGTCAAAGAGGTCTGCGCCTACGGCGGCGACGTCTCGAGCTTCGTCCCGCAATCGGTTGCGCGTGCGCTGCGAGCGAAGCTCCGCGTTGCCGGCTAGCCGGTCGGCGCGGCTTCGCCTCGCCGCAGAGGGCTCGGTGGCCGGCACGCGCTTGCCTGATGCGGCCTCCTTCCCGAGCTGTCAGAGGTGAAGAGGCTTTCGCACCGCGTACGCCACAGCAAAGGTCGCGGGGATGCTGACGAGGGTCACGAGGACGAACTTGGCGAGCGGCGGAAGCGTCGCCTGCAGCGCCGCGTACTGGAAGGCAAGGATCACCGGTACGTGGACGATGTAGGCCGCGTACTGGCTTCGGCTGAGGACGGCCGCGAGCCTGCCGTGTGCCGTCACCTTGTCGCGGAAGAGGACGAGAAGTCCGATGCACGCGGCACAGCAGAACAGCGACTCCCAGAACACGTACAGGGTGCCCCACGCCGGCTCTCCGATGGGTACGATATCGTGTAGCTCGAGATCGTAGATGGCGATGAGCGCGGCGAGGAGCACGGCGACGGCAAGCCACGCCCGCCCGGCGCGCGAGGAGAATCGTGAGAGCCATTGGCGTCGGTACGCCATCAGGCCGAGGACGAAGAAGGCGAGGTCGCGCGGGACGTCGGCAAACGCAACTCGGAAGAAGCCGAGGAGGTAGACCCATCGGTCGACTGGGAACGGGATTCTGATCAGGCCGGAGATGGGAGCGAGCACGATGGCGAAGGCAAGGATGGCCCACGTTCGGGGGGGACGCGCCTCCGTGACAACGGCCGGGGTGCGGCTCCCGCGGATCCTGCGCCAGAGCGCATAGACGAGACTGAAGAGGAGCAAGTGCTCGAGGAACCACAGGTGGCCGACGTCGATCGGCCATGCCTTCGCGCCGCCGCCCGGCGCTCCGAAGACGAAGAGCTGAAGTGGGACCATCAGGAGCGCCCACACAACCACCGGGAGCCCCAGGCGCAGGAGCCGACCGCAGACGAATGCTCGGCCCCCCTTCGCATCGTAGGACGCGGCGGAGAAGAATCCCGAGATGAGGAAGAAGAGGCTCATGAAGAACGATCGGTCGATCGTGAAAAGCGGTCCGAGGATCGCGGCGCGCGCGGCCTCCTGAATCGGCCACGACCCGCCGGTCGGCCCGTACGCTTGGCCGACGTGATGCGCGACGAGGAGCATCGTGAGCGCGACGCGCAGGTTGTCGAGGTAGAACAGGCGCCTCGTATCAGTCATCCCACACCCCCGCGCGGCGGTGGCGAGACTCTGAGCGCCGCGCGGACGCCAGAGTAGCGATCCACGGCACGGCCGACAACCGGACGTGGTCTCGCGAGGTGCGGGCGGGGATTCGCTCCAGCTACTTCGCGGCGGCGAGCGCCTCCGGCTCGCGGAGGCGCGTCGCGAGAAGGAACGCGAGGGCGAGAAGGCCCACGAGCACAAGGAGCGGCGACGTCATGGCGCCCGTCGTCGGCGCGCGAAGGGCGTCCATGCCAACGATAAAGGCGATCCCCGAGACCTGGCCCGCGAGGAGCAGGAGCCCGCTCGACGTCCCTTCTGGGGCCGGATGCGTGATCTCGGCCGCGTACTGGAAGCCGAGCGGTCCCGACGAGAGGAGGAAGGCGCCGAGGACGAAGGATGACGCCAGCAGGAGCCCGTAGCTGGCTGCGTACGCGACGCCAACGAGTCCCGGGATCGAGCCGGCGAGGGCGAGGAGGATGAACGGGACGCGGCGGCGCAGGCGGTCCGACAGGGCAGGGATGATGAGTGCACCGACAATCCCTCCAACGACCATCATGCCGCCGGCCAGTCCCGCCTGTCCGATCGAGAAACCGCGGGAGCGGACGATATCCTCAACCCACGTCGTCACGGCGTTGAACGCTCCGAGACCAATGAAGAAGAGGACCAAGAGGATGAGGAAGCCTCGATTGCGGAGCATCGAGCGGACGCCGTCGAGGACGAGCGAGCGCTCCTCCGGGCCGACAGGGTGCGGCGGACGCTCCCGCGAGAAAGCGAGGAAGGCGAGGGCGCCTGCGACGGCAGCGACACCGTAGATGCGAAGGGCTGTCGGCAGATCCCAGCGCACCACGAGGATCGGAGTCAGGGCGAGCCCGGCGAAGATGCCGGCGTACATGGCGAGGGAGCCCAGGCCCGTCGCCGTCGCCCGCTCGCGCATGGGGAACCACCGTCCGGAGATCTTCGCAATGGCGTTCAGGATGAACGGCTGTCCGACGGCGATGCCGATCTGCGAGACGAGCACCCACGTGTAGTCGTGCGCCAGAAGTCCGCGGAGAAGTCCAAAACCGCCGGTCAAGACGGCGCCGATCCCTACGCCGACGCGGATGCCGTAGGTGTCGAGGATCCACGACGCGGGAATCGAGGCGACGATGAACACGACCATGAAGACCAGGGAAAGAAGCCCGATCGCAAGGTTGGAGACGCCGTAGAAGGCGGCGGCCTCTCCGGTGACGGGCGCAAAGCTGATCCACAAGAGCTGGTTCATCGCAATGACCAGCATGAACAACCCGAGCATGACGAACCGATACCCGACTCCGCGAACCGAATCCTCCGCCATCTCTCTCACCCCCCGAGAAACCATCGAGCGGCAGGCGGGCCGCACCGTCTCCCACGCCCCCGCGGAATGGTAGAGGCTTCACGTATCCCGGTCAACGCGCCGCTCCCGAAACGAGAGGGGCCCGCTGGCGCGGGCCCCGAGAAACGCCGTTCCTCCGCGGCTACCAGGTGAGATCGAATCCCATGCCCACCCAGTTGCCTCCGGACTGAGTCACGCTCATGCCGAAGCGCAGGTCGGCATGGGGGCTGATCGCTGTGTGGAACATGACGCGCGTCTCCACCCAGTCGAAGATGCCAGTGCTCTTGCCGGTGTCGAACCAGGCGAAGACGGAGAGCCCGTACTCGCCGCCGCAGCACGCGTCCCCCAAGACCTCGACGCCGAAGAACTCGTCGTATCCGTCGGGAACCTTG
>JAQTNX010000056.1 GCA_028713635.1 Candidatus Bipolaricaulis sp.
CCCTCGGGCCGCAGTGCGACTGCTCCGATCCGGAAGTCATCATCTACGCCAACATGCTCTGCAACGAACTCGGCCTCGACACGCTGTCCACCGGGGCCGCGATCGCGTTCGCCATGGAGTGCCACGAGCGCGGGCTGCTCGACGACGAGACCCTGTCGCTCGAGTGGGGAGACCCCGAGACCGTCGTCGAGGCCATCCGCCGGATCTCCTCGCGCAGCGGCATCGGCGACCTCCTCGCGTCCGGCGTGCGCACGGCCGCGGCGACCCTGGGCGGCGACGCTTCCCGGTACGCCATGGAGGTCAAGGGCCTCGAGATCCCGTCGCAGGAGGGCCGCGTGGCGAAGAGCTTCGGCCTCGGACACGCAACGTCGAACCGCGGCGCCGACCACCTCTATGCGTTGCCGACGATCGACACCGCCGGTCTCGAGGAGGCCGCTCGCTTGCACCTGGCCCACGTCCTGCCGGGCGTCATGGATCCGGACGACGAGCGCCACAAGCCCGACCTGGTTGTCTTCAGCGAGCACTACTGCGCCGTGGCCGACTCGCTCGGCGTGTGCAAGTTCAGCACGGTGGAGACCCATCCGCTGCACCCCGAGGACCTCGCCCGCGGGGCCCGCGCCCTCGGCGTCGAGACGACGGGCGACGAGCTCCTGCGCGCCGGCGAGCGCATCGTCAACCTCGAACGGATGTTCAATGTGCGCCTGGGGTTGTCGTCCAAGGACGACCGGCTTCCGAGTCGATTCACGGAGGAACCGATGCCCGTGGAGCGAGGCGGACGGACGACGCACCACGTCATCGAACGCTTCGACGAGATGCTCTCCCGCTACTACGCGCTCCGCGGCTGGGATGAGGACGGCATCCCCACGCACGAGACGCTGCAGGGGCTGGGCCTCAAGCGATGGTTGGCCGACGTCGGAGGGCGAGGATGAGCCGAACCGGCGGTTACGCAGGCCAGTTCCTGCGGGTCGATCTATCGAGCGGCGAGATCGTCGCAGCCGAGACGCCCCGGGAACTCCGGCGTCGCTACCTTGGTGGAAACGGGTTCGGCGTCCGCACTCTTTGGGACGAGGTCCCGCCCGCCGTCGACGCGCTCTCGCCGGAGAGCGATCTGATCCTCGCATCCGGCCCCCTGTGCGGCACGGCCTGGCCGACCTCCGGGCGCTTCGAGGCCATTGCGAAGTCCCCCCTCACCGGCATCTACGGGGACGCCAACTGCGGAGGCATGTTCGGCCCGGAGCTGAAGCGGAGCGGCTACGACTACCTCGTCGTCACCGGCCGAGCGAGCCGCCCCGTGTGGCTCTGGATCGACGACGGCCGCGCCGGGCTCGAGGACGCCGCCGGCCTGTGGGGGCTCGATACGGTCGAGACGGAGGCGGCGATCCGGCGGGCGAAGGCCGACGACCGCGTCATGGTTGCGTGCGTGGGCCCCGCAGCGGAGAACGGCGTTCGCTACGCATCCATCCAGGCCTCGCCGAACCGCAGCCTCGCCCGGACGGGCGTGGGCACGGTGATGGGCGCGAAGCAGTTGAAGGCGATCGCCGTCCGCGGTTCGCGCCCCGTGCCGATTGCCTCTCCGACGGAGTTCACCCGGCTCGCGCGGGCGATGCACGAGCGAATTCGGAGAAACGAGTTCTACCCGTCGATCTCCCGTCACGGAACCTCGGGCCTCGTCCCCGTCATGAACGAGATCGGGCGGTTCCCGACGCGCAACTTCCAGTCGGGCGACTTCGCCGCGGCGGACCGCATCGCCGGCGACGCCCTGCGTCGCGACCACTGGGTGAAGGACGCGGGGTGCTTCGGCTGCCCGATCCGCTGCGACAAGGTCTTCCACGTAACGTCGGGGGAGTTCGCCGGCGTGGTGACGTCCAGCCTCGAGTATGAGACCCTGAACGCGTTCGGCGCCGCGGTCGGAAACGACAACCTTCCGTCCATCCTCCGCGCGAACGAGCGGTGCGACCGCTTGGGATTGGACACGATCTCAACCGGGCGGTCGATCTCGTTCGCGTTTGAGCTGTTCGAGAGGGGACTCCTGACGAAGGCGGACACCGGCGGCCTGGGGCTGCGGTGGGGCGACTACCGCGTCATGCTCGAGTTGATCGAGAAGATCGCGCGCCGCGAGGGCCTCGGCGACCTCTTGTCGCTCGGGGTCCGCGAGGCGGCGCGCCGCATCGGGCGGGGTGCCGAGGAGTACGCCATGGAGGTCAAGGGGCTCGAGATCCCCGCCCAGGATGGGCGTGCCCAGCAGTCGATGGGGCTCGCGCACATCACGTCGAGCCGCGGAGCCGACCACCTGAAGGCGTTCCCGACGATCGACGAGACCGGCAGCCCGAACGAGGTCGCTCGACGCTACGGCACCGAGTTCCTGCCGGAGATGGCCGACCCTCACGCGACGAGGCACAAGCCGTTCTTGGTGAAGGACGGCGAGGATCTGGGCGCCGTCGTCGACTCGATCGGCGTCTGCAAGTCCGGCGGAACGTTCGTGATGGCCGAGGTCTACTGGCCCGACCTTGCGGAAGGCCTCACCTACGCGACCGGGGTCGAGACGACGCCCGACGCCCTGCGGCAAACCGGTGAACGAATCTACAACCTGATGCGCGCCTACAACGCCGTGCACGGGATCACGCGCGCCGACGACCGGCTCCCGCGTCGCTTCAAGGAAGAGCCGTCGCCGTCGATGGGCGCGCGCGGCGAGGTCGCTCACGCCGAGGAGATGCTCGACGAGTACTACGCACTCCGCGGTTGGGACGCCGACCGCGGCTGGCCGACGCCCGACACGCTCCGCCGCCTCGAGCTCCCCGACGTGGCGGCTCGACTGGAGGTGCTGCGCCGTGGCTGAGCGGATCGTTCTCGGCGGTGCCCTGCTGGCGGCGGCCGACGCAGAGTTGCAGATGGAATGGGGCGTGCGGATCGTCGACGGCACGATCGCGGACGTCGGCCCCAACGAGGCCCTCGTCGGAACGCGGCGGGGAATCGAGACGATCGACGCGCGCGACCTCCTCCTCGTGCCGGGATTCGTCAACGCGCACATGCATTCCTACGGCATCCTGGCACACGGCATTCCCCTTGCGGAGCCGCCGGCCGGGTTCTACCCGTTCCTCGCCGAGTTCTGGTGGCCGCGCGTCGAGGATCGCCTCGATGCCGCGATGGTCGAGGCGGCCTTCCGTCTCGCCTGCGCGAGGATGATCCGCTCTGGCGTCACCACCGTGTGCGACGTCCTCGAGGCGCCGCGCGCCGCGCCCGGCATCCTCGACGTCGAGGCCCGGGTTGCCGAGGAGACGGGAATCCGCGCCGTGCTCTCGCTCGAGGCGTCCGAGCGCCATGGCGATGCCGCGGCGCGCGCGGCGCTGTTCGAGAATGCCGGGTTCGCTGCGACGCACGGAACGGGGCGCGTGACCGGGATGATGAGCCTCCACACGTCGTTCTCGTGCTCGGAGGCGCTCGTGCGCGAAGGAAAGGCGCTCGCCGTCGAGTCGGGCGTGCGCATCCACCTTCATCTCTCCGAGAGCGACTACGAGCCGTCGTACACCCTCGAGCGATACGGAGTGCGGCCTGCCATCTGGTACGACCGGCTGGGGTTCTGGGACAGCTCGGTGCTCGCCTCGCAGGGTGTTGCCCTCGACGCCGAGGAGATTGCGGTGCTGGCGAAGCGGCGGGTGCGTCTCGCCCACATGCCGGCGAGCAACTGCGAGGTCGGCGGAGGCGTCGCCCCGGTCCCGGAGATGCTCGAGGCCGGGATCCGCCCCGGCCTCGGCACCGATGGGTACATCAACGACCCGTTCGAGGTCATGCGCGCCGCCTTCCTCATTCCCAAGGGAGTGCGACGTGACGCGCGAGCCATGCCGGCACGGACGGTGCTCGCCATGGCCACGGCGTGGGGCGCCGATGCCGTCGGCGTGAACGCGGGCCTCCTGGCGCCGGGACGGCGCGCCGACGTGGTCGGCGTACGCCTCGACCTCGACACGCCGCTCACCCCCGAGAACGTCGCCGAGCAGCTCGTTCTGTTCCGGTCCGGAACGGATGTTGCTCTCACGGTCGTCGACGGACGAGTGCTCTTCCGGGACCGCGGACTCCTGACGGTCGACCTTGAGGCCGCACGCCGCGAGGCCCACGCCCAGGCACGCCGCCTGTGGACGAGGGGGATTCGATGACCGCCCTCGCCACGAACCTCTGCGGCCTGAAGCTCCGCACCCCTTTCGTGCTTGCCTCGGGCCCGCTCTCGTTTGACGGGGACGCGCTCACGTGCGCCCACCGCGCCGGCGCAGGCGCGGTCGTCACCAAGACGATCGGCGCGCGCGCGGCCGTGAACCCGGTGCCGCACATCGCGCGGTCGAGCGGTGGACTCCTGAACGCCGAACGGTGGTCCGACCTCTCCCCCGAACGGTGGATCGCGCGGGAGATCCCCCGCGCCCGCCAGGCGGGGGCGGTGGTGATCGCAAGCGTAGGGCTGACGCGCGAGGACGTCCGCGAGCTCGCCGCCGCGTTGGCCGAAGCAGGGGCCTGCGCGCTCGAGGTGGTCTCGTACGACGCGTCGGCCGTGCCCGGCATGGTCGAGGAGGCGGTGAGGCGCGTCTCCGTGCCGGTGTTCGCGAAGGTGAGCGCCAACGCGCCGGGCGTCGTCGAGACCGCCCGCGCGTGCCTCGCGAGCGGCGCATCGGCCATCACGGCCATTGACTCCCTCGGGCCCGCACTACGCTTCGACCTCGCCTCGCGCCGCCCGCAACTCGGAGGATACGGGTGGCTTTCGGGACGGCCGATCCTGCCGATCGCTCTCCGCGTCGTCGCCGACATCGCGCGCAAGACAGGATGCCCCATCATCGGGACGGGGGGCGTCGAAACCGCCAGCGATGCCGTCGAGATGCTCTATGCAGGAGCGACCGCCGTCGGAGTCTGCACGGCGCCCGTGCTGCGCGGCGTGTCGGTCTTCGCCGACCTCCTTCGAGACCTGTCGGCGCGCCTTGCCTCGCTTGGCTTCGAAAGCTCGAGCGAGGCGACGGGGGCAGGCCTCGCGGGGCTCATCGCTGCTTCGGAACGAGCGGAGGTTCGAGAGGGTTGGAGATTCACCTGGAGCCGCACCCCGTGCACGCAGTGCGGAGTCTGCGTCCGCGTCTGCCCGTACGGAGCTCGGCGCAGCGCGGAGACCGTCGCGGAAGCGGACTGCCGAGGCTGCGGGCTCTGCGCCTCGTCCTGCCCCGCGGCGGCCCTGGTTCTCGTGAAGGAGGACCGCCCATGAGGCAGTCAGCCCACGCCCAAGGATCCTGCGCTGCGTCGGTTGGGTCTGCCCGCGCGGGCGGGGGTATCATCGAAGGGAACGACACAAGATCGAGCGAAGAAGGAGACGGCAATGCGGTTCAGTAGGGTGCAGTCGCGAAAGGTCTCGGCGATCGCCGCCGAGCAGATCGTCGACGCGATCCACCGAGGCGATTTCCCCGTGGGGAGCCGCCTTCCGTCGGAGTTCGAGCTGGCCGAGCAGATGGGCGTGAGCCGGCCGTCCATTCGCGAAGCGCTGTCGGCTCTCCAGGCGATGGCGATCATCGAGTCGCGTCCCGGAAGCGGAAACTACGTTCTGCGAGCGCCGTCCACGATCGACGAGTCGAACACGCTCCACCTGATCGAGAGCGAGGCCGGCTGTCTCGAGGTGATGGAGGCTCGCGAGGCCCTCGAGCCGCCCGTGGCGGCGATGGCCGCCGAGAAGTCGGACGAGGCCGCGATCGAGCAGCTCCACGAGATCCTCGAGACGATGCGTGTCCGGGCCGCAGAGAACGACTTCGACGCGTACTTCGCGGCCGACAAGGCGTTCCATCGCGCCCTGGCCGACGCGGCGGGGAACCCTCTCGTGGGGTCCGCCCTCGTCCCGCTGATCGACACGATGGATCAGAGGGTCTACCGAGAGTTCACACGGCACTACTACTTGAAGAACGTGAGCGATCTGCAGCACGTCGTCGACCTGCACCGGGAGATCCTGGATGCCGTCGAGAACCAGGACGAGGACGCGGCGTTCACGAAGATGGTCGAGCACTGGACGCGGATGCGGGAGATCTGGGAGGCGTAGGCCGTGACCTAGGCCCGAACCCATCCGCCAACGAAACAGGAAGGGTGATGGAATGCAAGTCGAGAAGAAACTGGTCGTCGTCGCGCTCGGCGGAAACGCCATACTCCAGCCGGGACAGCGCGGAACGTTCGAAGAGCAGATGAAGAACGTCCACGTCACGTGCGAGCAGCTCGCCCACATGGTGGACTCGGGCAAGTACAAGATCGTCGTGACCCACGGGAACGGGCCCCAGGTCGGCAACATCCTGCTCCAGAACGAGGTCGGCAAGGAGGTCGCTGCGCCGATGCCGCTCTTCGTCTGCGGTGCCGAGAGCCAGGGGCTGATCGGCTACATGATCCAGCAGAGCCTGATCAACCTCCTCGCGGCCAAGGGAAAGGGCTCGATCCCGGTCGCGACGATCGTCACGCAAGTGGTCGTCGACACGGCCGATCCGGCGTTCGCCAACCCGACGAAGCCGGTTGGCCCGTTCTACAGCGCCGATGAGGCCGCTCGCCTGAAGAAGGAGAAAGGCTACGACGTGAAAGAGGACGCCGGCCGAGGGTGGCGCCGCGTCGTCCCGTCCCCGGATCCGGTTGAGATCTTCGAGAAGGAGGCCATTCGCCAGCTCGTCGACGCCCGCACGATCGTCATCGCCTCCGGCGGCGGCGGGATCCCGGTCGTCCGCGAGAAGGGAGGGCTGAAGGGCGTCGACGCCGTCATCGACAAGGACCTCGCCGGCGAGCGGCTCGCCGCCGACGTGAGAGCCTCGATCTTCATGATCCTGACGGACGTCGAGCAGGTGAAGCTCCACTACAAGACGCCGCAAGAGAAGGCCCTGAGCAGGATGACCGTGGCGGAAGCGAAGAAGTACGCAGCCGAAGGCCATTTCGCCAAGGGCTCGATGGAGCCCAAGGTGCGCGCCGCGATCCGGTTCATCGAGTCGGGCGGCGAGAAGGCGATCATCACGTCGCTCGACAAGGCGACGGACGCACTGGAAGGCAAAGCGGGAACCACGATCATGAGGGAGTAGATCCAAGGAGAGACCATGTCGAACACAACGTTACGAGGACGAGATTTCATCACCTGGTTGGAGTTTTCGCGCGCCGAGCTGGACGCCATCCTCGACACCGCGCACGACCTGAAGCGCAAGTTCATCCGTCGCGAGCCGCACCGAGTGCTCGACGGGCAAACGCTTCACATGCTGTTCTACAACACGTCCCTGCGCACTCGGAACTCGTTCGAGGCCGCGATGACGCAGCTCGGCGGCCACGCCCACTTCCTGCAGTCGGACGCCGTCTACACACCGGCTCTGAAGGGAGACGAGAAGGCCTACAAGACCGAGCGCATCAGCGACGTTGCGCGCGTGCTCGCCGAGATGGGTGACGCGATCGCGATCCGCATCTACGGCAAGTACACCGACTGGAAGTACGGCAAGGGCAACCAGATGATCCGCGAGTTCGCACACTGGTCGAAGGTCCCGGTCATCAACATGGAAGACGACATGTACCATCCGTGCCAGGACCTGGCCGACGTCATGACGATGCAGGAGAAGCTCGGACACAACCTGCAGGGGAGGAAGTTCGTCATGAGCTGGGCCTACTCCGGCTCGGTGGAGAAGCCGCTCGCGGTACCGCAGAGCTGCATCATCGCGGCGACGACGATGGGCATGGACGTCACCCTGGCCCATCCGAAGGGCTTCGATCTCGACCCGAAGGTGCTGCAGGCGTCGAAGGACCTCGCGAAGAAGCACGGCGGCGGGTTCAAGATCGTGAACGACATGGAGCAGGCGTTCAAGGGCGCCGACGTCGTCTACCCGAAGGCGTGGACCGTACAGCCGACGGACGGAAAGACGCCCATGGATCCGGAGAAGGCGAAAGCCTTGTTCGAGGCGAACAAGAGCTGGATCACGACGCAAGACAAGATGCAGCTGACGAACGACGCGATCTACATGCACTGCCTGCCTGCCGACCGCGACATGGAGGTCACCGACGACGTCATCGACGGCCCGAACTCCGTGATCATCGAGCAGGCGGCGAACCGCCTCCACGGGCAGAAAGGAATGATGGCCTGCATCATGGGGTAGGAGACGAGATGGTCAAGCGATCCTCGGTCTTGGAGGGGGCTGCGTCGCTGCGCGGCGACGTGGCTCGCTTCGCCAGCCGGCTCGTTCAGACGAAGAGCCTGTCGGGCCAGGAAGCGGCCGTCATCGAGGTCATCCGCCGCGAGATGGAACAGGTCGGCTTTGACGACGTGACGACGGACGCGCTCGGAAGCGTGATTGGGCGGATCGGATCCGGGCGGACGCGGATCGCGATGGACGCCCACATCGACACGGTCGACGTGGGGAGTCCGGACGCGTGGACGCGACCTCCGTTCGGTGGAGAAATCGACGGCGCGTGGGTGTACGGCCGCGGCGCCGCCGACCAGAAGGGCGGAATGGCCTCGATGGTCTACGGAATGAAGCTCCTCAAGGAGCTCGACCTCGTGGGGGACTTCACGGTCTACGTCGTTGGATCGGTGATGGAAGAGGACTGCGACGGTCTCTGCTGGAGGCATCTGATCGAGAAGCACGGACTCGTACCGGAACTCGCGGTGATCACCGAGCCGACCAACCTTCGCATTCACCGAGGACAGCGGGGACGCGTCGAGTTCCGCATCCGCACGACGGGGGTCTCGGCGCACGCCAGCGCTCCGGAGCGGGGCGAGAACGCCATCTACAAGATGGCGCGGGTCGTCTCCGCCGTCGAGGCACTGAACGCACGGCTGCTCGGCGATCCGTTCCTCGGGAAAGGGAGCATCGTCATCTCGGAGATCGTCTCGGGGTCTCCTTCCGTCAACGCCGTCCCCGATCGCTGTGAGGTCCACATCGATCGGCGCACGACGGTCGGTGAGACGTGGGACACGGTCCTCGCGGAGACCCGGGAGCTGCTCCACGACGTGGGCGTCGACGCCGAGGTTCTCGAGCTCAACTACGACGAGCCGGCGTACACCGGCCTTCGCTACCCGATGAAGAAGGTGTTCCCGGCGTGGGTGATCGACGAGACGCACCCCGTCATCGCCGCCGGCGTCGAGACGTACCGGCAGGTGTTCGGCGGCGATCCCGAGGTCTCGCGATGGGACTTCAGCACCAACGGGACGGTCATCTCGGGCGTATACGGGATTCCGGTCGTGGGGTTCGGACCGGGAGACGAGGCGCTCGCCCACGCCCCCAACGAAAGGGTGTCGATCGACCAATTGGTCAGGGCGGCGGCGTTCTACGCCGCCTTTCCCCGCGTCGCCTGTCGTCGAACCGTGACGCGGGAACAAGGAGAGTGAAGCGATGCCTTACCTGCTACGCCGACGGGACTTCATCACGACCCAGGACTTCGAGAGGGAAGAGATCGACATCATGCTCGATCTGGCGCGCGACCTGAAGATCAAGTTCGCGCACGACGAGCCGACCCCGTGGCTGCTCTACAAGACGCTCTTCATGCTGTTCTTCGACGCGTCGACGCGAACGCGCAACTCGATCGAAGCGGGGATCACGCAGCTCGGTGGCCACGCTCACTTCCTCGCTCCGAGCACCCTTCAGTTGTCCCACGGAGAGACAGTGGCCGACACGGCGAAAGTACTGTCCCGATACGGCCACGCGATCGCCATCCGCGCGTGCGAGTTCCGCCGCGGCAACCGGTACATGAACGACATCGCGGCCGCGGCCGACGTCCCGGTTCTGAACCTGCAGGACGATGTCTATCATCCGATGCAGGTTCTGGCGGACCTGATGACGATCCAGGAGCGGTTTGGCAAGGACCTCCGCGGCCTCAAGGTCGGCATCTCGTGGGCCTACGCCGAGTCGCACCTGAAGCCGCTGTCCGTGCCCCAGTCGCAGCTCCTCCTGTTTGCGCGGTACGGAATGGACATCACCCTCGCCTATCCGGAGGGGTTTGACCTGATGCCGGAGATCGTCGAAACGGCCCGCACGAATGCCGATCGCCACGAATCGACGATCACGATCACCCACCGCATGGACGACGCCTTCGAGGATGCCGACGTGATCATCGCCAAGAACTGGGGCGGGTTCTACGCTGCGACCTCCGCCGAGGGGATTCAGGAAGCCGCCCGCCGCCACACCGACTGGATCTGCAACGAGGAGAGGATGAGGCTGACGAAGAGGCAGTCGATCTACATGCACGCCCTGCCCGCCGATCGAGGGAAAGAGGTCACCGACGCGGTGATCGACGGACCCCACTCGGTGATCTACGATGAGGCGGCCAATCGGCTGCACACGGCCAAGGCCGTCATGGCGCTCGTCATGGGCGGGAGGTAGCTCCGCGCCACGGAAGGAGGCAGCATGAGTTGGTTCGATCTCGCGGGACGGGACCTGATCGCCGAGACAGACTGGACGCGCGAGGAGTACGACATCGCGATGAAGGTCACCGATCAACTGAAGGGCGCGTACTACAGTCGCATTCCTCACCCGACGCTCGAGTACAAGACGTTCGCGATGATGTTCTTCGCCGGCTCGACGCGAACGCGCATGTCGTTCGAGACGGCGATGACGCAGCTCGGAGGGCACGCGCAGTTCATCGACCCGCAGACGACGCGCTTGTCGCTTGAAGACAAGCCGGGCGCGGGGGAGACGGTGAAGGACACCGCCGAGGCGATGGAGCGGTACTGCGACGGCGTGGGCATCCGCCTCCTCGACGACAAGATCCGCTACTACGGTGAAGCCGACGAGGTGATGCAGAAGTTCGCCAAGCACTGCCGCGTGCCGATCATCAACATGGCGTCGGACATCAACCACCCTTGCCAGTCTCTGACCGACATCTACACGATGCACGAGAAGCTCGACGCGGATGTGAGAGGCAAGAAGATCGTCATCATGTGGGCCTGGTCGCCGTGGATCCGCGGTTGGTGCTCGGTGCAGGGGACGGCGCTCATCTCGTCCCTGTACGGCATGAACGTCGTCGTGGCCAACCCTCCCGAGTACGACCTCGACCCGAGGGTCATGCAAGACTGCCGCGACCTCGCGTCGGCGTCGGGCGGGTCGTTCGAGGTCTCGCACGATCTCGACTCGGCACTCGACGGCGCCACGGTCGTCTTCCCACGCAACTGGTTCACGAAGGACCGCTACGAGATCGGCAAGGAGAAGGAAGCCGAGATCGCGAAGCAGTACGTGAGCTGGAAGTACTCGGCGGAACGCCAGAAGAAGCTTGGCAACCCTGGGTACCTCCTCCAGTGCATGCCCGTCGACCGCGGCAACGAGGCGGACGCCGAGGTGTGCGACAACAGGCTGTCATGGATCCTCGACCAGGCGGAGAACCGTCTTCACACGCAGAAGGCCATCCTCACCCTGACGATGGGAGGTCGTCTGTAGGGATGGAGAAGCGAACGACGCTGATCGGCTCAAGCGTTCCTCGACCGGACGCGGTCGACAAGGTTCGGGGCGAAGCGAGATACGTCGACGACCTCGCCTTCCCCGGCATGCTCCACGTCGCCGTCGTTCGCAGTCCCCACCCGCACGCCAAGGTTCTCTCGATCGACACCTCGAAGGCGCTCGACGACCCGGACGTCACCTGCGTCGTGACCCAACGGGACGTTCCCGGCGCAAACGTCGTGCTCGTGATCTACGACGATCAGCCGGCGCTCGCGAACGGCATCGTTCGCTACATCGGCGAACCCGTAGCCTTGGTCGGGGCGGCGTCGCGTCGTGCTGCCCGCAGGGCGGCGCTCGGGGTGCACGTCGAGTACCAGCCGCTCTCCGCGGTCACCGACACGAGACGCGCGGTCGACCCCGATGCTCCCATCGTCTGCGCGGCCGCGGCCGCCGAGGGCGGAGGCAATGTCTTCAACCGGATGGTCCTCGCAAAGGGCGACGCCGACGAGGGGTTCGCACAGGCCGATGTCGTCGTCGAAGGGGAGTACGAGACCGGGTACCAGGAGCACGCGTACCTCGAGCCCCAGGGCGCGATCGCCGTCCCCGACGAAGCCGGGTCGATCGCGGTCTACGCGTCGATGCAGTGCCCGTTCTACGTGCAGGGTGCGGTCGCGAAGGTCCTCGGCCTTCCGCTCGCCAAGGTCCGCGCGATCCAGACAGCCACGGGAGGGGCGTTCGGAGGCAAAGAGGACGTTCCGTCGCTGATCGCGTCTCTTGCAGCCCTCGTCGCGTGGACGGCGCGCCGACCGGCGAAGCTCGTCCTCGAGCGCGGAGAGGATGTGCTCACCACGAGCAAGCGCCATCCGGCTCGCGTGCGCTACCGGACGGGCGCGAAGGCCGACGGCACGATCACGGCCATCGACGTCGACGTCGTGCTCAACGCCGGCGCCTACCAGACCCTCTCCTCCGCCGTCCTGTGGCGAAGCCTCGTGACCGCCGCGGGACCGTACCGAATTCCGAACGTGCACGTCGCCGCGCGCTCCGTCGCGACGAACACCGTGCCCAACGGAGCATTTCGCGGGTTCGGGAGCCCCCAGGTCATCTTTCCCCACGAATCGCAAATGGACCGGATCGCGGAGCGCCTCGGACTCGATCGCGTCGACGTGCGGCGGCGCAACGTCCTGCATCCCGGCGACCGAACCTCGACCGATCACCGGATCGAAGCGAGCGTGGGGATCGCAAAAACGCTCGACCGAGCCGCGGAGCTCGCCGACTGGGCGGAGCGACTCGCCCGCGTCGAGGCATTCAACCGAACAAGCACGGATCGCCGCCGCGGCCTGGGAGTTGCCTGCGTTCTCTACGGCGTTGGATTGGGCGGGAAGGCGCCGTCACTCGACAAAGCCGGAGCTGCGATGAAACTCGAGGCCGACGGCTCCGTCACGGTGGCCGTCGGAACGGTGGAGATGGGGCAGGGCCTCTCCACGGCGGTCCTCCAAGTCGCCGCCGAGGCCCTCGGCG
>JAQTNX010000057.1 GCA_028713635.1 Candidatus Bipolaricaulis sp.
AACGTGTCGGGGATCCGCGTCCTCAAGGCGTTCGTTCAGGAAGAGGGATCGGAGCGCGACTTCGCCCGCACGAACCAGACCCTCGCGAACGAGAACATGGCCCTCGTGCGCGTCCACGGCCTCTTCCACCCCTTGATCGAGCTTCTCTCCGGCGCGACGCTCGCCCTGACCCTATGGATCGGCGGCGGGCGCGTGATCCGCGGCGCCGTGTCCCTCGGAGACTTCGTCGCCTTCGCGCAGTACCTGTCCATGCTGATCTGGCCGATGATCGCGCTCGGCGACGCCGTGAACGTCTTCCAACGCGGCCGCGCTTCCCTGGGGCGAATCGGCGTCCTGCTCGCGGTTCGACCCGAGATCGTCGAGCCGGAGGCGCCTCGCCTGATGCAGGGAACGCGGATCGAGATCCGCGACCTTACGTTCGCCTACTCCTCGGCGGACGGCGCGCCGCCCGCCCTCTCGGACATCCACCTCGACCTCGACGAGGGAACCACGCTCGGGATCGTTGGGATGACGGGATCCGGGAAGAGCACGCTCGCGCACCTGATTCCGCGCGTCTTCGACCCGCCGCCGGGAACCGTCCGGATCGGCGGCGCCGACGTCCGCGACGTCTCGCTCGCGGAGCTCCGCAGGACGATCGGATTCGTGCCGCAGGACGCGTTCCTCTTCTCGGCGACCATTGCCGAGAACATCGCCTTCGGGCGCCCGAACGCGTCGCGGGCGGAGATCGAACACGCGGCGCACCTCGCCGGGATCCACGACGAGATCGCCGCGTTCCCGCAGGGCTATGAGACTCGCGTCGGCGAGCGCGGGCTCTCGCTCTCCGGCGGCCAGAAGCAGCGCGTCGCCATCGCTCGCGCCCTCCTCCTGGAGCCCCGGGTGGTCATCTTCGACGATCCCCTCTCCGCCGTGGACGCCGAGCGCGAAGAGGTCATCCTCGCCAACCTTCGTGAGTTCTTCCACGGGCGCACGAGCATCCTCATCGCGCACCGCATCTCGGCGGTTCGCAACGCCGACCGGATCATCGTTCTCGACGGGGGACGAATCGTCGATGCGGGCCGCCACGAGGACCTGGCGGCGCGCGAGGGGATCTATCGCCGCATCTGGACGCTGCAGCAGGCCGAGCGAAGGACGGTGATGGAATGACGACGCCCGTCTTCGACGATGAGATTGCGGGCAAAGCGTTCGACGCGCGCCTCATGCGCCGGATGCTCCGCTTCCTGACGCCGTACCGAGCGCTCTTCGGCGTGTGCGTCGCGCTCACCATCGTCCTCGCCGGACTTGAGCTGGCGATCCCGTACTTCTCGAAGACCGCCATCGACCGCGACATGGCGCTGCCCTACGCGATCGTCACCCTCGATGCCCCTCCGTCGTCGGGCAACCCGCTCTCGCTCGGCGAGGGGCGCTACCTGATCCGCCCGGCGATCGTGCCGGAGGCGCTGCGAGCGGAGTGGGAGCGCGCCGGGGCGCTCGGGAGCGAGCGGTACGCCTTCGAGTCGGAGGACGACCGCGCGGCATCGTCCGTCGTCGCTCGGAACCCCGAAGCGTTCACACGGGTCCCCGGAGGAGCGATCGCGACACGGAAGAGCCTCACCTCGCTCCCACCCCGCGACCTCGAGACGCTGCGCGGCGGAGCGCTCGCCGGCATCGCCCGCCTCGCGCTCCTCTACGCGTTCGCGCTCCTCGTGCGGTTCGCCTTCGCCGTCCTTCAGGTCTACCTCCTCGAGTACACCGGGCAGCGGGTGATGTACGACATGCGGCGCGAGATCTTCCGCCACGTCCTCCGGCTTCCGCTCTCGTTCTTCGACCGCACGCCGGTGGGGCGGCTCGTGACCCGCGCCACGAACGACGTTGCGGCGATCAACGAGCTGTTCACGTCGATGCTCGTCAACCTGTTCCGCGACGCCTTCCTGGTCGTCGGGATCGTGATCGTCATCGTCCAGCTCGAGTGGCGGCTCGCGCTCATCGTGCTCGCCCTCTTCCCGCTGATTGTTCTGGCCGCCTGGCAGTTCCGGAACCGCGCCCGCTCCGCCTACCGCGAGGTCCGCAAGCAACTCGCACGGCTGAACGCGTACCTGCAGGAGTCCATCTCGGGGATGCGCATCATCCAGGTCTTCGTACAGGAGGCCCAGGCGAATCGCAGCTTCCTCGGGATCAACACGGCGAAGTTCGACGCCGACATGCGGCAGATCATGACGTTTGCCGTGTTCCGCCCTCTCATGAGCTTCCTCAGCTCGTTCGCCATCGCGTTGGTGCTCTGGTACAGCGGGCCGAGCGTGATCCGCGGCGGGCTGTCGCTCGGCGCGCTCACCGCGTTCATCCAGTACGTGCGGATGCTGTTCGAGCCGGTCCTCAACCTGTCTGAGGGGTACAACGTGCTCCAAGCTGCGATGGCGTCGTCCGAGCGCATCTTCCGACTCCTCGACGAATCCGAGGAAGATCGCGGCGGCAGCGAGCGCGTCGAGGAGTTCCGCGGCCGGATCGAGTTCCGGAACGTCTGGTTCGCCTACTCGGAGGGCGACTGGATCCTGAAGGATGTTTCCTTCACCGCCGACCCCGGCAAGCGGGTGGCCATCGTCGGGCCGACGGGCGCCGGCAAGACGACGATCATCCGGATCCTGCTCCGCATGTACCCGATCCAGAAGGGCGAGGTCCTGATCGACGGCCGCCCGATCGAGAGCTACGACCTCGCCGCACTGCGATCGCAGATGGCCGTCGTGCTGCAGGACGTATTCCTGTTTGCGGGAGACGTGATGGACAACATCCGCCTCCGCAGCGACATCCCGGAGGAGAAGGCGATCGAGGCGGCACGCTTCGTGAGCGCCGACTTTGTCGAGGCACTCCCCGACGGATACGCGACCGAGGTGAAAGAGCGCGGGGCGACTCTGTCGGTCGGCGAGCGCCAGCTCTTGTCGTTCGCTCGCGCCGTCGCGTTCGACCCGCGAATCCTCGTCCTCGACGAGGCCACGGCGAGCATCGACTCGCACACCGAGCATGTGATCCAGTCCTCGTTGCGCAAGATCATGGAGGGCCGGACGTCGATCGTCATCGCCCATCGCCTCTCAACGATCCGCGAGTCGGACAAGATCCTCGTCCTGCATCACGGAACCGTCGTCGAGGAGGGAACGCACGAGGAGCTGGTCGCGGCGGGCGGCCTCTACGCGGCCCTCTACGAGCTGCAGTTTGCCGATCTTGGTTCGGGAAGCGCCGCCTCCGGCGGCTGAGCCGGCCGGTTGGATCGGGCCGCGGCTTTCCGTACTCTTGGCTTCGGGAGGTGGATCATCGTGGACCTGCGGATCGCCGATCTAGGCCCGGCCGGACGCCGGTCGCCGCTCGCGCTCTCCACCGTACGCGGCGATCGCGTCTGCAACTTCGTCACGGACGACGAGAGGGTCCTCTACCGCGTCGTCACGGGCGGCGAGCTGGCGGGCGTCGACGATTCGTTCGAACGCGCCGGGCCACGGGAGCGCATCTACTTCGACCCGAAGGCGGTTCGTGCCGCGATCGTGACCTGCGGAGGCCTCTGCCCGGGAACGAACACCGTCATCCGCGCCGCCGTCATGGAGCTCTGCTACAGCTACGGCGTGCCCACGATCTACGGCTTCCGGTACGGGTTTGCGGGTCTCGTGCCCGGCTCCGGCTACGAGCCGGTCGAGCTCTCTCCGGAATTGGTCGACGACATCCATCACCGCGGCGGGACGATCCTGGGTTCCTCGCGCGGTCCCCAAGACGTCGGAGCCATGGTGGATACCCTGAAGAACATGGGGATCGGCCTCTTCCTCGTCCTCGGCGGCGACGGGACGATGCGCGGCGCGGAAGAGATCTACGGCGAGATCGAGCGCCGCGGCCTGCCGATCTCGGTGATCGGCGTACCGAAAACCATCGACAACGACATCCACTTGGTCGAGAAGACGTTCGGGTTCGAGACGGCGTTCTCGATCGCCATCCAAGCGATCCGCTCCGCCCACACGGAAGCCAAGGGGTACTTGAACGGAGTCGGCCTCGTCCGACTGATGGGGCGGCAGTCGGGGTACATCGCCGCGAGCGCCGCGATCGCCGAGCCGGACGTCAACCTGGTGCTCGTGCCGGAGGTCCCCTTTGCGCTCGACGGAGCGCGCGGCCTCCTCGCGTGGATCGAGCGCCGCCTCGAGACGCGGAGGCACGCCGTCATCGTCGTCGCGGAGGGAGCCGGCCAAGACTTGCTCCACGAGGAGACCGAGGCCATCGAGGTGGACGCGTCCGGCAACGTTCGACTCCGCGACGTGGGCCAGTTCCTCAAGAGGCGCATCTCCGCCCACCTCGAGACGCGCGGGGTGACGCACTCGCTCAAGTACATCGACCCGAGCTACATGATTCGTACCGCGCCGGCGAACCCGAACGATTCGATCTTCTGCTCGAGCCTGGCGCGCGCCGCCGTGCACGCCGGGATGTGCGGCAAGACCGGAATGCTCGTCGGCCTGTGGAACAACCAGTTCACCCACGTCCCGCTGCGCGAGGTGGTCGGCCGCCGCAATACGATCGACCCCGAGGGCGACCTGTGGCTCGCGGTTCTCGAGTCCACGGGGCAGCCGGCGGAGTGGGGACCGTCTCGCACAACCCGACGGTAAAGGAGAGCAGGAATGAAACCGACGCGATTCGTTGTGACCGCGCTCCTCGTCTTCCTGATGCTGGCGTTCGTCGCGCAGAATGCGGCGCCGCTCGATGTCCGGTTCCTCGGGTGGACCTTCTCGGTCTCGGGCGTCGTCCTGCTCGCGCTGACGTGCGGCGCGGGCATTCTGATCGGCCTCCTCATCGGCCGCCCGTGGCGGCGGCCGAAGCCCAAGCAGGACTACGCGCGCGTCAAGACGCCGGACGAGAAACAGTAACCGGCAGCCCAGAAGAGGGGAGCGGGCGGCACGGCTCCGCCCGCCCCTTGAGAACACAGATTCCAGCGCTACAGGTCGACAGACAGGTCCGTCACCGTCACGCCCGATCCGTTCGGCGACGTCAGCGTGACCGCGACGATGTAGTGCCCCTTCTGCCATCCCGTCGACGCCTTCGTGGGCACGACGCCGATCAGGTAGACGCCCCGAGGAGCTTCGACGACGCGCGACTTCGTGACCGACGTTCCAAAGGGAGCCACGACGACTGCCTCGACGGAGAAGCTTCCGCCCGCGAGGCCGCCGACCGGACCCGCCGCGTTGTAGACGGAGACCACGATGTATGCCTCTTCGTTGTTCCCCGCGCCGGCCAAGCCTTCCTGTCCGACAGCATGCAGAATCAGTCCCTCGGTCGTCGGCGCGGCCGCCCACCCTCCGACAAGGACGGCGACGGCGACAGCCAGAACGCCGAGAAGAACGTACCCAACGATTCTCCGACGAACGCTCACTTTGCGCATTCGATCCTCCCAACGTACAGAGCTCCTCCACCCCGAAGAGGCGAAGGGCATTCCAGTCTAGTCCTGCAGAAGCGGCCGGCCAACCGAGAGGCGCACGTTCGAGAGGATCATCCCGGACAGCATGAGCGCGCACCCGGCGAGCATCCGTGCGGTCACGGCCTCGCCGAGGATCGCCCAACCGCCGAGAACGGCGAATGCGGCCTCGAGGCTCAGGAGAACGCCGGCGCGCGACGGGTCAAGGCGTCGCTGGCCGACGATCTGGAGCGTGTACGCAACCCCGACAGACAGGAACCCCGCGAAGGCGATGGCCGGAGCGGCGGCGCGCACGGCGGAAAGGGACGTGGTCTCCACGGCGAACGAGACGGCAAGGCTGAGGACGCCGCACGCCACCGACTGCGCGACGGCCACTCCAATCGGGTTCGCGCGCTCCGCCATCCAACCGATCAAGTGAACATGAACCGCCCAAGCGAACGCACCGAGGAGCAGGAGAACGTCGCCCCACGCGATGGGTCCGCCGCTCGCACCGCTCAGGAGGTAGAGGCCGCCGGTGGCGAGGAAGGCGGAGATCCAGACGGCGATGCGCACCCGGTGGCCGCGCACGATCCCGAAGAGCGGAACGAGGACGACGTAGAGCCCCGTGATGAACCCCGCTTTGCCGGCGCCCGTCGTCACCATGCCCACCTGCTGGAGCGTCGCCGCAATGAACAGGACCGCTCCCGTTGCCGCTCCCCCAACGAAGAGAGCGAGTCGACGCACTCGCGGCT
The DNA here is from genome assembly GCA_028713635.1 of Candidatus Bipolaricaulis sp. Lineage (GTDB taxonomy): Bacteria > Bipolaricaulota > Bipolaricaulia > UBA7950 > UBA9294 > JAPLGD01. The sequence continues at coordinate 6,139 of JAQTNX010000057.1, forward strand.
CGCTCGCTCCGCGGCGACGACGCCGGAGCACAAGAAGGACCGGAGTGAGTGTCAGCGCGCCGAGGAGGAAGCGAATCCCGTTGAACAGGTACGGCCCGATGTGGGCCATGGCCGCCCGCTGGGCCACGAACGAGAACCCCCAAATGGCGGCAGCGACGGAGAGTGCCGCCATCGACCCGACGTCTCGCCTCCACCCTTTCGCCGTCATGGGAGCGCCGATTCTACCGCGCAGAACAAGCGCCCGCTCCGCTTCACCGGAATCGGCGACATGCCCTCTCATCTCCGATTGCCGTAGAATCGCCCCATCGAAGGCCCGTGAGGTGACGCCCATGACTGGGTTTGAGTTGACTTCCTTGGCGAAGATGCTCGTGGCCGTAGTGCTCGGAGGGGTCATCGGACTGGAACGTCAGTCGCACGGCCGGCCGGCGGGGCTGCGCACGCACATCCTCGTCTGTCTGGGGGCGACCCTCGCGATGGTGGTGACTCAGTCGTTCGGTGCGTCAGTCGACCCAGGGCGAGCCCTGGCCGGAATCATGACCGGAATCGGCTTCCTCGGCGCCGGCGCGATCGTTAAGTCCGAGGAGATGGTTCGCGGCCTCACGACGGCCGCTTGCGTGTGGTTCGTCGCCGCGCTCGGCGTGGTCATTGGGCAGGGTCTCTACATCATTGCCGTGGGAAGCACGGCCATCGCCCTCGTGATTCTCACCCTGCTCGCGTGGTTCTCCCACAAGATCCCGACCGTGAACTACCACACGGTCCGGGTGCGCGCCGCGGCCGTGGACCCCGAAGCGCTCGAGCGGCGCTGCCGCGAAGTGTTCGCCGGCAAGGAACTCCGCGTCCTCGCCACGGCGAGCCGGATCTCGAAGGACCCGCGGAGGGTCGAGCTGACCTTCCACCTGCGGACCAGGACGCCGCCGGCTGCGCTGGAGGCGTGCCGCGCGCTGCTCGCGATACCCGACGTCGTCGAGACGAGCTGGGACTAGCCTCGACAGGGCGCCCCCGGACGCCGCGGACTACGAGGGACGGCGTTTCGGCCGTCGCCGCCTCGTTCGTTCGGGCAGGCAGTAGACCCAGTAGCGGTTCCCGCCCGGACGCCCTTCGCCTCCCGACTCGCTCGGCGCGCCGACTCCGTGGATCTCGTGCTCGAAGCCCGGGAATCGGTCGTCGAACTCCTCGAGGCCCTGAAGGTAGTCGCAGACCGCGGCGTTGGCCTCTTCGCCGGGCATCAAGACGGGGATCCCCGGCGGGTACGGGACGAGGCCGACGGCCACGACGCGCCCCTCGAGCCGATCGATCGGAACGCGCTGCACGCGGTTCTTGACGAGCGCCCGGTACGCGTCGTGCGGTGTAACCCGCTGGATCGGCTGGTTGTCCACGAGCCGCAACGCTCGCTCCTTCTGGCACAGGTCGAGCTCGCGGAGGCACCCGTGCATCTCCTGGCACAGGTCGCGCAGCGTCATGTTCCCGCCGTACCGATCGGGGTAGTAGTCGACGAGCGAAGGGATCGCCTCGCCGAGCGGTGCGTCGGTGTCGTAGAGGTGCTTGAACTCGAACAACGAGCTGACCAGCGTGCCCCACTTCCCCTTGGTGATCCCGAGCGAGAAGAGGAAGAGGACGGTGTAGTGCCCCGTCTTCTCCGCCACGATGCCTTCCGAGTCGAGGAACGCGGCCACCATCGAAGCGGGGATGAACGCCTGCGCCGGCAGGTCGGGGGCGATCGGCGGAATCGACGGGTCCAAGAGCGAACCGTTCGGGGCGATGCCCGGGGTGATGAGGGTGACCTTGATCGGGTCGAGGAGGCAGTAGCCGGGCGTCAGTCCCTTGAACCCGTGCCACGTCGCGCCCGGCTCCAGGGTCCAGCACTCCGGGCGCGTCGAGAGCGTCTCCGATTCGGCGTCCTCGAACCGAACGACGCCGCGCGGCGTTCGCACCTTGTCCGGCTGCCAGACACGGAACCACCAGTCCTTCTTCTCGCGGCGGTCGCGCTCGAGGCGCGCCATGACCTGGCGAAACGCCACGGCTTCATCGATCGACTGCTGCGTCAGGACCTTGCCCGCGCCGCCCGACATCATCGCCGCGGCCACGTCGTTCGACGCGATGATCGCGTACTGCGGCGACGTCGAGCTGTGCATCATGTACGCCTCGTTGAACCGGTCGTGCTCCACGGGCGCTCGCGGGCTCGACTTCACGTGGATCATCGACGCCTGCGACAACGCCGCGAGCAGCTTGTGCGTCGACTGCGTGGCGAAGATGGTCGGCGACGAACTCTCGCCGACGCGGATCGCCATCGCGTAGCGATCCTCGTACATCGGGTTGAAGCGCGCGTACGCGTACCACGCTTCGTCAAAGTGAATGCGGCGCGCCCCCCCGTCGATCTGGGCAAGGATCTGCCGCACGTCGTAGCAGAGCCCGTCGTAGGTCGAGTTCGTGATGACAAGGAGCTCCGCCTCGTTCGGCTTCTGGTTCGGTGGAAGGAGCGGGTGGTTCTGGATCCGCTCGATGATCTCCGGCCACCCGAGTCGGTGCGGAGGGATCGGGCCGATGATCCCGTAGTTGTTCGAGTCCGGCAGGAGGTACGTGGGCAAGCTCCCCGTCAGGAGGATCGCCTGCTCGACGGACTTGTGGCAGTTGCGGTCGACGACGACGCTGTCGCCGCCGGTCACCGACGCCTGGAAGACGATCCGGTTCGACGTCGAGGAACCGTTCGTGACGAAGTACGTTTCGTCCGACCCGAAGACGATCGCCGCGTTTCGCTCTGCCTGACCGACCGGCCCGCTGTGCTTCAGGAGCGAACCCATCTCGCTGACCGAGACGGAGAGGTCGGATCGGAACAGCTGCTCGCCGAAGAAACGCACGAACTCCTGGCCGACGGCCGACTTCAGAAACGCGGTTCCGCCGCAGTGGCCCGGCGTGTGCCACGAGTACTCGTACTCCTCTGCAAAGCGGACCATCGCGCCGAAGAACGGCGGCAGGAGGATGTTCGCGTACTTCTCGATCGCGCTGGTGACGCGGCCGGCGACGAACGCCGCCGGATCCTCCAGCTTCCAGATGTACTCGTCGATCTGTTCAACGACCAACAGGTCGATGTCGCGGACCTCGGTGCGGTCCGCGACAAGGAACACAGGGAGGTACTCGCCGTGGCTGCGCGCAGCGCGGATCAGCTGGCGTACCTCTTCCGGTCCGTTCGGATCCCAGGCCACGAGGAGGCACCCGAGGTTCGGGTTGGCCTCGATCAGCGCCTTCCCGTCGTTGACGTCGTGCGTCGCGTGGGTCGGGTACCCGAGCTGGCGAAGCTCCTCCGCGATCGCGCGGATGCGTTGGCTGGCGTACGAGTCTTCGTCCCACGTTGGATCGACGATCACAACGGGGTACTTGGCGCGCGTGTACATGGAGCGCTGATCACCTCCGAACGCGGAGGCCGCCGGCAGCTTCGAAAGGCCGCCGTGCGCGCTTCAATCCGCGATCGCATGTTGGGAACGGCGGGAAGCCCCGCCTCCGTACGATGGAAGGGAACTCGGTCTCCGTGCGAACTACCGTCGTCGTGCGTCTTGGGTCACATCCCCCGTGGGCGTCGGGCGCTCTCGCCCCCGCCCGCCGCTTTCCCCCGAAGAGGCCGTCATTGTAGAACCGATCGGCGACCACCGTCAATCCTCGGACGGCGGAACCGAGGTGGACACCGGACAGCGTTCGCGGGGGGTCACACGCGTCCCACAACAAGGCTTCCGAGCGGTGCGAACCCGCCGCCTTGCGGGTACGCTGGTTGCATGCCGTATCGAGCCGTGCGTCACGCTGTCGGGCTCGCCGCCGTCGCCGCCCTTGCCGGCGCCGTCGGAGGTTGTCTCGAACCCGAGACCGCACTCCTCGCCTCGTTCACCCTCGCTCCGAGCGAGGGGACGTCGCCGCTTACCATTCATGTCGACGCCTCCGGCTCGTACGCCGAAGACGGAGCCATCGCCGCCTATGGTTGGGACTTCGGCGACGGGGACGTCGCGACGGGCGTGACGGCCGAGCACACCTACACGACCGACTCCGAGCATGCGTTTTCCGTGACGCTCACGGTCACCGACCACAAGGAGCGACAAGCGCAGGCGACCGAGGTCGTGACCGTTTTCCCGCCCGAGCCCCCGCCACCGGATCACACCGTCGGGTTCGTCTGGCCGTTCCACTTCGATGCGATCGCCGAGGACGCCGCGAACCTGAACGACGAGTACTTCACGCTTGAGAATGCGGGATCGGAGGCCGTCGACATGACCGGCTGGTCGGTGTCGAACGAGCACGGCGACACCTTCCAGTTCCCGGACGGATTCGCGCTCGCGCCGGGAGCGGTGGTCACGATCCACAGCGGCGCCGGCGCCGACACGAAAGAGATCCTGCACTGGAATGCCTCCGAGCCGGTGTGGAACAACACAAGCGACATCGGCGTCCTCTACGACGACATCAGCGACATCGTCGATGTCTACGCCTACGGATCGTGTTGATGCACTGAGAGCTTGTCGAGGTGACGCGCGAGGATCCAGACGCGCACGCCGAGGGGCTCGATCGTCTCCGTCCGGAGGACGCGGAAGCCATGCCCCTCGTAGAAGCGAACGTTTTCTGGGACCTCCGTCTCGAGTGCACACAGGCCGCCTGATGCGACGCATCGCGCGTACGCGGCCTCCAGAAGAGCCCCGCCGACGCCCTGTCGCTGTCGATCAGGTTCCACGCCGAGAGCCCACACGTACCCGTGCGTACGACCGACCGTGCTCCGGCGCAGCGCGTCGACACGAGGCCAGAACCGTAGGAACCTCGCGCGCGACGCCGGCGAAAAGGAGAGGAGGATACGAGCAAAGCGAAGCCCTGTCCGAAGCTCTCGCCACGCCGTCACGCGGGCTCCGCCCGGCGGCAAGAAGCAGAGGACCCCGTCGAGGGACGGCGTCGTCAGCACGGAGCCGTAGATGAGGGAGTAGCCGACCAACGCCCGCCATACGCGAGGCAGGACCGCCCGTCGCTCCGCCTCGTCCGGCAGAACCGCCGCCCACGCGGCGTCGCGAGCGAACGCCCTCGCAAGGACGGCCGCCCCCGCGTCGACCCGCTCGGGCGAGAGAGGAATCACAGGGAGCCCGCCCGAGGGTCGACCGCCTTCCCAATCCCTTTCCCCGCGCACCGATCGTCCTCCGTCGGACTCGAGCCTAGCCGGCTCGCGCCAAGAAAGCCATGCGCCGTCGCTCTTCGGACCCGCGTCCCGACAGGATGCGGGAGCAATCCTCGGACTCAGGGTATCATCGCCTCGCAGGAATGGGACGGGAAAGGCGGTTGCTCCATGCGGGAGGGGAGCTTCTGGAGGTATGCGGCGATCCGCGTGACCTCGTTCGTCCTCATCTACGTCATCCTCGTGTACGTCTTCTGCGCCATCCTCGACGCCCAGCTCGTGCTGCAGGTGGAGCAAACGCTCTACTGGGACACGGGTCAGATGGCCCAGGGGGCGCTCGCAAGCGGGAACATCACCGAGGAGGAGTACAAGCAGATCCACCAGGAGATGTACCAGCAGGCGCGGCACGAGCGAGGGTTCGACCTCCCCGTCCCCCTGCGGATCCACTTCCGAGCGCTGCGCATCCTGTCCTTCGATTTCGGCGTGACGGCGAAGGGGTTTGCGATTCTCTACCGCCAGGACACGAACGTGCTCTCCGTGATCGGCGAGTTCGCCGTCCCGACCGTCGCCCTCTTCACGACCGCGTTCGTCGTTCAGATGCTCCTCGGCATCCTGCTCGGAGCGCGGAATGCCAATCACCCCGGATCGTTCCTCGATCGGACAACGACGTTCCTGGCTACGTCCACGATGAGCATTCCGCCGCCCGTGGCCGCCTTGCTGGCCGTGCTGCTCTTCGTGTACGCAATCCCCATCGCGCCGTCGACGCCGTTCGCCTTCCGGGTCATGGCGGGCAAGTTCCACTTCGGAAGTTGGTTCGTCTCCCTCCTGTCACACCTGACGCTGCCGTTCCTGACCGTGGTCTTCCTGACGATCTGGGGAACGGCTCACACAGTCCGGAACTTGAATCTTGGGGTCCTCCAGGAGGACTTCATCACCGCCGCGCGGGCCCGCGGCATCCCGGAGCCTCGCGTCTTGTACCGACACGGACTGCGCGCGTCGGCGCCGCCGATCGTGACGCTCGCTGTCACCGGGCTCTTCGCGTCGCTGTGGGGCAGCTTCCTCGTCGAGCCGATTTTCCAGTGGCGCGGGATCGGAACGCTTTTCCTCTCTGCCATTCGATCGAACGACATCACGATGCTCCTTGGCCTTCTCGTGACGGTGACGGGCGCGACGCAACTGAGCCACGTGGCGCTCGACCTCGTGTACGGGCGCCTCGACCCGCGCATCCGAGTGGGGCGTCCACAGCTCCAGGTGCTCTTCGCATCAAGGTCCAAACGCGCACAGCGGGCGGCACAGGCTGAGATTCGACGGGTCCGTGGCGCAAGCCTGGACGGAGGGCGCTCCGCAAGCGTGTACGGCGGGCGGGCGGCAAACGGACGGCGTGCCGGGGCGGCAAGCCTGGACGGAGGGCGCTCCACAAACGTGGACGGTGGGCGGGCCGCAAGCCCGCACGGCGGGCGCGGCGCAAGCCTCCACGGTGGGCGCGGCGCAAACGTGCACCGTGGGCGCGACGCAAACGCGGATGAGGGGCCGGGGCCGGACTGCCAAACCCGATCTGGGCGCGAAGGAGTGGAAGCGGCCCGCCGCGGGCCGCAATCGT
>JAQTNX010000058.1 GCA_028713635.1 Candidatus Bipolaricaulis sp.
CCCTCGGGGTACGCCGCCTACGGGGCGCTGGATCGTGCTCAGGCCGGACTGCCCGCGACACAGAGCGCCCTGGAGGCCCTGGCAACGCGCCAAGATGCCGCAGGATGGCAAGCGCGGCTGCTTGTCGCACGATCTCGGGCCGCCGCCGGAGACTACGCCGCAACCGCCGAGCACCTGCGCGCCGCCCTGACGCTTCACCCGACGAATGAGGTCCAAAGGGAGCTTGCGACGGTGCTCGAGGCCGCGGGAGATCGGAGAGCGGCCCTTGCAGCCTGGGAGAAGCTCCTTCCGAAAGATGACGCCGTCAACGCGGTCCTGCGGCTTGAGACGGACAACGCCCGGCTCGCCTCGCTCCTCCTCACGGCCGGACGGCCGACCGAGGCCCTTCCGCTGGTCACTCCCGCCTCGACGGTCGACGCGCGGCTCGTGCGCGCCCGCGCCCTCGCCGCCTTGGGGCGCTCCGCCGAAGCGGTCGACGAGTTCGGCCGGTACCTCGCGGACCGCCCGAACGAGGCAACCGTCCGGCTCGAATACGGGCGCGCCCTGGAGCGGGCAGGAAGCAAGGAGAAAGCGCTCGAGACCTATCGGACCCTCGGAGCATCCGGCGCGTACCGCGAGGGAACCCTCCTCGAGGGGATGGGGCGCACCCGAGAGGCCGCCGACGCCTACCTTCGCTCGGCAGATCTCGAGGCCCGGTGGTGCGGTGCCCGCTTGCTCGAGGGGTTGGGAGATGAATCCGCGGCCCTCGGCGTGTACGAGCAGCTCGCCTCAAGCACCCATCGGGTTCGCGACGACGCCGCGCTGCGCGCCTCGCGCCTCCTGCGCGAGCGCGGCGACGTCGCCCGCGCCGACGAGATGGAAGCGACGCTCCCGTCCGCGTTCCGATGGATCCTGGGGACGTACGCACCGTCCATGCCGCCACGCCCCGAGCCCCACCCCCCCACGCCGGACTCGGTTCGCACCGCCGACGTCCTGTTGCGCCGCGCCGGCCTCACGTGGGCCGAAGTCCATCTTGAGTTCTCGCTCGCGACCGCCGACGCCGACGAGCGCCTGGCCATTGCGCAGTGGTACGGTCGCCACGGCAACCCCCACGTGGCGTTCGAGATCGCAGCCGGGCTCCTTCGCGACCGGCCGACGCGAGACGTCTACGAACTCGCCTACCCGAAGCCCTGGTGGTCGACCGTGAAGCGATGGTCGAAGGAGTACGGAGTGGATCCGCTTCTCGCCCTTGCCATCATGCGTGAGGAGTCAAACTTCCTTCCGACGGCGGTGTCCTCCTCCGACGCGCGCGGTCTGATGCAGCTCCTCCCCTCCACCGGGCGTGGGATCGTGGAATCGAAGCTCGGCATCCCCTACCGCGACGACACCCTGTTCAACCCCGAGACGAACATCCGTTCCGGGATCTACTTCCTCGGATCGCTGCTTCGGCAGTTCGGCGGGAACACCGCGCAGGCCGTCGCCGCCTACAATGGAGGACCGGGGAACGTCAGCCGATGGCTCGCCGCAGCTCCGAGCGCTTCCGCCGCCGACTTCCCCTCGCTCCTCGCCCTCGTCCAGACGCGCGAGTACATCGTCAAGGTGCTCAACGCCTGGCTCGTCTACCGACTGCTCTACGGAGAGACGGGCGAGGCGGTGTAGCCTGCGACGGCAATCGTCCCACAAGACGGTGCGCCGCCCACACAATCCCGCGCTGTGGGACACCGATCCCGCGCTTTGGCCGTTATAATCACCCCGCCTCGCACGAGGCGGGAGGGACCATGGCCAACTACCGGATCGCAATGCTGCCGGGCGACGGAATCGGAGGCGACGTACTGGCCGCCGCGAAGCGCGTTCTCGACGCGGTGGGACTGAAGGCCGACTACCAGCACGGCGACATCGGCTGGGAGTTCTGGAAGAGTGAAGGCGACCCTCTTCCCGAGCGAACGATCAAGCTCCTCAAGTCCACGGACGTGTGCCTGTTCGGGGCCATTACCTCAAAGCCCAAGGAGGAGGCGGCCGCGGAGCTCTCGCCGTCGCTTCGAGAGAAGGGACTCACCTACTCGAGCCCCATCGTCGGACTCCGCCAGCTCTTCGACCTGCACACGAACATGCGCCCGTGCAAGGCGTATCCTGGGAACCCGCTCAATCTGCGAGACGACATCGACCTCGTGGTGTTCCGCGAGAACACCGAGGACCTCTACGCCGGCGTCGAGTGGCATCCGATCCCCGACAGCGTGCGGCAAGCTCTGCGCGTCCACCCGAAGATGAAGCGTTTCGACGCCGTCTCGAACGACGACATGGCGATCTCGCTTCGCGTCGTGACGCGGAATGGATGCCGGCGCATTCTGCGCAGCGCGTTCGAGCACGCACGGACGTACGGGTACAAGACGGTCACCGTCGTCGAGAAGGCCAACGTCATCCGAGAGACGTCGGGGTTGATGATCCGCGAAGCGCGAGCGATGGCGACCGAGTACCCGGGAATCGAGCTCTGGGAGACGAACATCGACGCGATGTGCATGTGGCTCGTGAAGAACCCTCAGGACTACGGCGTTCTCGTCGCGACGAACCTGTTCGGCGACATCATCTCCGACCTCGCGGCGCAGCTCGTCGGAGGTTTGGGGTTCGCGTCGGCGGGCAACATCGGCGATCACTACGCGGTGTTCGAGCCGACGCACGGCTCCGCCCCCAAGTACGCGGGCATGAACAAGGTCAATCCAATCGCCACGATTCAGGCCGCGCGTTTGATGCTCGATCACCTCGGCGAACACGAGAAGGCCGAGCGCATCGAAGGGGCGATCGCCCGCGTCGTCGCCGAAGGGAAGGCGCGGACATACGACATGGGAGGCTCGACGACGACGAGCGGCATGGCCGACGCGGTGATCGCGGCGCTTGCCTAGGGAGGGAGCGATGACGTCGATCAGTCGCAGAATGGCACAGTTCGCCCTCGGATTGGGGTACGACGGCATCCCCGAGCCCGCGCGGCGCGAAGCCAAACGATTCTTGCTCGACTCGGTCGGGTGCGCCCTCGCCGCCGTCGACCACGAGGATATGCTTCAGGCCTACGAGTACGTGCGCCGCGTCGGCGGCACGTCGCAGGCCACGATCATCGGACACGGGACGCGGACGGACATCGCGAACGCCGCGCTCATGAACGCGCTCCTGATCCGCGCCATGGACTACAACGACATCTACTGGAAGCAGGACCCGAGCCATCCGTCCGACATCCTTCCCGCCGCGCTGGCGCCGGCCGAGTATCGCGAGCTGAGCGGAAGGGACCTCATCGTCGGAATGCTGATTGCGTACGAGCTCGAAATGCGCCTCTGCCTTGCGGCCACCCCCGGCGTGCGCGAAGTCGGCTGGCATCATGCGACCCTGACGCAGTTCGTAAGCCCATTCGTCGCCGGGCGGATGCTTGGGCTCTCCGAGGATCAGCTGGTTGCGGCGTGCGGGATCAGCGGCTCGAGCCACTTCACGCTCGGAGGCGTCGTCGCCGGCCACCTGACAAACATGAAGAACACCGCCGATCCGATGGCGACCGAGGCCGGCGTCCGTGCCGCCGTGCTCGCGTCCACCGGGTACACGGGCCCCGTCGAGGTGTTCGAGGGGAAGGAGGGCGTGTTCCACGTCCTCGGCAACGTCACGTGGGACGCCGAGGTCATGACTCGTGGGCTCGGCTCGGAGTTTCTGATCACCGAATGTGGGTACAAGGCGTTCCCCACGGAGGCGCTGACGCACCAGCCGATCACCGCGCTGCTCGAGGTCATGGAGGAGAACAGCGTCGATCCGCGCTCGCTCCGATCGATCCTCGTCAGGACCACGACGCGGGGCGCCGACATCCTCTCCGATCCGTCCAAGTACGACCCCAAGACGAAGGAGACGGCGGATCACTCTCTGCCGTACTGCATTGCTGTCGCCGCCGCCAAGGGCAACGTCCTGCCGTCCGACTTCGACGCCGCCGCGCTGGCCGACCCCTTCGTTCGGAGCCTGCTGGGAAAGATCCAGGTCGTCGCCGAGCCCGCCATCGACGCTCTCTTCCCCAAGGTGAAGCGTGCCGTCGTCACGGTCACGACCGAGGGCGGCGAGTCGTACACGCGCCAGGAGGACTTCGCGAAGGGAAGCCCGGAGCGCCCGCTGTCCGACGACGACGTCGCCGAGAAGTTCCGGTCGAACGCGTCCTCCATCCTCTCGGATCGAAAGATCGAGCGCATCGTAGAGGCGACGTTCCACCTCGAACAGTTCGAGGCGACGGGGGACTACATGCGCCTGCTCGCGCGAGGCCGATAGCGGGCAAGGCCGCCTCCGATGCGGAAGGACGAGGGATCCACCGACCGTACGCGGCGTCGGCTGCTCGCCTGGTATGGGACCGAAGCCCGGGACCTGCCCTGGCGACGGACATCCGATCCATACGCCATTCTGGTCTCCGAAGTCATGCTGCAGCAGACCCGCGTCGAGACGGCGCTTCGCTACTACGAGCCATTCCTCACGCGGTTCCCGACGGTCGCACGACTCGCCCGCGCACCCATCGACGACGTACTGAAGGCCTGGGAGGGTCTCGGCTACTACAGAAGGGCCCACAACCTACATCGTGCGGCGATCGCCGTCATGCGGGACCACAACGGCGTCTTCCCAGGTTCGGCCGAAGGCCTGGCGCGGCTCCCTGGAGTGGGTTCGTACACGGCCGCCGCGGTGGCGTCGATTGCGTTCGGTATGGACGAGCCCGCGCTCGATGGGAATGTGGTTCGGGTGACCTCCCGCCTCTTCAGCGTGAAGGGCGACCCCGCCCGTGCGGCAACCCGCGAGGCGCTCCGCGCGGCCGCCACAACCCTCGTGCGAGGAGGGCGAGCCGGCACAGCGAACCAGGCTCTCATGGACCTCGGGGCCCGCGTCTGCACGCCCAGGAACCCGAGCTGCGACGCGTGCCCGGTGGCCGCTGAATGTGATGCATATCACAAAGGGACCGTCGGCGACGTCCCCCAGAGGCCGAAACGAACGAGCGTCCCCCACCGGGACGTCGTCGCCGGCGTGATCTGGGAGCGTTGGCGGGGTCCGGGATCACGAGGTCCGCGCGTCTTGATCGCCCAACGCCTGGCGGACGACATGCTCGGCGGGATGTGGGAATTCCCCGGTGGCACGGTGGAAGATGGCGAGACCCTTGAGGAAGCGCTGCGCCGCGAGCTGCACGAAGAGCTCGGGATCGAGGTCGCCGTCGGCCGACGCGTCACGACCGTCCAGCACGCCTACTCGCACTTCAGAATGTCTCTCCACGTCTACGATTGCCGACACAGGGGCGTCCGCCCGCGCGCCTTCGGCTGCGCAGACGCGCGTTGGGTCAGCCCCGGCGACCTAGAGCGCTACGCGCTCTCGGTGGCCGACCGGAAGGTTGCTCGAACCCTCGCGAAGGCCGCTCCATAGAGGACGCGCGAGAAACGGAAGCGCCCGACCCGCCAGGGTCAGGCGCCATCGTCTTCTGAGTCCCGCGAGGTCGCGCCGACGACTCGAGGGACCGCCGGCTCTACATTCCCAGGAGAACGAGGAGAAGAAGCGTCGGCAGAACCGCACCGCCCCCGATGTACAGGAGGCGCATGTTCTGGCGCCCCTGGGCATACCCTTCGAAGTATCCGGCCTTGTAGTCGGACGACTTCCCCTCGAGTTGCTGCATCCGCATGGCCGACGGGTCCGGAGGAGCGCTGAAGGCCGCGATGCCGAAGGCGATGACTCCGCCGACGATTCCCCACACGATGTTGATCAGCGGCGCATCCTTCTTCCCTTCTTCGAGTCCCAGTTCGTAGCCTTCCCGAAAGCCGTCGGCGGCCGCGGCGGCCCACGAGAGAAGCATGACCGCTGAGAGCGCCACCACCGCTACGGCCGCGGTACCCGTTCGAAGACGCATACCTCCTCCTTGCCCCTTCCAATCGTCGCCTCTCCGCTGCGGGAGGCGTCTCATCCTACCTGCGGCCCCGGCACGGTACAAGACCGTCCGAACGGACGGATCCGCAGCTCCAACTGATTCGAGGCGAATCCGGATCGCTAGAACCCGACCTCGAGGGCCAACCCGTACCCGAAATACGTCAGCGAGTTCCAGTTCACCTCGACGAGCATCCGCACCTTGTCGGAGAGTGGGAGCTTCAGTCCTCCCGTCACGTGGTGGATGACTCCGCTGGCCGCGAGCATCACTTGGGGCACGTAGGCGAAGAAGACCGGGAAGTACCTGGCGTTGCTGTCCAGAAACACCTCTCCGAACACCTGCCAGCCGAGCGTCTCGACACTGGTGCCTCCGCCAAGTCCGAGGGCGAGGGCGAACGCGCCCGGCTGATCGAACAGGGCGAACTTCAGATCGGCCGTCGTGCCTGCCCAGGCGGCGTCTCCACCCTCCAACGGAACGAGAAACGCGGTGTCGATTCCGAGGTCCACGCCGTCGGCGATTCCGACGGCCAGTCGCGCCTCCGGAGTCAAGCAGTAGGCGTGCGTCGCTTCGTCGAGGTTGATGTCGAACAGCCCTGTCCCGAGCACGAGCGCGACGTTGCCTGCTCCGAGTGTACGTGCTGTTTGAAAGACGTTGAGCAGGCACCCCGTGCTGCACAGGAGAACGCCGCACGCAAGGCCCACGACTGCCATCACGCGGATTCTTCTCTTCATCCTAGCCCCCTCGCCTTCTTGTGTGATAGACTTGCCAGTCTGTCGCAAGGGGTCAGGGATTGTCAAACACCCCTGCTCGTGCGACCCGCGAAAATGGAGGGAGGAGGAGCCCCTTGAAGCGTAGCGCACTCGTTGTTGCGGCGATTGTCGCCGGGTTCACCGCCGTCTCGGTCCTTGCTGCGGAGCCCGTCTCGCCCGCTTCCCTCGTGGAGCAGGCGGACACCCTGTTCGACCGATCGACCGGAGCGTTCGACTTCGACGCGTACGAGGGCCGCCTACGAGAGGCCATCCACCTGTACGAGGAAGCGTTGCCCCTTCTGGATGCCAGCGATCGGTCCCTGCAAGCACACGTCCGGAACACCCTCGCTCAGGCATACTTCGAGCTTGCGACGGCGTACGCGGCGACGGATGTGGACAAGGAGGCCGCGTTCGTCGCAGGCAAGGATCACGCTCTCGCATCCCTCCGCCTAGACCCCGCGTTTTGCGCCGCCGAGGCGACCAGCTTCCGGGATGCGCTCGGCGTTGCCGGCGACGTTGCGGCCGTGTTCTGGTACGGTAACAACTTCGGCTCGTACCTGAACTACCACCAGCTCGAGGCCATCTTCGGCGGCGGCGCACGTGACGTCCCGGTTTGCTACGAGCGGGCCGCGGCGCTCGACGAGACGTACCTCGGAGGCGCCCCACTGCGATCGCTCGCCTGCTACGTTGCCCGCGTTCCCGCGTTCCTCGGCGGCGACATGGTTCGCGCGCGCGCGCTGTTCGACCGCGCCATCGCGATCGCGCCCGACTTCTTCGAGAACCAGGTCAACTTCGCCGAACTCGTGCTGAAACCGACCGGCGAGACGGCCGACGCGTGTGCGTTGCTGCGGGATGTCATCGCCCGGTCGGCCGACGCCACCGCGATGGCGCTCTGGCCTCTCTACAACGAGCTCTCCGTGCGCCAGGCGCACAAGGTTCTCGCGACGCTCACCTGCCCCTGAGGACGCCGTGTTTGCCAGCCGGAATGGCCACGGCTAAGATCAGGGCGGGACCGTAAGCAGACTGGGAGACGCATGGCTGGGCACTCAGAGTGGGCGAATAAGAAGTTCCGCAAAGAACGGCAGGACAGGAAGAAGTCGGGCGTCTTCTCGAAGCTCATCAAGGAGGTCACGCTCCAGGCCCGGAACGGGGATCCGAACCCCGAGAACAACTCCGGATTGGCTCAGGCACTCGAACGCGCCAAGGCGGCCAACGTTCCCAAGGACAGCATCGATCGGGCGATCAAGCGGGGCGCCGGCGAGCTCGAAGGCGCCGCCTACGAGGAGATCACCTACGAAGGCTACGCGTCCGACGGAGTCGCCGTCCTCGTGCGCGCCGTCACCGACAACCGGAATCGCGCGGCAGCCGACATCCGTCACGTGTTCAGCAAGCACGGCGGAAACATGGTGCCCGCCGGGAGCGTGGCGTGGCTCTTCGAGCGGCGGGGCATCGTCGTTCTCGAGGACCTGCCGGAAGACGTTGACCACGACGAACTCGAGATGGCGCTGATCGAGGCAGGCGCCGACGATTTGCAGGCGGGCGGGGGCACCCTCGAAGCCTTCTGCGCCGTCTCCGCTCTGCCGGCGCTCTCCGCCGCCGTCCAGGCCATGGGCGTCACCCCGACGCGCGCCGAGGTGACGATGGTGCCGAAGAACACCGTCCACATCGGCGAAACCTCGGCCGGCAAGGTCCTCCGACTCATCGACGCGCTTGACGACAACGAGGATGTCCAGGAGGTTTTCGCGAACTTCGACGTTGACGACGACGTCCTCGAGCGACTCGAGTCCGGGGAGTAGTCGCGCGTCGCGAAGCTCCTGGGGTTGGAGTTGCGCCCAACTTCTGCTAGTCTCCTACCCAAGCAAAGGAGGGCACAATGAAGAGGGTGTTGGTGTTGGGGGTTCTAGTCCTGGGTCTCTTGGCGGCGGCAATCCCGGCCATGGCTGCATCGGACGCTTGGATTCCGGGCGTCGCTTCGCTCGCGATTCCGGGACTCGGGCAGCTCCTGAACGGAGAAGAGGACAAAGCGCTGGTGCATTTCGTCGTCGGGCTCGGGATCTCCGCGATCGGGTATGGAATCGGTTGGTACATCCTGCCGGGCGCTTGGTACCTTGTTCCGACGCTGTACCTCGCTTGGTCGGTCTACAGCGCGTTTGATGCGTACAACGTGGCGAAGGACACGGGATTCACGCTCGGGTTCGTCCCCAACGGAGTCGGGGTGGGGTACACCTACAACTTCTAGGAGAGGACGATCCACAGGACGCTCGCGACAAGCGCGAGCACTTCCATGAGGCGAACGAGGCCTCGGCCCACAGAAGCCGGGGCCTCGTCCGTTGGAAGGAGCTCGTTCGAGACAACCCGTTCCGTTCCGGAACGCGGATCCACCTCGAGTACGAGGCGGCCGAGGCTTCGGCCGAACGCGCCCGACTGCACAATCACGGTCCCTCCGACCCGGACAGGCGACAGCGTCTCCTCGTGCGAGTGGCCGGTCAAGAACACATCGACGCCGGGCACCTTCGAAGCGATCGCCCGGGCATCGCTGATCGGCACATGCCCCAAACAGACAACGAGGTCCGCTCCGTCGCCGCGTGCATCGATCTCCGCACGCACGGCGTGCGCGGCGTCGATCGGGACAAGCCAGGGGTAGTCGAGGTACGGGAAGTACTCCTCCGTGACCAGTCCGACGACAAGCACGTCCATCCCGCCGACTGTGATGCGAGCCGACGCCGCAAACGGCGGCGCGTCGCCGCCGATCGAGACGACGTTCGCGCAGAGGAGAGGGAAGTCCGCCGCCTCGGCGAGCGCGAAGAGCCTGCGGGCCCCCCAGTAGAAGTCGTGGTTTCCGAGGGCCATCGCGTCGTAGCCCGTTTCGTTCATCCAGTCGACCATCTCGTCGGCTCCCCAGACGGCGAAGATCGGGACTCGGTAGTCCTGCCACGTGTCGCCCACGTCAAGGAGAAGGACGCAGTCTGAGAGAGAGAGCTCTGCCGCCACCCGGGCGGCGATCGACTCGAGGCGAGAGAGACGCAGATGGAGGTCGTTCGTATAGAGGATCGTGATCTCGGTCGCGGCAACCGCGCCCCCAATGAGAACCAGTGCGAGCACGACCAGGACTGTGAGCCACACCCCCCAAGTCATCCCACTCCTCCGACGGCGATCGCAGGGCCGCTCCCGTCGAAGAGTGCCGTGAGGCTCCACAGTGCGCGAGTGGAAGGACGCCACGAGAATCCGGCCACGGGAAGGATCGAGCCGCACGCAAACCGCGCGCCGACGACAAACGAGACGTCGGCGCGAGCCGCGAGACGCACGACGCACCATCCGCCCGCCTCCTTGCCCCACGCGCGTGCCGCGTCCGCGCGCACCGGGCCGAGGTGAAGCGAGCCCAGGAGAAGCGCGTGGCCTGCGGCGACCTCCGCCTCCACGCGCAGCGGGACGACGTCCCGAACGAGAAGAACTCGCAGGCGCAGATCGAACGGGCAGTCGGGAGTCACGAGAACCGCGACGTCAACGCGGTCGCACACGGACCGGGAGACCGAGAGCCTCGCGTCCCGAAACGAGAACAGGCCGCCGAACGACGTCCCGCCAGGATCTTCCAGGACCAGGGCAGCCGGAGGCTGGGTCGGGATCCCGGCCGGCGCCCCTCCGCCGAGGGCCGGGAGCCACGCGAGGCAAACCAAGAGAAGCGCAATCGCCGGCCTCATGCCCACAGGATACCGTGCCCCGCAGCCGAAGGGCGAGCCGTTGCATTCCTCAGAGGGGCTCGTCACAATCGTCCCATGCTCGAGAGGCAGGCTCGCGACACGATCGAGAGGTTCGGCATGATCCCACGGGGCGCGCGGGTCGTCGCCGCCGTCTCCGGCGGCCTGGACTCCGTCGTCCTCCTGCGCATCCTCCACGCACTCGCCGATGGGCTCGGGTTCTCGATCGTCGTGGCACACCTCGACCACGCGTTGCGCGCCGAGTCGTCCGGAGACGCCGCGTTCGTGAAGGACCTTGCCGCCGAACTTGGCCTGGCCGCAGTGATCGAGAGAGCCGACGTCCGAGCGCTCGCCGAGTCCAGGCGGATGGGGATCGAGGAAGCGGCGCGGGAGGCGCGCCATGCCTTCCTCGACCGCACCGCGAAAGACGTCGGCGCGGAACGAATCGCCCTGGGCCATAGCGCCGACGACCAGGCGGAAACGATCCTCTTCCGCCTGGCCCGCGGCACGGGGCTTGAGGGGCTGCGCGGAATGGCTGCCGTTTCCGGGAGGATCATCCGACCTCTCCTCTATGCCTCCCGGGCGAGCGTTCGCTGCTACGCGGAGAGCCACGGGCTGCGCTGGCGCGAGGACGCGACCAACCTCGACCTCCGCTTCTCGCGCAACCGGATCCGACAGCGCGTTCTTCCCGAGCTGTGTGCCATCAATCCGGAGGCCGTCGAGGCCCTCCAGCGCGCGGGCAACCTCGCCGACGAGGCGCTCGACGCCGTGGCGTACTTCGTCTCCGACCTCTGGCCGAAGCTCGAGCCCGTCGAGGAGCCCGGCCGAGTCGAGCTCTCACGGACAGCGCTCGCTGCGCTCCCGGAGTCGGTGCAGGCGTTCGTCCTGCGCGAAGCGTTGCGTCGTGTCCGCGGAACGCTCCGTGGGCTCGAGCGCCCCCACGTGCTCGCCGCGCGACAGCTCATCGCTCAGTCCGCGCCGACCACGGCGCTCGATCTCCCACAGGCGCGCGTCGGCGTCCTCGCCGACCGCCTGGTCATCCGCAACCCTGCCCCAGTCACGGAGCCCGCGCAGGCCTGGTCGGTGGCCCTCCCGCTCGGCCACACCGTTCTCCCTGAGCAGCGACTGGCCGTCGATGTCTCCGTCGAATCGCTCACACGCCGCGGGGAGGTTCCGGAGGCCGACGAGTGGACGGAACTGGCGGATGCGGACAGGGTATCCTTCCCTCTGACCCTCCGGACCCGGATGGAGGGAGACCGCTTCTCTCCCCTCGGCATGGGCCGAGACGTCCGGTTGAAGGACTTCCTCATCAACCAGCGGATTCCGCGCGCGGAGCGCGGCGTTCTGCCGCTTCTGTGCGACCAGGAGAAGGTTGTCTGGGTCGTAGGAATCCGCCTCAGCGAGCGGGCCAAGATCGATCGATCGACGACGCGGGTGCTGCGCATGCGCGTCGTGAGGAGCGAACCATGACGGTGCTGATCTTCATCGCCTCGATCCTCGTCCTCGTGGGCGTTCATGAGGCCGGGCACTTCCTCGCGGCACGAGCCTTCGGCGTCTACGTTCGGGAGTTCGCGATCGGCATCGGCCCAACGCTCCTCTCGACAAAGCGCACGTCGACGAAGTACTCGCTGCGCCTGATCCCGATCGGAGGCTACGTCCTGATGGCCGGCGAGGACCGGCGCGAGACCGGCGACGCGATCCCGGCGGATCAGATCCTCTACAACAAGCCGCCCTACGTTCGCGCGATCATCAGTCTCTCCGGGGCTCTCTG
>JAQTNX010000059.1 GCA_028713635.1 Candidatus Bipolaricaulis sp.
TCCAGCGACTGGCGTCGCGCACCTTACGGCGACGGGGTCCCGGCCGCTGCCGCTGGACCTCCACGAGCAGTGGATCGGGTCGCGCCTCGCGCAGGAGGCCGGAGAAGTGAGGGTTCGATCCGACCGCCGCGTCGTCGGACAGCTGCACGACATGTACCTTCTGGTGGAGGCTCCGGACGGACTGGAGATTGTGGACCAGCACATCGCGCACGAACGGATCCTGTACGAGCGGCTCAAGGCCGAGCTGGCCGACGCGGGGATCGTCCGGCAGCTGTTCCTCCTTCCGGCGCGCGTCGAACTGCCGTTTGAGGCGGCCGCGGTGCTGTCCGCGAGCCTCGCCGCGCTGGAGCGCGTCGGCGTCGTGCTCGAGGAATTCGGCGGAGGGACGTTCCTGCTGCGCGAGTATCCGCAGCGGCTTGCCGACGAGCAGACGCCGCGAGGATTCCAGGGAGTGGTGGAGGCGCTCGTCGAGCGGCTTCGCGAGGAGGCGGGCGTCGAAGAGACCCTGTACGATGGGATTCTGCGCGAGCTAGCCTGCGGCGCCGCGATCAAGGCCGGCGAGCGGCTCCCTCTGATCGAGGCCCAGGCCCTGGTCGATCAACTCATGGAGTGCGCGGACCCGTACAGCTGCCCGCACGGGCGCCCGATCGTCGTGAAGCTCGATCGGGAGGAGCTGGACCGCAAGTTCGGGCGGGGCTAGGCGTTCGGGACGAGCACGCGAAGGGCGCGGGGGACGGCACGCACTCGGAATGGACTGGGCGGCAGTTTGTACGGCTCCCCGTCCATGTGAGCGATGAGCTCATCCTCAGACGCGATCGTCGCCTCGGTCGCTTGGTGGTAGCGCACCTCGGGCAGGTCGATGTGTTTCCCGGCGCGCGCCTGCGGCAGGCGGTAGAGGCGTTCCAGTCTCGGAAAGTCCCCGATCGCCGCGACGTCGATGAGCCCGTCATCGATGACGGCGCGGGGGGCGAGCATGAACCCGCCGCCGCAGTACTTGCCGTTCGCGATGCCGAGCGAGAGGCAGTCCACGCTCGCCTCCCAGCCTTCCGCCTGGAGGTGGACGGCGAAGGCCGGGAACCGGAAAACTTCCTTGACGGCGGCGTACACGTACGCGGGAGCGCCGCGCAGCTTCTCCATCGCGAGCACGTCGCGTGCAACCTGAGCGTCGATTCCGATCCCGAGGCCATTCACGAAGTACCGATCCTCGGCGACCCGCCCGATGTCGATCGTGCGTTCCTTCCCGTGGATCAGGACGTCGAGCGCCGCGAGGGGATCCGAGGGGATGCCCATCATGCGGATGAAGTCGTTCCCGGTCCCTGCGGGGATGACCCCGAGGGTGACGTTCGCTCCAAGCAGGCCGTTGGCCACTTCGTTCACGGTTCCGTCGCCGCCCATCGCGGCGATCCGCGTGAAACCGGCCTCGACCCCCATCTTGGCGACGTCGACGGCCTCGAGAGGCTCGTTCGTGTAATGGAGGTCGTATTCGATGGGAAGCCGATCCAGCGCCTGCTTCACCTTCGGGAAGATGGCTTTGCAGTGTCCCCGTCCGGCAATGAGGTTGACGATCAGGAAATACTTCTCCGTTGGCATGGCGTCATGCTACGAACGTCCGGCGGGTTCTGTCAAGCTTCCTCTCAGGCGGCCTGCACCCGACGCCCGCGGACGACGACGAAGGAGCCTCGGTCGCAGCCGGAGGACGGCACCTCGACTCGGGCGTCGGCGGTCGCCGGGTCGCCCGTGAGCGTCTGCAGGACCCGGTCCACGCGGAACCCGGCTTCGGTGAGCCCCTCGATCACCTCGTCGGTCGAGCGGAGCTGTGCGTGGGAGAAGAATGCGTCGCTGTCTGCGCTGTCGCGGTAGAGGCAGCCGAAGCGGCTGTCTCGAGGGATGAATGCGACGACGACAGCGCCGTCTGGCTGAAGGACCCGGTGCACCTCAGCGAAGGCACGTGGAAGGTCGGAGAGGAAGCAGACGGTTGTGATCAGGAACGCGGCCTGCACACTGGCCGCGCCGAGAGGAATCTCCTCGGCGCAGCCGGCAAGAACCTCGACTCCGCGGGCCCGCGCGAGGCGGGCCATCGCGTCCGACGGGTCGACGCCGACGTCGATGCCGAGGCGGGACGCGAAGCGGCCGCTTCCGACGCCGATCTCCACCCACCGCCCCCTGTGCGGCGGCAGAATCGCCCGCACCGCCAACAGCTCCGACTCATACAGGTTCGGGAATCGATCGAACCAGGCGTCGTACTCCTCGGCGTGGACGTCAAACGGGTTGTCCTGCATGCTCCTCCCCCCTCTCGAGCAGAGAGAGAACCTGGTCCCGGGCGAGGAGAACGCGGCGACCGAGGCGATTGCTCCGTTCCTCGCGGGTGAGGGACACCGCCACCTCTCCGACGACATGGGCCGGGCGCCGGGACAAGACAACCACTCGGCGCGAGAGGGAGACGGCCTCGTCCAGGTCGTGCGTGACGAAGAGCAGCGTGCGGTCGAGGTCGTCGAGGAGCGAGGTGAGCCAGTCCTGAAGACGATGCCGGGTGAGCGTGTCGAGCGCGCCGAACGGTTCGTCGAGCACGAGCGCGCGGCTTCCGGTCAAGACCGCCCTCAGGAGGGCGAGCCGCTGCCGCATTCCGCCGGACATCTCGTGCGGATAGGCGTCGGCAAACTCCTCGAGGCCGAAGCGCGGCAGCTCCTGGCGAACGCGGCCTCGTCGAACCTCGCGGCGGAGCCCCTGGAGCTCGAGCGGAAGCTCGGCGTTCTCCATGGCCGTCTTCCACGGGAAGAGGAGAACGTCCTGCGGAAGGTATCCGGCGCGCTCGAGCTGAGTGCTGACCCTGCCGCCGTCCGCCGACTCGAGGCCGAGCAGGATTCGCAGGAGCGTTGTCTTGCCGCATCCCGACGGACCGAGGATCCCGACCGCCTCTCCCTCGTTGACGCGGAACGAGACGCACCCGAGGACGCGGAGATCCCCGAACGACTTCGCGAGTCCGACGACGTCGACGAGGGGAATCACGGCGACGCCGCCCCACTGGGAAGGAACGCGTTCGTGAATGCGGCGACGGGGTCGATGGCCTGGTCGATCAGGCCGCCTTCGAGGGCCCACTGCGCGAAACGACGCCACACGGCTGGATCCTGACGCCCCCACACGCCGATGTCCAAGACGCTTTGCCCGGCGAGCCATCGCTGCGAGGCGATGACGAGCGCACGATCGAGCTCGGGGGCGTGCCGGAGGAGGGCCTCGGCGGCCTCGTCCGGGCGCGCGGCGGCGTCCACGCACCCGCGTGCCAAAGCGCGGAGGAAGCGCGAGACAAGGCTCGGATCCTCGGCGGCAAGCCGTTCCGACGTCACGATGACGGGGGTGTAGTAGTCGAGCTCCGGGGCGAGGTCGGCGAGGGGGATGTACACGAAGTCGATCCCCTCGAGCTGCGCGTGGATGCCCTGCCACCCGTAGAAGATCCAGAAGAAGTCCGCCACGTTTCGGCGGACCGCGGTGGCGAAGTCGAGAGTCCCCATGTTGATCTGCTGAACCGAGTCGGCGTCGCCATCGGAAGCGGCCATGACCGTGCGGATCATAACGTCTTCCAGATCGCTTCCCCATCCGCCGTAGCGCCGGCCGGCGAAGTCCGCGGGCGACTCGATCCCGCGGTCACGAGCCGCCGCGAATCCCGACGTGTTGTGGGGGTAGAGGGCCGCGATCGAGACGGCCGGGAATCCCTGGGATCGGGCCATCGTGACTTCTTCCTGCATCGACACGGCGAACTCGGCGCGCCCTGCGGCGACCAGCTGGAGTCCCACGGTGGGACCCGGCTCCATGACGACGACCTCGAGCCCCTCCTCGGCGAAGTACCCGGCGTCTTGGGCGACGAAGATTCCGGTGTGGTTCGTGTTCGGCGTCCAGTCGAGGGCGATGCGTACGACGGCCGCCCCCGTCGCGCTCATCGAGACGGCCAGGGCCACGGCGGCGGCAGCGGCAGCGCTCCACGTTCTTCTATGCATGGGTCCTCCTTCCAAGCCACGGCGTGAGGCGGGCCCCGGCAAGGTCCACGATCGTGAACAGCCCGTAGCTCAACGCCATCACCACGAGGATCGCCCCGAAGAGGCGGTCCGTGCGAAACGACTGTAACGAGCGCGTCATGTAGACGCCCAGCCCCCGCGAGCCGCCAAGCCACTCCCCGACGATGGCGCCGAGAACGCTGTACGTCGCGGAGAGCTTCAGTCCTGCGACGATCCCCGGAAGGGCGGCCGGGAGATAGAAGTGGCGGTAGCGGTCGGCGCGCGTCGCGCCGAGCGTCGTGAGCAGGTCGCGATAGGCAGGGTCCACCGCCCGGAATCCCTCGTAGGCGTTCACGGCGACCGGAAAGAAGCAAACGAACGCGACGATCAGGACCTTGGCGAGGATGCCGAGTCCGAACCAGATCAGGATCAACGGTGCGATGGCCATCAGCGGGATGGCCTGCGACAGGACCAGGGGCGGGTAGAGGAGATCGCGGGTCCAGCGCGACGCGCTCATGAGAATGGCGATGCTGATGCCCACGGAGACCGCGAGGGCAAGACCCGCGAGCGTCTCGACCAGCGTCATTGCCAGGTGCGGCGCGAGAAGGCCCGCGTCCTGGACGAGCGTACGCGCCGTCTCAACGGGCGACGGCAGGAGGTAGGGAGGGAGGTGAAACCCAGAGACGATCGCTTGCCACGCCGCGACGAAAACGGCCACGCCGGCCAGGCCGCGGCAGCGGGGCAGGGTGCGAACGATCGGTCGAGACAAGTTGGCGCTGCGCCAAGGCCTCATGCCGTGGCCTCCCTACCCGCGCGCGCGTGGATGACAACAAGACGGCCGTGCGCGACGAGGATGCGAACAGGCTGGTTGCGAATCACGTTCGAGACGCCGCGGGACGCCGCGCGCAGGAGGTCCTCGTCGTGCAGCTCGTACTCCAGCCCTTGCGTCGACAGTCTGACGGACTCGGTGACGGGCACGAGGGACACCGTGTCGCCAGCCTGAGCGTCGTCGAGGACGAAGCTGCCATCGACCAAGTGGATGCTCTCGGAGTCCGTGACGCACTCGATGGGAACGTTCGTCGCAAGGCCCTTTTCCAGGAGATGGAGGTTGGTGAGGGTGTGATCGATCCGTCCCCCCAGGGCGCCGTAGATGACGATGCCCGAAGGGTTTGCGCGGAGCGCATGATCGACAGCGAGCTCGAGATCCGTCCAATCCTTGGCCCGGGAGAACTCGATCTTCGTCACGCCCGACGCGTCCAGATCGGCTCGCTCGTCCGCGGAGAGGGAATCGAGATCGCCGATCACTGCGTCGACGGGAACTCCGGCCGCGCGTGCCTTTGCCCACGCTCCGTCCGCGGCAAGGCAAACGTCGGCGCTCCGACGCAACGCGCGAACGGTATCTGCGTCGTTCCAAGGGCCATTTGCCAGGATGAGGACGCGCGGTGACGTCACAAAGCCTCCCTCGGAGGGGACGGCGAAGAGTCGAGCGATCTCGAAGGGATTCCCGGCACGTGGGTCTCAGACGGTGGGCACGCGTCTGGCGGTCGACGTTCCCTGCGCTGGCATTACCCAGATCAGGTTCTAAGGGTCGAGGGGTTCCCTCCTCTCAGCCCAATCTCTTGAGCTCCCCAACGCCCTCATGATACCTCGAGGCGGCGAAAAGGAAAGCGAGAGGTCCTACTCGGCGGGGCCTCCCGCTTCCATCCGGGCTACCCCGGGATCAGATTGGTCGTCGCCTTCATCGCGGCGACGGTCTCCGCCATCAGGGCGATCGTGTGCTCGACGTCGTCGAGGTGAACCAGCTCGCACGGCGAGTGCATGTATCGGTTGGGAACCCCGAGAACGGCGGTGGCGACCCCGCTGCGGACGATCTGGATCGTGTTCGCGTCCGTCCCGGTTCCTCTCGGGCACGTGTCGAACTGGTAGGGGATCTTCTTCGCCTCGGCGGTGCCCACGAGGAGTCGGAAGAGGGGCGCGTTGATGTTCGGGCCCCGGGTGATGATTGGTCCTCCGCCGAGCTTCACCTCGCCCCACTTCTTCTTGGCGTCGTCCATCCCGGGGAAGTCGGTGGCGAACCCGACATCGACGGCGATGCCCACCTGCGGGTCGATGCCGAAGGCGCTCGTCTGCGCCCCGCGCGCCCCAATCTCTTCCTGGACGGTGGCGACCGCGTACACGCCGATCTTCGTCTTCTTCTCCGTCACGCGGCGAAGGGCCTCGAGAACCACGAAGGATCCGATGCGGTCGTCGATCCCCCGGCCGACGAGGAGCCCGTTCCGCAGCTCCTGGGTGTCGTAGTCGAGCACCGCAGCGTCTCCGATCGACACGAGCTTCAGCGCCTCAGCCTTGTTCGAGACTCCGATGTCAATCCACAGGTCTTCTAGCTTCGGCGGCGCCTTCCGATCCTCGTCCTTCATGACATGGATGGGCTTGCGGCCGATCACGCCGAGAACGATCCCGCGCTGCGTGCGGATGCGGACCCGCTGACCGGGCAGGATGGTCGGGTCCCAGCCGCCGAGTCCGGTGAACGAGAGGTACCCCTGATCGTCGGCATAGCTGATGAGCAGTCCGATCTCGTCGGCGTGGCCGGCGAGCATGACGCGGAACGGCGCCTTCTCGTTGATGGCCGCGATCGTGTTGCCGTGGACGTCGACCCATGTGCGATCGGCGAATCGGTTCGCCTCCGCGCGCCAGACCCGCGACGCATCCTCTTCGTAGCCCGTCGGGCAGACCGTGTCCATGTACGTCTTCAGGAACTTGAGTCGATCCTTGTGCATTCGTTCTCTCCCCTTTCGCCGTCGACAGTGTAGAGGAGACGGCTCTTCGATGCACCTGTTTGGATATCGAAGGCATCGTTCGATATAGTGAAGGGCCTATGGAAGACCTCGGAGCAAGAATCCGTCAGGCCCGCCAGCAACGCGGGTGGACGCTCGAGGCCCTGTCGCACCGCTCGGGGCTCTCGACCGGCTTCCTGTCGCAAGTCGAGCGGGGGCAGTCGACGCTGTCCATCGTCTCGCTCTCGGCGATCTGTCGGGCGCTCGACCTGCGGATCGAGACGCTCTTCTCGAGCGACCGCCCACTCAGCGAGGCGGCCCCCGTCGTGACGAAGGCGTCACAGCAGCTGCACATCCGCGTCGGCGCCTCCCCCGTGACGTACGGATACCTCACCCGGCAGCTTCCGGGAGCGCCGGTCC
Organism: Candidatus Bipolaricaulis sp.; assembly: GCA_028713635.1. Classification (GTDB taxonomy): domain Bacteria; phylum Bipolaricaulota; class Bipolaricaulia; order UBA7950; family UBA9294; genus JAPLGD01. The sequence goes on from JAQTNX010000059.1 coordinate 7,181, forward strand.
AGGAACTGCTGATTGCCGAGTTCCCCTCGGGCACCGAGCCGACGGAGTCGACCCACGACGGGGAGGAGTTCGGTTACGTGCTGTCGGGGAGACTCCGTCTCCGGCTTCGCGACGAGGTCTTTGCTCTGGAAGCCGGAGACAGCTACAGGGTGCGTGCGACCGAGCCGCACGCCTACTCGACCCCGGCGAACTCGGGGGCGAGCATCCTGATGGCCGTCACGCAGCGGTTCATCGACGCCGGCGCCGCGGCTGGGCCGCCGGCCCCCGACGACGCGGCGCGCAGAAAGGAGTCTGACATCGCATGACGCGGATCGAAGGCCATCCCATCGTCCGCAAGGAACGAGGAACCCCATTCACGTTCACGTTTGACGGGAAAGCGATCTCGGCGTACCCCGGAGAAACGATAGCCTCGGCGCTCTTTGCCGAGGGCGTTCGTGTCTTCGGGCACCACCCGAAGGATGCCTCGCCCCAGGGACTCTTCTGCGCCAACGGCCAGTGCTCCCAGTGTATGGTCCTCGCCGACGGCTTCGCCGTAAAGGCGTGCATGACGCCGGCGGCGCCCGGCCAGCGCGTCGAGCCGCTCGACGGGCTGCCGCGCCTTCCGCGGATCGATCGAGCTCCCGAGCCAAGAGAGCCGGAGCGGAAGGACGTCTCCGTGCTCATTCTCGGCGGCGGGCCCGCGGGCCTCTCGGCGGCAATCGAGCTGGGAAGCCGGGGCCTCGACGTCCTCGTCGTCGATGACAAAGATCGACTGGGCGGCAAGCTTGTCTTGCAGACTCATCGGTTCTTCGGATCGATTGACGCCGTGCACGCGGGGACTCGCGGCATCGACATTGCGGCGCGGCTCGAAGGGCGGGTTCGCGAGCTCCCGTCGGTCGACGTGTGGCTCGACAGCACGGCGGTCGCGGTGTTCAGCGACGGCCTCGTCGGGATTCTGAAGGGCGCGGTGTACGCGCTCGTCAAGCCGCGGGTTCTTCTCGTCGCGACCGGAGCAAGAGAGAAGTCGCTCGTGTTCAAAGGAAACACGCTTCCAGGCGTCTACGGCGCCGGCGCGTTCCAAACGCTCGTCAACCGCGACCTCGTGCGCGCCGCAGAACGGCTGTTCATCGTTGGGGGCGGGAACGTAGGGCTTATCGCCGGGTACCACGCGCTGCAGGCGGGCATCCACGTCGTAGGCCTCGTGGAAGCGCTCCCGGAGTGTGGCGGCTACAAGGTTCACAGGGACAAGCTGGCCCGCATGGGAGTCCCAATCTACACGTCGCACACCGTTCTGTCCGCCAACGGAACGGACGGGGTCGAGTCGGTGACCGTCGCCGCCGTCGACAAGGGGTTCCGCCCGGTCCCGGGAACGGAGCGATCGTTTGCCTGCGACACCGTGCTCATCGCCGTTGGCCTCGACTCCGTAGATGAGTTTCACAAGGCGGCCGCCGAGTTCGGCCTGCCGGTATACGCCGCGGGAGACGCGGAGGAGATCGCCGAAGCATCGGCGGCCATCTTCGCGGGGAAGATCAAGGGACTCGAGATCGCCCGCGCGCTCGAAGCCACGGCCGACGAGGTTCCCGCCGCCTGGTCTCGGATGAGCGAGATTCTCAAGTCGAAACCCGGGCCGATCGTGGAGCGCTCGGCGCTCGATCGGTACCTGGAGGGAGACGCCGGATCCGTGTACCCCGTCTTGCACTGCTCGCAGGAGATCCCCTGCAACCCGTGCACGTCGGTCTGCCCTCAGAGATTGATCGAGATCGACGAGACCGACCTGCGACGCCTTCCCCAGTTCCGCGGAGCGGACGCCCGAAAGGCGTGCGTCGGCTGCGAGCGGTGCGTGGCGATCTGTCCGGGGCTTGCGATCACCCTGGTCGACGAACGCGGACGGGGCGATCCTGTCGTCACCGTGCCGTTCGAGTTCCCGAGCGACCGGCTCACTGCCGAAGACCGCGTCGTCGTTCTCGACGACGTAGGGACTCCCCTTGGAGAGGTCTCCGTCCTTGAGGTGAAGGCGCTCGCGAAGAACGACCGCACGGCGCTCGTCAAAGTGCGAGCTCCCCGCGACATCGCGGCGCGGATTGCCGGGATTCGCGTTCAGGAGCCGTGGACCTCGCAGCCGCTTCCCGAAGCCGTGGAGCCGCTGGGCGACGACGCCATCGTCTGCCGATGCGAGCGCGTTACGGCAGGCGAGATCCGCGCACGGATTCGGGAGGGGTACCGAGACATGAACGAGATCAAGATCGTCACGAGGGCCGGAATGGGGGCGTGCGGCGGGAAGACGTGCTCCGCCCTGATCCAACGCCTGTTCCGTGAGGAGGGCGTTGCGCTGACCGACGTAACCCAGAACGTGCGCCGGCCGCTGTTCGTCGAGGTGCCGCTCGGCGTCCTCGCCGGCGCTTCGAGCGAGGCTGCGGGCTCACGAGCGAGTGCTCCCGCTCGCGGGAAGGGGGCGAAGTAGCATGCCGCGCTCAGCCTACGACGTGATCGTCCTTGGGGCCGGCAGCGTTGGGGTTCCGGCGGCGTGGGCGATGGCCGAGAGCGGTCTCTCGGTCCTTGTCCTCGACCCGTTTGCGAGCCCGGGCCAAGGTTCGAACAAGGCTGCGATCGGAGGCATTCGAGCGACGCACTCCGACCCGGCCAAGATCCGGTTGGGGCTCCGGTCGCTCCAGATCGCGCGGACCTGGAAAGACACCTACGGCGATGACATCGAGTGGACGACCGGAGGCTACTCGTTCGTCGCCTACTCGCCGCGGGAGGAGAGGATCCTGAAGGACCTCCTTCTGATCCAGAAGCGGTACGGACTGGACATCGAATGGTACGACCGCGACGGGCTTCTCGAGATCGTTCGGCCGCTTCGCCCGGACGGCCTGATCGGCGGCACCTTCTCCCCGGGCGACGGTCACTGTTCGCCGCTCCTCTTGGGTCACGCCTTGTACGAGCGGGCGAAGGGGGCTGGCGTCGAGTTCCACTTCGGGGAGGCGGCCGCAAGCATCGAGATCCAGGGCGGCCGGGTCGAGGGGGTGACCACGTCCAAAGGGCGGTACCAGACGCGCGTCGTTGTGAACGCCGCGGGGCCTTGGGCCGCCGACGTGGGCCGTTTGGCCGGCCTCGAGCACCCCGTGCGCCCGGACTCGCACGAGGGCGGAATCACAGAACCCGTCGCCCCCTTCTTCGGACCGATGGTGGTTGACATTGCGCCGGCGCCTGGATCGGCCAACTACTACTTCTTCCAGCTTGCGACGGGGCAGGTCGTCTTCTGCATCACCCCGAGCCCAAACCTGTGGGGGTTCGACCGACGCGAAACGAGCGCCTTCCTGCCGATGGTGGCAGGTCGCATGGTGCGGCTCATGCCGACGCTGGCCAACCTCCGTGTCCGCCGGACGTGGCGCGGTCTCTACCCGATGACGTCGGATGGGTCGCCGATCGTGGGATGGGCGCGCGAAGTCGACGGCTATCTGATGGCCATCGGCCTCTGCGGGCAGGGGTTCATGCTCGGGCCTGGACTCGGCGAGCTGCTCGCGCGCGCCGTGCAGGGCGAAACGACGCCCGAGGACGACGAGATCCTGGAACTCCTGTCGCCGTACCGCATCTTCCAGGGGCAAGAGACCCTGAGATGAGCGGCTCGACGCTTGCCGCGCCGAGCCGCTCGTCCCGATCCTCACGGACGGGCCAGTGATCCTCGGTTTCCCCTACGGCGAGCAGGGGCCCCAACGCATCGGCATCGAGATCTGGTAGACGAGGAACGTCGATCGGCCGGCGTCGTACAGGTAGACCTCGAACCCGTCGGTGGTCCTGCACCCCGTGGCGAGGTAGGAGATGTCGAATGTGACGCTCCCAGACCCCGCCGCCGCGATCACCTGCGGTACGTAGCCGAAGCCCGTGGACTGAACGCCGGCGACGACGGGAAGCCCGCCGACGAAGACAGGAAGACCACGGCTCCCCGAGTAGAGGTAGTCGACGGTGACGCGTGCGCCCGCCGTCGACACGGCCGTCACGTGAATGCCGAAGATGGCGTCTGCGAAGTGAGGCAGCGCGAGCGTGGGCTCGATAGCGAGCCGGCCGACCCAGTTCGCTTCCGTCGTAAACCACACCTGGTGGAGAGAATCGAGCGCGATGTCGACAGGGTTCGAGTTTGGGAAGAGAGGGTACTCTGTCAGCACGCCGGTTGCGGGATCCAGGTGGGCGATTCGGCTGCGCACCCGGTCCGTGTACCAGACCGTGTTGTCCGCAGCGACGGCGATCGCCAGCGGCTGCGATCCCGACACCGCCCACTCCGCCACCTCGCCCGTGGTCGGGTCCAATCGACCGATCTTCCCGTTCCAGCTCTCGGTGAACCAGACGCGTCCGCTCGAATCGATCGCAAGACGAAGCGACGACGAGGTGATCGGCAGGTCGTGGAACAGGACCGTGTCGGTTGAGGGGGAGAGCTCCAGGATGCTTCTGGTCTCCGTGGACACGAAGACGGAGCCGCTCGGCGCGAAGGCGAGATCGCGGAGATGCATCGACTCGCTCGGGAAGGTCCAGTCCGTATACGGCCCCGAGGTTGTGTGCGGCGCGACGGCGATTCCCGGCGGTAGGAGCGGATTGCCGGGTGTGATATG
>JAQTNX010000060.1 GCA_028713635.1 Candidatus Bipolaricaulis sp.
GCCTCGAGCGTCGAGAGGATCCTGCCGAGCCAGACGTCGCAGGCGACGATGGCATCCTCGTACGGGTGGGAGTTCTCTCCGGTGAAGTGGCCGGCGTGATCCGGATCGCGGAAGTGGACGAAGGCGAAGAAGGCGCGGTCCCGGAACGCCTCAAGCACGGCGAGCGCATCGGCTCCGACAGCGTCTGCATCCTGCGACTCGATCGACGAGACGTCCATGGCCGAGACGGCATTGGCGAGGGTCTCGACCAGGTTCTTGCTCTTTCCCGTGACGGCCGCGGTGGCGATGCCCTCTACGCCGAAGTGGTCCTTCAGCCGCTCGAACAGCGTGAGCCCCGTCGGGATCGCCCGGTAGCGCCCGTTGGAATAGACGCCCGTGGTGACTGGACCCAGTCCCGTCAGCATCTCCGCGTGTCCGGCCTTCGTGTCCGTCGCGTGGTCGCTGACCCGAAGCGGGATGTACGCGCCGGCGGCCATGAGGCTCGACAGGACGGGCAGGCGGCCTTGGGCGAGGAGGTCGAGGAGGTGCGCTCGCTGCACGCCATCCCACGAGATGAGGACGACGCTGTCGACCCCTCCGTCCGTGGTCTGCGCAAGGACACCGAGCGCCCCACCCCACGCGGCCAGGGCAAGCACCAGGCAGACGACAATGCGTTCTCTTTGTGAGCCCATCGGTCCCTCCTCGACGGCGAGTGTAGGAGCCGCGACGCCTCTGGGACAACCGGGCGCCCGTCGAGGTCGCGTCCTGCTTCCTGACGCTCGGCGCACCGCCCGAACGTCTGACCGGGCGCGTCGTTGGGCTGCGATCCCCGAGAGTGCTAGACTGAGCTGGAGATCGGCACGCGACGTGGGGGTGGGCCATGAACGGAGCGGCGAGCAGGAACGTGATGGATCGCGCTGCGTCGCTTCTTCGCCTTCGACTTCCCGCGAAGTTCGAGCGCCCGAGGGGAATCTACATCGCGGGCCTCTGCCTGCTCGTCGTCGTCACGACGGCGCTCGTCGGAAGCCTGTACGAGGGTCCGTGGTACTGGCAGATCTGGTACGGCTTCTTCGTCAGCTTCCTGCTTCCGGTGGCGCTCCTCCTGGTGCTTCTCGTGCCCTTCCTCGCGGTCGTCGTCCTGTGGCTCCTGGCACGAAACCTCGTCTACGGTTTGGCGGACATCCTGGCCAGCCTCAGAAGCCAAGAGACGGGCGCCCCTTCGAGCCCCACGCCGAGCGGCGCCCGCTAGACCTCCCTGGACGCGTACCTCTCTCGGTCGTGCCCTCGCTCGGCCGTCGGCGCCGGTAGTGGGTTGACTCCTCGCCGCGGCGGATCTAGGCTGGATGCGGTGGGACGTTCTGGGAGGTGGCATCCGTGCGTAAGGCCGTTGCAGTGCGTGTTCTGCTTCTTGCGGCTTTGTGGGTTGGCGGGCTGATCCTGACAGGGTGTGACTGGTTCGCCTGCGGGCCGAAGGTCGACTTCACGTTCGCGCCGGCCTCGGGCAGCGAGCCGCTGGCTGTGGACTTCACGCCGGTTCTGGAGGGTACGGCGGTCAGCTACGCCTGGAGCTTCGGCGACGGAACGACGTCGTTGGAGACCACCCCCACTCACATCTACTACGCGGTCGGGACGTACTCGGTCACGCTCACGGTCTTGTTCGACGACGGAGAACCCCGCTCGGAGACCAAGGCCGACTGCATCGTCGTGAGCGAGGGACCGATGTTCGACAAGGGGGACGGCCTCTACTGGCTTGATCGAACGCACGGAACGATCGTCCGCGGTTCTCGGAATGGAGGCGAAGTTCAGGAGGCGGTCGTCAGAGGCATCGCAGATGCCGGCGCGATCGCCGTCGGCGGGTCGTACGTGTTCTGGACGTCGGGAAACAACGTCCTACGAGCTCCGCTCAGCCGGCCCACCAACTGGGAGCAGATCGCCTCAGGCTCGTACAGGGTGACGGACGTTGCCGTCGACACCTCGAAGAACAAGGTGTACTGGACCGTGCTGCCGACGCCCCCGCTGGGGCTTCCGGCGTACAAGGGCGGCATCTACCGCGCGGACCTCGATGGCGGCAATGCCGTCGTGTACCAGAGCTATGAGCGCGGCAGCGAGTACGTCGCGTGGGAGCTCGCCGTGGATCCGTTCGCCGGCGCCGTGTACTGGCTCCACTCGCTTCGAAGCTACGTGCCGGCACGCGGGGGAGAAGGAGCTTGGTCGAGAGAGTGGTCGAGCGAGATCCGCGGATCTACGTACCTCGGGACGCCCGTGACGACGATCTTCCCGGTTACGGAGGCCACGGAACTCGCGGCAAGCACCGGCCTCGCACACATCGCCCAGTACCTGTACTGGACGGACTCGCTGACCGGGATGATCTGGATCACGAGCATCGATGGCTCGAACCGGGAGCTCTTGCGCGGGCTCTCCCACCCGACGGGCATTGCCGCCGACACGGGCGACAACGCCCTCTTCTGGTGCGACGACGACGGAATCCATCGCGCCAACCTCGACGGGACGAACGCTCGGCTGCTCTACGAGAGCGTGTTCGCCGACACGATCTGTCTCGGTCTGTAGAGAGCGCCGGCAGGGCTCGCGGCCGCGGTCACGGCAGCGAGGGCGGCGGGCATTGGGGAGGCATGGACGCACACGAAGGACACCGACTGCAGCGCGAGAAGTTGGATCAGCTCCCTGCGCTCCTCCGCGAGACGGACATCGACTGCTGGCTCGTGTGGGTGCGTGAGACGATCCAGACGCCCGACCCTGTGCTTCCCGCCGTTCTCGGGGCCGACCTCGTGTGGCCGTCGGCACTCCTGTTCACCGCAAGCGGCGAGCGCATCGCGATCGTCGGCACGTACGACGCCGACGTCGTGCCCGCGGAGCTGTACGACCGAGTCGTCCCCTATGCCGAGGGAATGGCCGACCTGCTGCGCGCAGAGCTGGACCGGATCGCCCCGCGCACCATCGGCATCGACGAGAGCAGGAACGACTCGGGAGCGGACGGACTGACGGTGGGGATGAAGGCGCTCCTCGTCGACATGCTCGCGGCGACCCCGCATGCGACGAAGCTCGTGAGCGCCGAGCGCCTGATCGGCGGCCTGCGAGGGCGCAAGAGCCCCTACGAGCAGACGCGAATCCGCGACGCGGTTCGGATCACGGAAGGCATCTTCGACGACCTGGATTCGTTCCTCGCCGTCGGGCAGACGGAGATCGAGATCCAGGGATTCGTCCACGGCCGGATGGCTGAGCTCGGAGTCGGCTTCGCGTGGCAGGCGGCGTCGAACCCGGCGGTCGACGCCGGCCCGAACAAGCCGTTCGGGCACGGCGGGCCCTCCGACAACCGAACGAAGCGCGGCCACCTCCTGCACTTCGACTTCGGCGTGCAGTCGGGCGGGTACAGCTCGGACCTTCAGCGGATGTACTTCTTCGGAGCCGAGAGCGAGATCCCGAGCGAGGTGCGGCACGCATTCCAGGCGGTCCGCGACGCGATCCGACTCGCCGCCGACGTCCTGCAGCCGGGCGTGCGCGGGCGGGATGTCGACGCCGTGGCGCGCCAACACGTGATCGACCGCGGATATCCTCCGTTCGCCCACGCGCTCGGCCACCAGGTCGGCCGCTATGCGCACGACGGCGGCACGCTCCTCGGGCCTGCTTGGGAGCGGTACGGCGACTCGCCGAACGGCATGGTCGAGGCCGGCAACGTCTTCACGCTCGAGCTTCACGTTCCGACCGAGGCCTACGGCCAGGTCAGCCTCGAGGAGGATGTCCTAGTAACCGAGACCGGGTGTGAGTTTCTCAGCCACCCGCAGCGCGCCCTGCGGTGCATCGCTTCGTGAGATCGGCGGACACGAACCTCGATCCCTCACCTGCCGGGAGTTAGGGTATGTGTCCCCCGAACTACGGCATCGTCCAGCGGTCGAGCTCCTTGTCGTTCTCGAACACGACAGCCGTGGGGTACGCCTTCAGGATCGCCGTACGCATCAGCGGGAGCATCGTGTACTCGTAGTGCGCGGCGACGACGTACGTCGCGCCGATGGCTGCGACGAGCCCCGGATCGGCGCTCCGACCTCCCAAGAGGAAGTGGGGGACGAAGGCGAAGTCGATCCCTTGACTCGCCAGCCCGTAGCCACGGAACGTCTCGATGCCGATCGTCACCGGGTCGATGTCGCCGGTGTGGAAGAAGCTGACGTCGCCGATCGTAATGAGGTATCCGTAGTTCACGATCTCAGGCTCCCGGGCGGGAAAGACCCCGTGAGAGAGGTAGATCGCCAGAACACGAATCTCGTTCTGGGTGGTCGTCGCTGCTTTGCCCGCCGTGGCTGTGAGCGTGGCAACGCGAGCCCCGAAGTCGGAGAGCTGCCCTGCTACCTGCGGCCCCGCGACGAGAATCGCCCCTGGGTTCGCCTCCATGTGTCGCCGCACCATGGAGGCGCTGAAGTGGTCGGCGTGGTCGTGGGTCACAAGGATGAGGTCGACCCCGTCGAAAGGCGGTTGAGCGCTCGCGATCGCCTGCTCGACGTTCGCCGGGAGCCTGTACCCGCCCGGAAACCCGCCGAACATCGCGTCGATCAAGACCTTCTGGCTTCCGACCGTGACAAGGAAGCCGGCATTGCCGACGTAAGTGACCGTCGCGTCGGCGGCCGACGCGGGCCGACCGACAAGCAAGCACCCGAAGCAGACGGAAAGAACCAAGAGCACGGCGGACAGCTTCTTCATCGCAGCCTCCTCGCCCGACAGGGGCGGCGTCGCAGGCGCCGTCCTCGCCTGCGTACTCCTACGGAAGTGCCTCCAGTGTACCGCGCCGGGTCAGGACCCGCTGACCTCAACCGTCTCCCGGGTCCTTCGTCTCGTCACGATGTGACGCTTGTGAATCTCGGGCGCGTGGGCTGAGTGAACCGTTTCCCTGTGTATCCGCTACCCAATGGATGAACGCCGTAGGCCGGCCGGTGGAGTTGACGGCGAAGGACTTGACGACGTAACATAACATTGTGATACTGCGAGGCGAGAGCCTTCTCGCTGCGTCGCACAAGGAGGTTCAATGAAGGCGCTACCTCTGACAGCAACGTACATCGCGATGACGTCGCGGCTCCTCGAGTTCGTCCTCGCGCCGTGGGGAGGGACGCGTGAAGGGAAGCCATAGGGCCCCGCGCATCGAGTGGCGGCTTCTCAGTAGGTTCCTGTCGATTCTTGGGCAGCACCGCACCTGGATCGGCTCGGCGGCCGCCTCGACGCTGGCCGTAACCGCCGTCAGCTTCGCCGGCCCGTACTTCGTCCGAGCGATCGCGGATTCAGCGATTGCAGGAGATCTCCGTCGGGTCGTCGTCCTCCTCCTCGCATCGCTCGGCGTCGCCCTGTTCGAGTCGGGAGCGGGGTACGCCAAGGCGGTGTCGATGGCGACGCTCTCGAGCCTATCGATCCGCGACCTGCGGAATCGGCTCACGACGCACATCCAAGCCCTGCCGGCGGCGACGCTCGATCGCTACCACTCGGGCGACCTGGTGTCTCGGCTGAACAGCGACCTTGACTCTTGCGAGACCATCTGTCGCCGAGTGCCCGACTACGTCCATCAGCCGCTCCAGTTCCTGGGAGGGCTGACGTTCATGTTCCTCCTCTCCCCCAAGCTGACGCTCGTGACGTGCGCGGCGATGCCGATCTCGGTGTTCGTGTTCGAGCGCGTTGTCCGGCCGATGCAGCAGCACTCGGCGAAGGCGATGGAGTCGCTTGCGGCAACGAACGCAGCGATGCAGGACGCCATCCGCGGGGCCCCGATCGTGCGGGCGTTCAACCTGCAGCACGTGCTCAGCGAGCACTTCCACACGCTTGCCAAGACGCTGGAGCGGCACGGGATGGCGAACCGGAAGAAGGGCATCCTCGCCTGGATCCCGTTCCTGATGCTTCGCTACATTCCCCAGCTCATCGTTCCGCTCTACGGAGGCTACCTGGCGTTCCGCGGCGAGATCTCGCTCGGCAGCCTGCTGGCGTTCGACTGGCTGATCTGGTTCGTGTTCCTTCCGCTCGAGGCTCTGCTCGCCTGGATCCGTGAACTGCGCGAGTCGAGTCCGGCTCTCGCGAGGTGCTACGAGATCCTCGATGCGCCGGCCGAGCGCCGGGGCGGAAACCCGGTCCCTCCCGTCTCCCGAGACGGCGCGGTGGCGTTCGATGACGTCACGTTCTCGTACGGCGGCGCCGACGTGCTCGACGGGCTCTCCTTCCACGTCTCCTCCGGGCGCACCGTCGCGCTTGTCGGCTCGAGCGGATGCGGGAAGAGCACAGTACTCCGCCTTCTGTGCGGCCTCTACGAGCCCCGGACGGGGGAGATCCGCGTTCACGGGCAGCCGATCTCAAAGGCGGCCCTCGGCTCGCTGCGCTCGCGCATCTCGCTCGTCGCGCAGGACACGCATCTGTTTCCGATCTCGATCGCGGACAACATTGCCATGGCAAGGCCGGAGGCGACGCGGGACGACATCGTGGCGGCCGCCAAGGCGGCCAGCGCGCACGACTTCATCGCGGCGCTGCCCGACGGCTACGACACCCTCGCCGGGGAACTCGGCAATCGCCTGTCCGGGGGAGAGCGACAGCGAATCGGCTTGGCGCGAGCGTTCCTCAAGGACGCGCCGATCCTGCTCCTCGACGAGCCGACGGCGTCCCTCGACACAGAATCGGAGGCACGCGTGCTGGAAGCGATCCGTCGCCTGAGCCAAGGGCGCACGACACTCGTCGTCTCGCACCGTCTGTCGGCGCTGCGAGATGCGGATGAGATCCTGGTCCTCGCCGACGGGCGCGTCTGCGAGCGGGGAACGCACGAGAGTCTCTTGGAGGCCGACACGCTGTACCGTCGCTTCTACGAGCAGCAGGTGGTCAGCGCCCAGGGTCCGGCGCTTGCCGTCGAGGAGGCGTGACCGTGCCACGACTCCGGAACCATCCGTTCCTTCGCGTGCTGTCCCTCACCGGGCGCCGCTTCCCCGCGTACGCGGTCGGCCTTCTCGTGTGGGGGTCGACGATCGCCTTCTGTTTCAACTTGGTGATGGCGCTCGTATTCCAGGACGTCATGAACGCCTCGACGGCCGGCAACGCAGGCCTGCTCGTTCGGGGCATCGTCCTGGCGCTCGGCACCTTCTTCCTCGGCATGCCCTTGGGATCTTTGGCTCAGTACCTACATGCCTTCACCGTCTTCCGGAGCAAGACGGTCGTGCGCGAGAGGCTGTTCGAGAGGGTTGTCGGCGTCCCCGTGTCCAGGGTCGAGGGGACGCACAGCGGCGATCTCATCTCGCGCTCTACGAACGACGTCGATGCAGCATTCGCCATGCTCTACGGGCTTTCCGACTTCTCGACGGCCCTGTTCATGGGAGCCATCGGATTCGGGATCGTCTTCGCGCTTTCCTGGAAGCTGGGCCTGGTCGGCATCGCGATCGGCCTTGCCCTCCTGGGTCTCTCCATCCCGGCCACCCGGATCCTGAGACGCCGCAGCGAGGCCCTCCAGAGTTCTCTCGGCTCCATGACCGAGCGTCTGTCCGACCTTCTCGCGGGCCTTTCGGTGACGCGGATGCTCGGGCGTGAAGACAGCGTTCAGGGAGTGTATGCGGCCGCTTCGTCCGAGGTCGCGGATCGCAAGATCGCACATGCCAGGGCGCAGGCGGCGTTCGATGCCGCGCAGGGACTCGTCGGGTGGGCGCAGTCGCTTGGCCTCCTGACGCTGGCCCTCGTCCTCTTCCGTGGCGGAGAGCTGATGGTCGGCGCCGTGTGGGCCGTCGTTCGCGTGCAAGGGAACGCCTCGTGGCTCTTCCAGTCGTTGGGCCAGTTCATCACGGGGATCCAGAAGGGGGTCGCCGGCGGAGCGAGGGTCTTCGAAGTCCTCGACGAGCCGCTCGAGCAGCGCCGTCCGGCCGCGGCACGGACGCCGGGGACTGCCTCGCCCGTTCTCGCCGTGCGGGATCTCTCCTTCCAGTACTCGGTCGGGGGAACGACGACGCCGGCGCTCCGGGGCGTCACCCTCTCCGCGGAGAAGGGCGAAGTGATCGCGCTCGTCGGGGCGAGCGGGAGCGGGAAGTCGACGCTCGTGAAGCTCCTCCTCGGCCTGTACACGGACTATCGCGGTCGCATCCTCGTGCTGGGAAGGGATCTGCACGAGGCGGATCTCTCGGACGTGCGGAGCGTGATCGGCTACGTGCCGCAGGACGCCTACCTGTTCGACGGCACGATCGAGGAGAACATCGCGATGGGCCGGCCCGGGGCACCGCACGAGGAGATCGTCCGGGCGGCGACGGCTGCGCACGCCCACGGCTTCATCCTCGAACAGCCGGAGGGCTATGCGACGAAGGTCGGCGAGCGGGGAGCCAGGCTCTCCGGCGGCCAGCGGCAGCGCATCGCCATCGCGCGGGCCCTTCTTAAGAACGCTCCGATCCTTCTGCTCGACGAGGCGACCTCGGCGCTCGACGCGGAGTCGGAGCGCCTGGTGCAGGAGGCGTTGGAAGCGCTGATGGAGGGACGGACGACGCTTGCCGTCGCCCACCGGCTCTCGACCATCCAGGCCGCAGACCGCATCCTGGTTATGGACGGAGGCCGGATCGTCGAAGAAGGAACGCACGACGAGCTGCTTGCCGCGGGAAACGCCTACGCTTCGCTGCACGCGGCACAGCAGATGGCGGCGGCCGCAACGGCCGCGTGACGTTGCCGAGAACTGCCGGCCACCACGATACGGAGCATCCAGGGACAGGGCGTCGAGCGGGACAAACGAGATGCCATCATCGAGGTGAGCAGGATGGGCGAAGGCAGGCAGCCGGACGAGAAGACCGCCATCGCCGAGGTCATCCGCAACAGCATCCTGTGGGCCCTGACGAAGGACGTCGCCATGCAGCAAGACACGATGGCGCACGATGAAGACCTCTTCATCCTCTGGACCGGCTCGACGCACATGACGTCGGGGTGGAAGGAGCACGAGAAGTCGTTCGAAACGTTGATGGATCCGCGGTTCCAGGCCGTGCGGACGGAGGTGCGCGACTTGGTGATCCACCTCTCGCGCTCGGGGGACGTGGCCTGGTACTCGGCAACGCTCGACGACGTCGTATCGTGGGACGGCAAGGTCAGCCGATTCGGCGAGGGCCTCCGCTGGACGGGGGTTCTCGAGAAGCGCGACGGTCGGTGGGTGATCGTGCAGATGCACGCATCGCTCGCCGTCGACAAGGTTCGCGAGATCGTGCTGAAGGAGACGCCGGCGTCCCCGTGATCCAGGCAGAGAACGAGCGCGCCCCTGGCGACGCTGCATGAGCCGTGCTACGCTGTCGTTCCGAGATCTTGCGAGCCTGGGAGAGGAGATGCTCGATGAGCCTGCGCGTCCGTCGTCTGCTTCTCGTGTGCTCCATTCTTGCGCTTCCAGGCGTTGTGGCTGGCTTTGCCGCAACCGGCAACTACCTCGGGCAGGAGCCGCCGGGGTTGACTCCCGTGCCCTTTGCTCCGAGCCTTCTGACGGCGTTCTCGTACGGAGGAACGTTCAACCCGGACCTTACGGAGTTCTGGTTCACCGAACAGGCCATCAAGGAGCGTGACAGCCACATCGTCGGGTATGCCTTGGTCGATGCGACATGGATTCGGCTGGCGACCGTGCCATTCAAGCCGACGGGCACGGCGATCGAGCCGCACATCGCGCCGTCGGGGGATCGCCTCTACTTCACCGCCGGCTCGGGCGCCGCGTGGAAGGCCTACGTGAGCGAACTCACGCCCTTGGGTTGGAGTCTGGCGACGCCGCTCCCAGCACCGATCAACGTCGTCGACTACGCGCCGATGTACTTCTCGTCGACGCGCGACGGGACTCTCTACTGGACGCTGCTCACGGACTTCGAGGCGACCATCGTGCGCACTCCGCGAACGGAGCCGGGCTATGGCTCGGTCGAGTCCATGGCGTCGGACGGCGTCCCGTGGGTCGGCGCTCACCCGTTCGTTGCGCCCGACGAGAGCTTCGTCATCTTCGACATTCGGCCGGGCGGGAATCCGCGCTGGCCGAGCGACCTCGTCGTGAGCTTCCGCCGCGCGGAAGGAACGTGGACGCCCCCGCAGCCGATCGCCGCAGTGAACGGCTACGCGACGGACGAAATGTGCGCCAGCGTGTCGCCCGACGGCAAGTACCTCTTCTTTGCGCGCGACCTGCACATCTGGTGGGTCAGCGTCGCCGTCCTCGACCCAATGAGGCCGCAACCCGAAGGCCGGCCCGTGGCTCCGACCCCGTGAACCTCGGGCCGCCCCTTGACGACTCATTTCTGCTCGGCGATGAGGTAGAGAATCAGACTCGGCCGAACAATCAGGGACGGTGATTGGCGTGCAAAGCTTCGAATGGGGCGCCGGGGTATGGAGGTCGCGGTTCTTCCCCATCTGGACGGGGCAGGTGTTCTCCCTCCTCGGGAGCGAGCTCGTGCAGTTTGCCCTCGTGTGGTGGCTGACGCGGACGACGGGTTCGGCCACCGTCCTCGCCGGGGCGACGCTCGTCGCGCTTCTTCCGCAAATCCTCATCTCTCCGATCGCCGGCGCGCTCGTCGATCGCTGGGATCGCCGCTGGGTGATGATCCTCGCCGACGGCGCGATCGCCCTGACGTCGGTCGGTCTCGCGCTCCTGTTCGCGTCCGGCGCTGCTCAGGTCTGGCACGTGTATGTCGCACTCCTCGCTCGGTCGGCGGGTTCGGCTTTCCATTGGCCGGCGATGCAGGCGGCGACGGCGATGATGGTCCCCGATCGACACTTGTCGAGGATCGGCGGGCTGAATCAAGGACTGCACGGATTCGCCGCCATCGTCTCGCCGCCGCTTGGCGCGCTTCTTCTCGGCCGCCTGCCGATGCACGGAATCCTTGCCATCGACGTCGCCACGGCCGCGCTGGCGATCCTTCCCCTTGGGCTCGTTCGTATCCCCCGACCCGAGCGTCTGCCAGGCGCGGCGAGCAGGCCGTCCGTGCTCGCCGATCTCGCCGCCGGACTGCGCTTCGTGTGGAGCTGGAAACCGCTCCTCGCGATCATCCTCGTCTCGATGTCGGTCAACGTGTTCACCAATCCCGCCTCCGCCCTGTCCCCGCTCCTGGTCACGAAGCACTTTGGAGGAGGTGCGATCCAGCTGGCGGGACTCCAGTCGGCGTTCGGGTTCGGCATGGTGGGCGGCGGAGCGCTCCTTGGAATCTGGGGAGGCTTCAAGCGGCGGATCGTTACCGTGGTCGCCGCGCTCTTCCTCATGGGAGTCGGATTCACCGCCGTCGGCTTCATGCCTTCGACCGGCTTCGGAGCGGCCGTCGCCGCATTCGGGTTCGTCGGCGTGATGAGCCCCATCTGCGACGGCGCGCTCCTCGCCATCCTCCAGTCGACAGTGCCGCACGACATGCAGGGGCGCGTGCTCTCCCTCCTGATGAGCGGCGCCAAGGCCGCCGCGCCACTCGGCCTCGCAGTTGCCGGTCCCGTCGCCGATCGGTTCGGCGTCCCCGTCTGGTACACAATCGCCGGCTTCGTGATGATCGCCGGCAGCCTTCTCGTCTTCGTCCTGCCCGGGGTTCTCCACATCGAGGAGGGCGCGGAATCGAGGAAAGCACGGCCGGGCTCGAAGGCAAAGCCATGCTGAGAGTCCTTCTCCTTTATCGGGGGCCGGGGCTACGTCGAAGGAGCTGTACACTGCCGTGGAAGGCTGCCATGACGGACGCGCTCCTCGGAAGCCGAGACAGACAAGTCTCTGCGGGGACACAGGTCGCGGGCGTTTGAGGCCGCCGACTGCGCCGCACGCGTGCTCGCGCTGTTCGAGA
>JAQTNX010000061.1 GCA_028713635.1 Candidatus Bipolaricaulis sp.
CCGCATGATCGCCGCATCCGCGTTCTCCGACGTGCGATCGTCGCTTCAGCAGGTGCGCCAGCAGGTCCAACCCATGCTCGAAAGCGCCAAGAGCCTAACGTCGACGGCCAAGCGAGACGTGATGAGCGCGAGCGAGTTCCCGATGCGCCTGTCGCAACTGCAGGGCGGCGACTCCCGGCTCGAGAAGCTCGCGAACCAGGTGGTGGCGCTGAAGATCCAGCAGGCGGCGGTCAAGATCGCCACGACGAAGGGCCCCGACCTCGTCCTGCAGCAGAACGGCGTTCTTCTGTACCCCGCCCTGCGACAAGCATGGACCTCACGAAGACCGTGAAGACGGAGATCTCGGGCTACCTGCAGCGAACCCATGGAGCCGTTCGTCGGCCGCTGGGGTCGTCGGGCGCGAATTCGGTGCGGCTCGGCGCACTCCGGCGCCGAAGCGCTCAAGGAAGCGGGACCAGGCAGTCGACCTGGTCCCGCTTCCTTGAGAATCCCAACGAGATTCCTCGCGAGGACTTGCGAGCAGGCGGCCGAGCGACCGGGTAGACTGGCTTGCCCGGCGAGCCGTCGGCCGGGGAGGGTACCCTGCCGTTCTGGCGGTGACGGTCAAGCGTGAAGCGCGATAGGACACCATCTCGGTCGGTCGGCGCTCGAGTCGCGGAGTTCCTGGGCCTGAGACGAAGCATCGTCGGGCTCCTCGGCATGGTCGTGCTGGTCGGGCTCGGCGAGCACATGGCCGAGCAGTTCTTGCCCCTCTACCTCATCGCCCTGGGGGGCGGCTTCATCTCCGTCGGAATCCTGAACGGGATGGACAATCTCCTTGGGGCCCTGTACTCGTTCCCGGGCGGCTACCTCGCCGACCGGCTCGGAACGAAACGAGCCCTTCTCGTCTTCAATGTTCTCTCGATGATCGGGTTCCTCCTCGTCATCCTCATCCGGTCGTGGTTCGCCGTCATGGGAGGGGCCGTGCTCTTCCTGTCGTGGACGGCGATCTCGCTCCCCGCCACGATGGGCCTCGTCGCTCGCGTGCTGCCCAAGGACAAGCGGACGATGGGAGTATCGATGCACTCGCTCGTGCGTCGGGTGCCGATGGCGCTCGGTCCGATCCTGGGCGGCGCGTTGATCGGGGCTCTCGGCGTCGAGACGGGCGTGCGGGCCGCCTTCGGCGCCGCTCTCTTCTTCGCCGGCGCCTCGCTCGTCCTGCAACAGGTGCTGATCGAGCCCGATGCGCCGCGGGGCCCTCGCACATCGCACCAGGCGGAGGCCCGCCCGTGGCGCTTGTGGCGCGAGATGCGCCCGGAGCTGAAGCAGTTGCTCGTCGCCGACATCCTCGTCCGCTTCTGCGAGCAGATCCCCTACGCGTTCGTCGTCGTGTGGGCGGTTGGGACCGCCGCCGCGCCGGGTCCCGTGTCGGCACTGCAGTTCGGGGTTCTGCGCACGATCGAGATGGCGACAGCCATTCTGATCTACATCCCCGTGGCCTACTTCGCCGATCGCAGCCAGAAGAAGCCGTTCGTCGTCATGACCTTCGCCTTCTTCGCAGCCTTCCCGCTCGTCCTCCTGTTCTCGCGTTCGTTCGGGGTCCTTGCCCTTGCGTTCGTGCTGCGCGGGCTCAAGGAGTTCGGCGAACCGACGAGGAAGGCGCTGATCATGGATCTCGCGCCGGAGGGTCGAAAGGCGGGAATGTTCGGGCTCTACTACCTCGTCCGCGACACGATCGTCTCCATTGCCGCGTTCGGCGGCGCGTTCCTCTGGTCGATCCACCCCAAGGTGAACCTGCTCACTGCGCTGGGGTGCGGAATCGCCGGAACGATCTGGTTTGCCCTCCGCGGACGCGACCTGGGCCGGGCGCAGCCGACCCGTTCGAGTGCGGCGCCCGGGTGATCGGTCTCCGATAGGCGGCCGGCGTCGCTGCTGACGTGGACCCGGAGAGCCGGTCCACGGAGCGGGCCGATCCGTGCCTGGTAGGAGTCTCACGGGTCGGCAGGGTCTGGAATCCGAGCCCGATCACGCGGCCGTTCGTCGAGAGCCCGGGGGACCTGCAGACCCGGCCGGCCTGCGCCATTGCCCGCTTGGAGGACGACGGCCCCCATGGGGCAACGACGGAGATGGCCGGTATCGCCACTGTGGACTGCTCTCGCTCTCTCCGGCATGGTCGGGTGGATCTGGTGTCGCGTCCCGTTGGTGGATGTGCGGAAGAGACTCGCCATTGAGCGGAGCCTGTCGACATCATTGTCCGTTCGGCGGCTTCGAGCATGCGACACCCGACTCGCTGTCGTGGCAGGGACTGCACGGCGAGCCTCGATTGCCGGACGCTTGTGGTTGGGGTACGTTGTCGCGGGTGCTGGAGGAGCCATCATGCCATGGCGAAGGTCTCGGAAGAAGGGAGAACGTCCCTCTCGCAGACCGCCCGGGAAGGACTCTGCGGCTACCGACCTGTCTCTCCAGACTCTGTTTGGGATGGCGGAGGAAGGGATCCTGGTCGCTGACCCTGCGACACGGAGGTTCGTTTCCGCCAACCCGGCAATATGCCTCATGCTTGGGTTCAGCGCGGAAGAGCTCTGTACGATGGGCGTTGAGGACATTCACCCCACGGAGTCTCTGGAGAGCGCCCTATCGTCGTTCGAAACCCTGGCACGAGGGAAGAAGTCACTCGCACCAGCTGTCCCGTGCCTGCGCAAGGATGGCAGTGTTCTGTACGCGGACATCACTTCGAAGCCTGCTGTAATGACTGGACGAGCGTACGCGGTCGGGTTCTTCACGGACGTCACCGAGCGTGTGCGGACCGAGAGCGCACTAGCCGCCAGCGAGGAACGTCACAGAGAGATGTTTGAGTACATGGGCACGTGCGTCGCTGTGTTCGAGGCCCGCTCGAGTGGTGAGGACTTCGTCTACGTCGACATCAACGGAGCGGCGGAACGAGTCGGGGCAGTGCGCCGCGAGGATGTCGTTGGAAAGAGTGTCCTGGCGGTGTTCCCGGGGATCAAGGAGTTCGGCTTGTTCGATGCCTTCCAGCGCGTGTGGCGGACGGGAACCCCGGAGCACCTTCCGGTAGCGGAGTATCGCGACGAACGGATCTGTGGATGGTTGCAGAACTACGTCTACAAGCTTCCCACAGGCGAGATCGTCGCCGTCTACGAGGATGTCACCGAGCAGAAGAAGGCCGAGGAAAGGCTTGAGGAGCTCATGCAGGCCGAGCGAGAGCAGCGCCTGCTAGCAGAGGCGTTCGCTGGCGTCACGCTTGGCCTCGCCGCATGTCGGACATTGAACGAGGTCTTGAGTGAGATCCTCCGCCAAGCGCAGAAGATCGTGCCCTACACATCGGCAAACATCATGCTCGCCATGGGCGGGGTTCTCCGAACGGCCCTTGCGCGCGGGTACGAGTCCCATGGCGGGGGAGACATGGTTCAAGCGCTCACTCTACCCGTCAACGCATTCCCCCTGAATGCCGAAGTGGTTGGAAAGAAGAGCGCCATCGTGGTCGAGGACTCGCGGACGGACCCGCGCTGGGTGCCTCTAGAGGAAACGGCGTGGATCAGATCGCATCTCGCCGTTCCCATCCTCTCTCGCGACCGACTTCTTGGGATCCTGCGTGTCGATGGCGATCAACCGGGACGGTTCACAGACGAGGACGCGCGCCGGCTTGAGCCGCTGGCAAGCGCCGCCGCGGTGGCCCTCGAAAACGCGCAGCTGTACGAGGAGGCTCAGAGAGAGCTTGACGTGCGCAGGAAGACAGAGAAGGCTCTGCGAGAGAGCGAGCTGAAGTACCGTCAAGTGGTAGAGAACGCCGGCGAGGCGATCTTCATCGCACAGGATGGATACGTGAGGTTGGCCAACGCGGCGACGGCGAGGCTCCTGGAGTGCCCGGCAGAAGAGATCGCCTCACGCCCGTTTCCGGAGTTCATCCACCCCGAAGACCGCGCAATGATCGCGGAGCGGCACAAGCGCCGGCTTGCTGGGGAGGAGTTCCCCTCGGGGTATGAGTTCCGCTTTGTGACGGGACAAGGCACAGTGCGATGGGGACGACTCAACGCGACTCGTGTGGAATGGCAAGGCCAGCCGGCAACTCTCAACGTCGTGAGTGACATCACCGAGCGAAAGCAGACCGAGG
Organism: Candidatus Bipolaricaulis sp.; assembly: GCA_028713635.1. Taxonomy (GTDB): domain Bacteria; phylum Bipolaricaulota; class Bipolaricaulia; order UBA7950; family UBA9294; genus JAPLGD01. Next base: position 4,109 of record JAQTNX010000061.1, read on the forward strand.
AGGCGCTCCGGGATTCCGCCCAACGGCTTCGTACCCTTGCTGCCCGCCTGGCCGAAGCACAAGAGGTCGAGCGCAGGCGGATCAGCCGTGAGCTGCACGATCAAGTAGGACAAACCTTGACGGCCTTGGGAATGCGTCTTGATCGCCTATCTGGCGACCTGCGAGAGGAATCGGGCGCCGGAAGAGCGGCCCTCGATGCCGCCTCTGCTCTTCTCGACGAATCGATCCGTAGCGTCAGAACCGTGATGACGAACCTGCGACCGTCGATTCTTGACGACTACGGCATCTCGGCCGCGTTGAGCTCGTATCAGAGCTGGTTTCAGTGCCCGGACTCGCTCGTCGTTACTGTAGACGCCCCAATCACGGAACCCCGCCTTCCGTCGGACGTAGCCACCGCGCTGTTTCGGATCGCCCAGGAAGCGTTGACCAATGTCGTCAAGCATGCGCAGGCTTCCGCCGTCACTGTGCGTCTTCGGGAGCAAGACGGAGTCGTTCGGCTGGAGATCGAGGATGACGGCGTCGGGCTCGCGGCCGATCCAGCAGGCGCCGGCGATCCTCATTGGGGCCTGGAGATCATGCGCGAGCGTGCTGAGGCGGTTGGCGGTCGTCTGACAATCAACTCGAGTTCCAGTCGGGGTACAAGCGTGATCGTGGAGGTGCCGCAGCGATGATCCGTGTCGTTCTGGCTGATGACCACGCTGTGGTCCGAGAGGGCCTTCGCCACGTGCTGGAAGCAGACGGCGATATCGAGGTCGTCGGCGAAGCGGGCGACGGGCGCGAGGCCATTCGGATCGTGAAGGCGACGAACGCCGATGTCGCGGTGCTTGACGTCGCCATGCCGGTCCTCGACGGCATCGAGGCGACCCGTCGGATCGTCCGCGACACTCCGTCGACAAGATGCGTCCTCCTGTCGATGTACACGAACCCACACTACGCGCGAAGCGCGATGGAAGCTGGCGCGCTCGGGTTTGTTGTGAAAGGCTCCCCAGGGCGTGAACTCGTCTCTGCAGTACGGGCGGCTCACGCCGGCCATCGGCATCTGAGTCAGGAGCTGCTGGACTCGTTTGTGGGCGACGTGGTCGGCAGCAGCGAAGCACGGCGGCAGGGCGCACCGTTTGACCGCTTGACGCAGCGGGAGCGAGAAACCATACGACGCGTCATGGACGGCCAAACCAGTGCTGAGATCGCCCAGCTATTGCACCTATCTCCCAAGACGGTCGAGACGTACCGCAGTCGAGCCATGACGAAGCTCGGTGTCAGGGGCCCCGCAGAACTTGTAAGGCTCGCGATCAAGCACGGGATCATCCCTCCTGAGTAGACGCCAAGCGACCCGGCGCCGCCTTCGACCCACAACCACCATCAGGAATCCCCCACAAGCCATGTCACTCAACCCCGACATCCGAAGCCAGGGTTTCCCTCGCGATCTAGTGCACGTCAGCAGTGTAGGCTCATTGCATGGGTTCCGCGGAAGCAGCAGGTAGCCAACGCGAAGCAAGGAGACCCGTGTTCCTCGTGGTAGATGATAGCTCGGCTGTCCGTGAAGCCGTCGCCGAGCGACTCGCCTCCGCATTCCCTAGTTGCAGTGTCAGGACGGTAGGCAGCGGAGAAAAGGCAGTCAAGATGGTAGAGGAGGAGTGCATCGCCGCAGTCGTCATGGACATCACCCTGCCTGGAATCTCAGGAATTGAGGCGTCGCAGAGGATCAGAGCGGCGTCACCTGATGTGGCGATCGTCATGTTGAGCATCCACGAGGAAGAAGAGTACATACGGGATGCTATGAGCGCTGGGGCGTCGGCCTACGTGGTGAAACGGGAGATTGGCAGGAAGCTTGTTGCAGCCCTTCAGGATGCGCTGTCGAAGACGAGGAACGCACCCACCGGGTCTGTCGACGCGGATGGAGCGGGGATGGAATGATGGGATGGAATGGGAGATCCGCGCTCTGCGCTCGTCAGCGCATTGCTCGTCGGCATCACGGTCTCCACGTTCGCTACTGAGACGATGAGAGCATAGCTCTGTCGTCACGTTGTCCAGGGATGACCGGATGGTCCAGAGGAGGGCTTATGGCCAAGAAGGAACTGCTTGACAAGATCTCAATCTACATACCGCAGAAGCGCGTAGGAGACGACCTTGTCGCCCGATTGATCAAACTGGGGAGCAAGAAGGACCGCTCCGTCAACTACCTCGTGGTGGAGGCCATTGCGCAGTACCTCGAGCGCGAAGGTGCGTAGAAGACAGGGCAGTGAGACCCCATTCATGGAAGGGGCGAATCAGCGCGTTGCGGCGTCGCGTATCGACCTCAGCAGCGGCCTGCACTGCCCGGAAGGGTCTTCGTGGGTGCCTCGCGAGGAGAAGCGTTCATGGCATGTCGTGCCCAGGCCGCCCTTTTCGGATTGGGTCCAAGAACTCGCGGCCCGCATGACCCGAGAAACTGGCGCTGCACAGGCGCCCCCGAAGATCCCACTGTGGCAAGCGGACGCGCTGCAGCTGCAGGGGCCGCCACAGGCCCATGTACAGGGTGGCTGCTGGTGTCGCGTCCCGTGAACGGCTGCGCGGAAGAGCCGGAAGCGATTCCGCCATTGGGCTGAGCCTGTCGACATCATCGTCCACTCAGCGGCTTTGCGGACGCGACACTAGAGCCGATCGGCTTCGTTTCCTGGGAGGAGATGAATGAAGAGCAAGCACGTCGTAGACAAACTCAGCATCTATGTGCCTCAGAAGCAGGCGGCTGCGCAGCCTGTCGGGCGGCTGATGAAGCTCGCGCAGAAGAGAGACCGGTCGGTCAACTACCTCGTGGTGGAGGCGATCTTCGAGTACTTGGAGCGCGAAGAGAAGAATCCGTAGAGTGGACGCACACCGGCGCACAGGCCGGCGTGGCATCTTGCCTGCTGCGGCCTGCCCCGCTCACAGGTACAGGTTTCACTCTCTGCAACCCCGTGCAGTGCCCCTGGAAAACCTCTGCGGGACCAGGCCGTCTCCCCTTCGGAACGGTTCTCTAGGGGAAGTAGCTGAGCCCTGCCGCGAGGACGGCGACCGAGATGACGAGCTCTTGCCCGTCCACGCGAGCCGCGAACGGGGCCGGGTTGCAGCCCCCGACAGCGATTCCGATTCGCTCAACCGGGAATCGGTTGCCGCAGTTGTTGCAGACCATGAATAGTCCGTCCTGGTGATACCCGAGCTTCGCGCGATAGCACGCATCGCAGGCGTTGAACGCCGTGCGAATGACGTTGTCCTGCGTCCAGACTACGAAGAACTCAACCGGCAAGCCGGCGGCCATGAACGTGTAGAAGCTGGCGACACCTCTTGGAATCCCAGCAAGCTCCAGGCGAACGTCGCCGGCCGTGTCCGCTGTCACGAGGAGAAACGGGTCGTGGTTTGGCGTCGCAAAGGCAGTCGCCAGTGGCTTGGATTGAGCGTCCGCGGCAAAGGATGCGACGCCCAACGCCAGGCACACACCAAGTGCGAGCACCGCGCTGACGTTGCCCACCCGCCTCAAGGTTCGCCGCGACAACCGAAGCGCCAGTTCGTACAGCTCTGTCCGTGTTTGAGTCCGCATACCGTTCATCTCTTGTCCCTCCGTGTCCAGGTACGTAGCGGCATCTTAATTCGGAGATGTGTATCCAATATGAAGATGGCGGTCCAGGAACCGGTCCACAGCGCAGGCCAGTCCGCGCCACCTCATGCCCAAGAGCACCGCTGACGTGTCCCGGCAAGTGGTTCACGAGACGGGGCAATCCCTGTCCACCGCGGTCCCGTCAGCCGACAGAACCGCGATGCTCAAGACCAACCAAGCAGTCGGGCGCAGAGAGCCCACGAAGAGGCAGCTCCTTGCGCTCCCACCCTCTGTATGGCTGCTCTTGAGCTTCCGTCAGAAACGGCTATCCCTTGATCGCTGCGATGAGTTCCTTCAGGTTGCCGCGAGCGACACCATCTACGGGGTGCTTCAATTGCCGTCGGATGTCCCCGCTGAACGTCGCAGCCAATCGCATCATGACCTTGTGGCCGCCGTTCAGCTTGCTGTAGTCGAACCGGCCGGCCAATGGGAACACCCGAACACCCTGCCTTACCTGGTCAGGCAGGGCCTTCTCGACCATGTCGCGAACCGGCTGCTTGGCGGGATCGGCGCCGGATGTCGTGAACAGAAACACGCGCTTCCCGGCGAACTTGTCCCAGCGCTTCGTGATCCAGCCCGCGAGCGCAGGCTTGAATGCCATGAGCGGGCACCCGATGACAATCGTGTCCGCGGCCCACGGGATCGACTTGTCCCGGCTTTCGAACAGCGGGAACCCAGTCTCCTCGTGGATCCATTCGGCGTACTGTTTCGTGCTCCCGTACGTGCTCTGATAGATGATGATCCCTGCCATCGCCACCTCCTGATTCGCAATGCGTCCTTGCGTCAAACGCGCTGATTCATCGCTTCCTCGCCATCCGTCGGCCCACTGCGTCAAGGAACGCGCCCAACGCCTTCTTCGCCGGTCCCAGGCGGACGGGATAGAGGTAGTCGGAGTGGAGCCAGCCCTTCTCGAGGTAGTACCGGTAGTCGTAGCTCTCCTCGTCCTGTTCGAGGCTCATCGTCGTTCGTCCAATGCGAAAACCGGCAAGCAGGACGAGTGACGGGGCGGGAAGCTCCTTCTCTGCAAGGCTCTTGTGGAACCGCGCAGCATGCCTCTGAAGGCGATCGTCAACGGCTTGCTCCTCCTTCTCCGTCATCGGGTCGAGAGCCGTGATACGGCTCCCGGCGACGGTCTTGTAGCCGAAGCAGGACCCAACGAGGTTGAGGTACTTCCCAATCTTGGCGTCGAACGGCAGCCCCTGAGTCACGATGCTCGTGAACGTCTTGCCGAAGAACCGTGGACGATGCCCAAAGAACGAGAGGCGGTCGAGGAAGGTCTTCATGGTGCCGGAGACCTGGAAGAGGTAGCTCGGCGACGCAAGAACGACGCCCTCCGCTGCCTCCATCTTCGCGATCAGAGTGTCGCGGTCATCCTTCAGCGGGCAGAGTGCCTCTCCTCGTAGGAAGCACTGCTTGCAGCCGATGCAGGGTTCGAGACGGTAGTCGCTGAGGCGGACGATCTCGGACTCCACGTCGCCGAACGACTCAAGATGGGCGAGAAACCGGCCCACGGCGTCGTGGGTGTGTCCATGCCTTCCAGTCCCGATGAACGCGGCAACCCTCTTCATCGAAGCCTCCTGGCCCTCGTTCGCGGCACGCGCGACGGCTCCGTGTTCCGGGTCACTCTAGAGGAGTCCGACAGAAAGAGGCAACTTCGCTTTGACTGGCGCTGCTGCGCTTCCTAGACTCGGAGCCGACACTGGGTTCACGAAGCCCGAAGGAGGCAGCGAGTGAAGCTGAAGGACCTTGTGGGCGCGGGAGATCGAGTCATTGCCGGGATGCTTCCGGTTGCTGCCGCGGGGATCGCAGCCAACATCGTCTGGCCGGGCGTGTTCCGCATGGGGTCCGGGACGGGAGGGCAGACTGCAGGGATCGTGCTCCTGGCCCTCGGCGGGCCGCTCTGGCTGTGGGCCGTCGGTCAGATCCTGGTCGGTGTCCCGCGGGGCCGACTCATCACGACCGGTCCGTTCTCCCTGGTGCTTCACCCGATCTACACGTTCGTTGCGCTGCTTGTGATCCCCGGAGTGGGGCTCGTTCTCGACACTTGGGCCGGGTTCGCAATCGGAGCCGCGCTCTACGTCTCATCTCGGATCTTCGCGCCGAGCGAAGAGCGGCAGCTCGCCAGGGACTTCCCGAGCGAATACCCGGCGTACCGCGCTCGGGTCTTCCTGCCCTGGCTGTAGACTGAAGTCCCGGAGGGCAGGCAATGAGAGACAAGTCCATCGTCATCATCGGAGCGGGGATGGGCGGCTTGTCCGCCGGCATTCATGGCCAGGCGAACGGGTACCGGACCTCGATCTACGAAGCCCACACGGTGCCGGGTGGGCAGGCGGCAACCTGGACACGAAAGGGGTACTCCTTCGACGGCTGCATTCACCACCTCTTCGGCTGTCGGCCTGGGTCCCGGCTCAACGAGCTGTGGCATGAGCTCGGCGTCATGCCGCGCGAGCTGGTGGCGACGCAGGAGTGCGTCGCAGTCATGGGGACCGACGGGCGCCTGTTCGTGGACTACTACGACCTCGAGCGTCTTCGCCAGCACACGGTCGAGCTTGCTCCCGCAGACCGGAGGGCAACCGACGCGTACGTGGAGGAGATACGGCGGTGCGCGCGGCATGACTTCTTCGGCGAGATGATCTTCGGAAGCAAGGCCAAGCTCCTGGGGATGTTGCCTACGCTTGTTGCGCTCTGTCCGTCGTTCACGTCGACCATGGCCGACCTCGGGGCGCGATTCAGCGACCCGCTGCTCCGCGACGGCCTGCCGCTGACCCTGTACTCGGCACCGGCAAATCCAGCGATCCTCCACCTCGTCATGCACGCCTACGGGATGAATGGCGACATCGCCTGGCCGGTCGGAGGCGCCACGACGCTCGCTCGATCGATGGCCGAGCGGTACAGGATACTGGGCGGCGAGTTGCATCTGGGCCGGCGCGTGAAGGAGATCCTGACGCGAGACGGCAAGGCCACCGGGATCCGCCTCGCAGACGGCAGCGTCGTGGAGTCCGACCTCGTGGTCTCCAATGCCGACGGACGCTCGACCATCATGGACCTGCTCGGCGGCAGGTTCGTTGACGACCGGATCCGCGCGTACTGCGGACGGAACCCGGCCTCGGATGAGACGAACTGGGCCGTACACGTCTTCCTCGGCGTGAACCGCGACCTCTCGAAGGAACCCTCCTCGCTCGTCATGCTCCTGGACCCGCCGGTCGACATCGCGGGACACACGTGCAGGAGCCTCGAGATGCAGATCTACGGGATGGACCCGACGATGGCCCCTCCGGGCAAGGGCGTAATCAAGGTCGAGCTCTTCTCGCGTTGGTCCCTGTGGGAGGAGCTGGCGAGAGACCCGGAGCGCTACCGGGAGGAGAAAGAGCGAGCCGCCGACAAGGTCATCGGCGTCCTCGAGCGCCGTTGGCCCGGGCTGCGGAACGATGTGGAGGTCGTGGACGTTCCGACCCTGATCACCTGGAAGCGATTCATGGGCGGAGACCGCGGTTTCGTCAACATGCCGACAAAGACGCCAAGCATGCTGAGGAGCCTCCTGTCCAGCAGGCTCGATAGCCGGCTCCCCGGGCTTGCGGGCTTCCATCTTGTCGGATCGTGGGCGACGTCGGGCGGGGCGCTGTTCCTGAATGCGCTGTCCGGTCGGAGGGTGGTTCAAGACATCTGCCGGGCTGACGGGCGCACGTTCGTCGCAGCGAAACGCCGCCAGTGAGATTGAGAACGTTCGATAGCCCTGCCTCGACAAGAATCGCTACAGCCTACATG
>JAQTNX010000062.1:0-6173 GCA_028713635.1 Candidatus Bipolaricaulis sp.
CACGTTGCAGATCCCGGCTGGCCAAGCCACGCCGGCACCTCCGGTCGGACCCGCGCTCGGCGAGCACAAGCTCAACATCATGGACTTCTGCAAGAAGTTCAACGATGCCACGAAGGGCGAAACGCCCGGGGTGATTATCCCGGTCATCATCTCCGTCTACATGGGGAACAAGTTCGACTTCGTGCTGAAGCAGCCGCCGGCCGCGGAGCTGATCAAGATGGCGGCCGGGATTCAGACGGGGTCCGGTCAACCGAACCTGAACAAGGTGGCCCGCATTACGCGGGAGCAGGTTCGCCGGATCGCCGAGCGCAAGCTGCCGGATCTGAACACGTACAAGTTGGAGTCCGCGATGAAGATCATCGAGGGCACCGCCCGGAACATGGGAGTCGAGGTGGTGGACGCGTGAAACGAAGCAAGCGCTACACCGGAGTGGCCACACTCGTTGAGCCTCGCGCCACGTACGGGTTTGACGATGCCATGGCGAAGCTGAAGGCGTCGGCGACGGCCAAATTCGACGAGACCGCGGAGGTGTCGGTGGTGCTCGGCATCAAGTCGAGCCAGACGATCGTTCGCGGAACCTGCAATCTGCCCCACGGGACCGGAAAGACGGTTCGCATCTTGGCGTTCGCCAAGGGTGACTTGATCGCCGAGGCCGAGAAGGCCGGAGCCGACTACGTCGGCGGCGAGGACCTGGCGAAGAAGATCCAGGAGGGGTGGTTCGAGTTCGACAAAGTCGTCGCAACTCCCGACATGATGCCCGTCGTGGGGAAACTGGGAAAGGTCCTCGGCCCGCGAGGGCTGATGCCGAGTCCGAAGACCGGCACGGTGACGAGAGACATCGGGCAGGTCATCGGGGAGCTGAAGAAGGGAATGGTCGAGTTCCGCTCGGATCGAACGGGTGTTGTGCACTCCGTGTTCGGGAAAGCCTCGTTCGACGCGACGGCGCTGAAGGAGAACCTCATTGCCGTCACCGCGGCGTGGCGGAGCGGAAGCCCGACGAGGGAGTCAAGGGGCGCTACATCAAGAAAGTGAGTGTCGCCTCGACCATGGGACCGGGAATCACGATCGATTTGGCCGAAGTGACCGCGGTCGCGGAATCCGTCGAGTAGGAGCGCGAGATGCCGACCCAAGCAAAGATCGAGGAAGTCGCTCGACTCAGAGAGCAGTTCGAGAAGGCAGTCTCGTTGGTCCTTGCCGACTACCGCGGCCTGACGGCCAATGAGATGGTCGAGCTTCGTGCAAAGTTCACGAAGCGTGGACTGGACTACCGCGTCGTCAAGGACACGCTCGCGAAGATCGCGGCGAAGGAGGCGGGGATCGAAGGTCTCTCCGATCTCTTCTCCGGCCCGATCGGTGTTGCGATCGGATACGAGGACCCGGCCGTCGCCTTCAAGATCTCCGATGAGTGCCGGCGGACGTACGCGCCGAAGTACCAACTCAAGGGCGGCCTCTTCGAAGGGGCCGTCGTGGCGGAGAAGGACGTCGTGAAGTACGCGACGATGCCCTCGAGAGAGCAGCTGCTGGCGAAACTGGCGATGCTCCTCCAGAGCCCGATGCGCGCGCTCGCCGTCGTGCTGCAGGCCAAGATCCGCGAGATGGCGATCGTCCTGAACGAAGTGAAGAAGCAGCGTGAGGAACAGAAAGAGGAGGCATAAGCGATGGCGAACCAGGACATCCTCCAGCAGATAGAGGAGATGTCGGTCAAGGATCTGGCCGAGCTCGTCGAGATGATCGAGGAGCGATTTGGGGTCTCGGCGGCAATGGCCGCCCCCGTGGCTGTGGCGATGGCTCCCTCCGCCGGCGGCGGAGACGTGGCGGCGCCGAAGGCCGAGACCTACAAGGTCATTATGAAGAGCGCCGGGCAGAAGAAGATCCAGGTCATCAAGGAGATCAAGGACATCACCGGCCTGGGGCTCAAGGAATGCAAGGAGCTCGCCGACAAGATCCCGGCGACCATCAAGGAGAACGTCGGCCCGGACGAGGCGACGAGCATCAAGGAGAAACTGGAGGCGGCCGGGGCTGAGATCGCATTGGAATAGCCTCACACACCAGAGAGATCTGGGATCTGGATGCGCCTGCCTTAAGGCCCACGAGGCCTTAGGGCAGAGCGTTCTTTGTAAGGGGAGAAGATGAGGTACCGAGAACGAAGATCCTACGGACGGATTCAAGAGATCCTTCCCCCGCCGTACCTGTTGGCCGATGTGCGCTCATCGTTCGAGGAGTTCGTCGAGAAGGGGATCAAGCGGGCCTTCGCGGACGTCACGCCCATCGAAGGGCACGGGAAGGACGGACTGCGGATGGAGTTCGTCGACCCGTACCTCGGGGATCCGCGGAACAGCGAGGCCGAGTGCAAGGACAAGGATCTGACGTTCTCTCGCCCGCTTCGCGTGGGTGCGAGGCTCTTCCAGGAGGGAAAGCTCCTGCAGGAGACCGAGCTCTACATCGGCGACTTCCCGATCATGACGAACCGCGGCACGTTCATCATCAACGGGTCCGAGAACGCACTCGTCAACGAACTGACTCGGGCTCCCGGCGTGTACTTCACCCAGGAGGACACGAACCAGTACAAGGGTCACATCCTTCCCGAACTCGGCGCGTGGCTTGAGATCCTCCTCGACACGAAGCGAGGGACGCTTCGAGCGAACCTCGACCGGAAGGGCCGCGTCGTCGTGACCGTGCTCCTGAAGGCGCTCGGATTCGACGAGCCGCGCATCTGCCGGTACTTCTCGTTCACGGTCTCCCCCGTGACTGCGGAGAAGCTTGCCCCCTACGTGGGATACCGCGTTGCGGAGGACGTCGGCAAGGGCAAGAAAGAGGCGATCCTCACCTCCGGAGAAACGCTTCAGAAGAGCCATCTGTCGAAGCTCGAGGCGGCGGGCGTCAAGTCGATCCGCCTCGTGAATCGCTACATTCAGCGTGCCCTGGAGGAGGACCAGACGACGAGCCAGGAGGAAGCGCTGCGCGCCGTGTACCGCAAGCTTCGGCCGTCGGACCGGTCATCGCCGGCGCAGATGGGCGAGTACGTCGAGACCCTGTACTTCCACCCCACGAGCTACCACCTGTCCGAGGTGGGGCGGTTCAAGGTGAATCGAAAGCTCGGAATGGGCCTGAAAGAGCCGGTCCTGTACCTCGCTGACATCGTGCGGACGATCCGCGTGCTGATCGAGGTCCCGAACCGTCCCGAGCTTCTGGACGAGAAAGACCACCTGGCGAACAAGCGCGTGCGCTTGCCGGGGGAACTGGCCGAGAGCGCCCTGCGAACCGGTCTCGTGCGCATGGCCCGAATCGCGCGTGACAAGCTGTCGAAGTATGCGCTCGAGGAGAAGGACACGATCCGGCGTCTGATCTCGACCCGCACGGTTCAGGGGTCGATCAACCAGCTCTTCTACACCGGACGATTCTCGCAGTTCCTCGAGCAGACGAACCCGCTCACCGAATTGACGCACAAGCGTCGTCTCAACGCGTTGGGCGGAGGCCTCACGAAGCGGCGGGCGAAGATCGAAGTCCGCGACGTCCACTCGTCGCACTACGCTCGGATCTGCCCGATCGAAACGCCGGAAGGACAGAACATCGGGCTGATCACCTCACTCGCCTGCTACGCGGGGGTCAACAAGTTCGGGTTCCTCGTGGCCCCGTACCGAAAGGTGACGAAAGGAAAGGTCACCGACCAGATCGACTACCTCATGGCCGACGACGAGGAGGGTCTGAAAATCGCCCCCGCGACGGCGGCGGTCAGCGCCGCCGGCAAGCTCCTCGGCGAGCGGATCGAGGTTCGAACGGGGCGGGAGGACGTGATCCTCGTCAAGCCGGATGAGGTCGACTACGTCGGTGTGTCGCCGCGAGCGCTCGTAGGGATCTCGTCGGCGCTGATCCCATTCCTGGAGCACGACGACTCGAACCGCGCCCTCATGGGCGCGAACATGCAACGCCAGGCCGTACCGCTCCTCGGACCGGAGGCGCCGCTGGTCGGGACGGGTCTCGAGCGCCAGGCGGCCATGGACTCAGGGATGCTGCTCGTGGCGGACGAGGACGGCGTCGTTTCGGAGGTGGACGCAGACCACATCGTCGTGGGGAAGAAGGGGAAGACCGGGAAGGCGGCGAAGAAGCGGACGTACACGCTCGTCAGCTTCGAGCGGTCGAACCAGGACACGATCCTTCACCAGCGCCCGGTCGTCGAAGAAGGCGATACGATCGCGGTCGGCGACCTGCTCGCCGACGGACCGTCAAGCGACTTCGGGGAGCTGGCACTTGGGCGGAACTTGCTCGTCGCGATCATGCCGTTCGAGGGCTACAACTACGAGGACGCGATCGTCGTCAGCGATCGCCTCGTCCGCGAGAACTTGCTCGACTCCATCCACATCGAGGAGTTCGAGGTCAAGGCGGAAGAGACGAAGCTCGGCCCCGAGGAGATCACCGCCGACATCCCCAACATCTCGAAGGAAGACCTCAAGAACCTCGACGAAGACGGCATTGTCCGCGAGGGGACCGTTGTTCGTACCGGGGACATCCTCGTCGGGAAGATCACGCCGCGTGGGGAATCGGAGCCGACGCCGGAGGAGAAGATCTTCCGCTCGATCTTCGGAGAGCGCGCGCGGAACGTGAGGAACACGTCGCTGCGCATGCGCCCCGTGGCGGGAACGGCGAAGGTGATCAAGGTCAAGAAGTTCTCCCGCGACCAGGGCGATGAGTTGGATGCGGGGGTGAACGAGCTCGTCAAGGTCTTCGTCGCGCAGCGCAAGACGATCTCTATCGGCGACAAGCTTGCCGGCCGCCACGGCAACAAGGGCGTCATCTCCACGGTTCGTCCGATGGCGGAGATGCCGTTCCTCCCGGACGGAACGCCGGTCGATCTGGTGCTGAACCCGATGGGCGTGCCGTCGCGCATGAACCTCGGACAGATCTTCGAGGCGAACCTGGGGTGGCTGGCTCACCTGAGGGGCGAGCTCGTCGCGAGCCCGATCTTCGACGGAGCGAAGGAAGACGAGATCCTGAACGCGCTCCGCAAGGAACGGGAGAAGGCGGGCCTCGCCGACGGCGACGACCATGACGGCAAGGTCACGTTGCGAGACGGCCGGACGGGAGAGCCGTTTGCGCGGCCGATCACCGTCGGGCACATGTACATCCTGAAGCTGGAGCACATCGCCGACGAAAAGATCCACGCCCGATCGACGGGGCCGTACGCGCTGATCACCCAGCAGCCGCTGGGCGGAAAGGCACAATTCGGCGGCCAGCGACTTGGCGAGATGGAAGTCTGGGCGCTCGAGGCGTACGGAGCTTCGGCGCTTCTTCAGGAGATGCTCACCGTGAAGTCGGACGACACACGCGGGCGCATCCAGTTGTACAAGGCGATCCTGAAGGGTGAGGAGTTCCCGAAGCCGGGCCTTCCCGAGTCGTTCAAGGTCCTGTTGCGCGAGCTGCGGAGCCTCGGTCTCTACCCGCGCGTGTACGACCGCAGTGGATACGAAGTCGACATCACATAGTCCGGACGGGGAGGAACGGGCGGCGGGGTTCGTCGTCTTCCGCGAGGCGGACGACGGGCGAGTCTACCTGATCCTCCTCCACCGGAACGGGGGCCACTGGGGATTCCCGAAGGGGCGGATCGAGCCAGGTGAGAACCCGACGGAGGCCGCGCTGCGCGAGATCGGGGAAGAGACGGGGATCTCCGACGTGACGTCGGTGCCGGGGTTTGCTGTGCGGAGCCGCTACCGTGTGGTTCGCGGAGGACGAAACCTCGAGAAGACCGTCGACTACTTCCTTGGACGAACCAACGTATCCTCAGTGCGGATCTCGAACGAGCACGACCGGGCCGAGTGGCTCGATCTACGTCAGGCCCGGGCGAAGCTGACCCACGCGGAGAGCCGTCGGATCCTCGATCTGGCCGACGCGTTCCTCGAGGCGCGGCGGCGCGTCGAGACTGGAGCGCGCGGGGCGTAAGGAGTAGGCCATGCAGGACGAGTCGGTTCGGGAGTTCGCGGAGCGCCGGGCGGCGGGACAGGAGCGGTTGCTCGAAGCGGCCAACCTGCCGATGCGCCGGTTCCTCGCGCTCGACGGCGACGTGTACGCTGACGGAGCGCTGTCTCGCAGGGAGAAGGAACTTCTCGGGCTGGTCGCCTCGGCCGTTCTGCGCTGCGACGACTGCGTGCGCTACCACCTGCAGCAGGCCCACCGCGTCG
>JAQTNX010000062.1:6183-11425 GCA_028713635.1 Candidatus Bipolaricaulis sp.
GAACGAAGTTGTGGAGGCGCTCTCCGTGGCGCTTGTGGTCGGGGGATCGGTCGTCATCCCGCACCTGCGACGTGCGTTCGCCTTCCTCGACGAGCTCGAGGACGCGGGGGCGTGAGAGGATCCGGGCCTCGGGATGGGGGTTCGGAAGCCGGAGCGTGGAGGTGTCTTTGATGGGGAAGTTGACGTTCGTGGACAAGGCCCTCGCAGATCTGCGGGAGAAGGGGCTCTACAACACGATTCGCACGATCGAGAGCTCGGTCGGCGCATGGGTCCAGATCGACGGTCGGCGGGTCCTGAACCTGTGCTCGAACAACTACCTCGGCTTCGCCGACGACCAGCGATTGCGAGACGCGGCGAAGCGCGCGATCGATGAGTACGGCGTCGGACCCGGAGCCGTGCGCTCCATTGCCGGGACGATGAGTCTCCACGTCGAGCTGGAACGGCGAATCGCCCGCTTCAAGGGAACCGAGGCTGCGCTCTCCGTTCAGTCCGGGCTGAACACGAACCTCTCCGTGCTCCCTCTCCTTCTGGACAAGGACGATGTTGTGTTCACCGACGAACTCAATCACGCGTCGATCATTGACGGCGTGCGCCTGACGAAGGCGACGCGCGTGATCTACCCGCACCGTGACACGGAGACGCTGTCGAAGCTGCTCGAAGAGAACCGCGCAGTGGCAAAGAAGCTCATCGTGACCGACGGAGTGTTCTCGATGGACGGAGACCTCGCTCCGCTTCCGAAGATCGTCGAACTTGCCGACGCGTACGAGGCGATCGTGATGGTCGACGATGCGCACGGCGAAGGGGTTCTGGGAAGCCACGGACGGGGCATCGTCGACCACTTTGGCCTCCACGGACGGGTTGACGTCGAGTGCGGAACGATGTCGAAGGCGTTCGGCGTGATGGGGGGGTACGTGGCGGGGAGCGCGAAGGTGATCGAGTACCTCCGCCAGCGGGCGCGGCCGTTCCTCTTCTCGTCCGCGGCGACGCCGCCCGACGTGGCCGCGTGCATCGAAGCCATCGACATCCTCGAGAAAAGCGACGAGCCGGTTCGACGGCTGTGGGAGAACGCCGAGTTCTTCAAGAGCTCCCTCAAGAGGCTGGGGTTCGACACGGGGAAGAGCGAGACGCCGATCGTGCCGGTGATGCTTGGCGAAGCGGCCACGGCGTGGTCGTTCTCGAAGGCGCTGTTCGCCCGTGGCGTGTTCGCGACGGCGATCGCCTTCCCGACGGTTCCGCAAGGGAAGGCGCGAATCCGCGTCATGATGTCCGCCGGGCACAGCCGGAAGGACCTGGAGTTCGCCATCGACGCGTTCGCCCAGGTCGGGCGCGAGCTGGGGGCGATCCGAACGTGAAGAGAGAAGCGATCCGCACCGACAAGGCGCCCGGCGCGGTCGGGCCGTACTCCCAGGGGATCCGAGCCGGCCAGTTCCTGTTCACGTCGGGCCAGATCCCGCTCACGCCGGCCGGAGAGATGGTTCGAGGTGACATCCAGAGCGCGGCGCGGCAGGCGCTCTCGAACGTGGAGAGCATTCTGGTCGCCGGAGGCGCATCGATGGGCGACGTCGTGAAAGTAACCGTATTCCTCACGAACATGGGCGACTTCGCGGCCGTGAACCAGGTCTATGCGGAGCGGTTCCGAGAGCCGTTCCCGGCTCGATCGGCCGTTCAGGTCGTTCGGCTTCCGCTCGACGCCCCGCTCGAAATCGAGGCGGTCGCGCTCGTCCCGTGAGACGGACCTCCGAGACACCGCGCGCCGGGACGGCCGAGACGTTCTTCGACGCGCACTGCGACGCGGTGATGAAGTCGATCGACGAGGGTGCCGACTTCCAGTCGACGGCGAGCCCGGCGCACATCTCGCTCCCGAGGCTTCTCTCGGCGAACGTCCGGGTGCAAGCGTTTGCCTGTTGTGTCGTCTACCCCGACCGGCCGAGCGAAGCGTACGCGGAGCGCGGGTGGGCCATGGTCGAGGCGATTGCGGCGATGGCGGCGGAGTCAGGTGGGCGGATGGCGGTCGCGCGTACGGCCGCGGACCTCGAACGATCGTTTCTTGGGGGACCGATCTCCGCCGTCATCGGACTCGAAGGCGCAGACCCGCTCGAGGGGCACGCGGAGAACCTCCGCGGCTTTGCCGACCACGGGGTGCGGCAACTCATCTTTGCGTGGAAAGACAACGCGTTCTGCGGCACGGCGTTCGGCTCGGACGCGCCTCTCTCTCGCGAGGGCGACCGACTTCTGGGTCTTTCCGAGGAGCTTCGGGTGATGGTCGACGTCTCTCACCTCTCCGACCGCGCCTTCGACGGGGTCTGCGAGAGGAGCAGCCGCCCGTTCATCGCCAGCCACTCGAACTGCCGCGCGGTGTGCCCGCACCCGAGGAACCTCACGGACGCGATGATCCGCCGGCTCGCCGACCGAGGCGGCGTGATGGGGATCAACCTCGCGCCCCACTTCCTTGACCCGGCCTACTCGGCCGCCTGGGTCTCCGCCCGGAGGGGGGCGGTCCCGCATCCGATGTCGCCTGCCGAGAGGGCCGAGCTTGCCGCCGAGCGGTCGTCGATCCCCGCCCCGGGCCTCGACGCGGTCGTGACGCACGTCCTGCACGCGATGCAGGTTGGTGGAGAGGACGTCGTGGGGCTGGGAGGCGACCTCGACGGGATCGAGCGGCTGCCCGTCGGCATCGAGACGGTTGCCGACTACCCGAAGCTTGTGCCGCTCTTTCGGGCCGCCGGGCTTTCGGATCGCCAGATCGACAAAGTCTGCCACGGCAACTTCCGGCGCGTTTTCGCGGAGGTGCTTCCCTAGCGCGACGCCTGTCGACGCTCCCGAAGGGCGAAGGCAAGGCCGAGGGCGTGGGCGTAGCGGGTGCCGAGGACGCGTGGGTCCGTGGACTCGGGCTCGTTCCCCATGGTGACGTAGGGGATTCGGTGACCGCGAACGTCGAGGAGTCCGGATGCGTCGGGGGCGAGCCGCGACCAGTCGTCGACGCCGTATGTCCGCTCCATCTCCTCTCGCGGCACCGAGTGGGTCAAGATGCCGCTCCGTCGCCTCTCATCGTAGCGGGCGAGGTTGCGCCGCCACGACTCATCGAACGACACCGAGACGTAGAGGGCGGCGGCCCTCGACAAGATGGCGTCCGAGAGCGTCGCGAAGGCGTCGGCGTACCCCCGCGCTCCGCCACGCGAGAACTCGATCAGGAGCGTGCGGGCAGAGTTGGCGCGTCGCGCCAGCTTCTCCGCGGCGGAGGCGTTGATCCGGTCGATCAGGAACTCCCAGATGCCGTCATCGGTGACGGCGTAGTTGCCGTCCGCGCGCTTCGAGTGGAGGCGCGGGCGGCCGAGGCGCTCCCACGCGTCGTCCTCCTCGAACTTCTGCCAGAGGATGGGGAAGTCGTCGATGACCTCGAGGGGACCGAGGTGGTAGGAGGAGGCCCGCTCGTCGGCCGGCAGTCTGGATACGAAGTCGATGAATTCGCTCTTCCCGCTCGCCGGGCGGCCCAAGAGGAGCAGGACATCAAGGGTCGTCGCAGCGGCGGCGAACTCCGGGGAGTAGTCGAGGTCGAGAGCGCGCTCCATGGATTCGACAACAGCGGCCGCGGAGCGGTCCGCGTCGATCGTCACAAGCTGCGTGTGGCGCGCGTCGTGCCAGGCCGCAAGCTCGTCCAGGAAGTGCTTCAGTTCCGGGGCGCCGATGGCGTACTGGGGCGTGCCGCGCGCGGCCTGCCGGGCGATCGACGTCTCGATCGGGAGGTCCAGGCGGAGGTAGAGGTCGGGCTTGGGAAGGTGCGCCTCGAGGTCGTCGTACGCGCCGACAAATGACGAGTCGCCGAACGTCCGGGAGTACGCGCAGTGCACGCCCAGATGAGACTCCTCCAAGCAGAGGTACCCCGCGGCCAGGATCTCGCGGATTCGGCGCGCACGATGGGGAATGGCCCGGCGAAGCGCATCGGTCAGCCGATCGCGCTCGCGGAAGAGGTCGATGCCCTCCGTTTCTACGACCTCCTTGACCAGTTCGGGGAGGACACGCACCGATTGAGGGTAGAAGCGCGCCAAGAGAGCGAGAGCCTCGGTCTTGCCGACGGCCGGAAGCCCCTCGACGACAACAT
The DNA here is from genome assembly GCA_028713635.1 of Candidatus Bipolaricaulis sp. Classification (GTDB taxonomy): domain Bacteria; phylum Bipolaricaulota; class Bipolaricaulia; order UBA7950; family UBA9294; genus JAPLGD01. The sequence goes on from JAQTNX010000062.1 coordinate 10,283, forward strand.
GCCGCACGCTCGCCCCGTTCACGAAGGCATCATACAGCGTGCTGGAGACGGCGGCAGGCGGGGCCGCATGGCCCTCGACACGGCAGGGTCGGCCTGTATAATGGGCCAATTCGAAAGGAGCCTGGGGAATTGAAGAAGCTGATCATCGTCGAATCGCCGACCAAAGCACGCACGATCGGCCAGTACCTTGGGAAGGAGTACCGCGTGCTGTCGTCGCAGGGACATGTGCGAGACCTTCCACAGAACGACCTCGGCGTGGACATCGAGAACGGATTCGAGCCGAAGTTCGAGACCAAGCGGACGAAGCTCTTGACGGAACTGCGCAAGGCGGCCGAGGGCGCGGACAGGGTGTACCTCGCGACGGACCACGACCGCGAGGGTGAGGCGATCGCCTACGACCTGTTCACGATCCTGAATCGAGTCGTGAAGAATGAGAAGGCGTTCTCTCGTCCGATCTTCAACGAGATCACGAAGCCGGTGATCCAGGCCGCGCTCGCCAAACCGGAGGCGATCGACCTTGACCGGGTCGAGGCGCAGCGTACCCGGCGCATCCTCGATCGGCTCATGGGGTACATGGTGAGTCCTCTGCTCTCGAGGATTCTCGCGGGGAGTCGATTCGCGGGGTTGTCGGCCGGGCGCGTCCAGTCGGTGGCGTTGCGGTTCCTCTGCGACCGCGAGACCGAAGTTGCCGAGTTCGTGCCGGAGGAGTATTGGGAGATCGACGCGGAGCTCGGGAACGGCGAGGCGTTCACCGCGTCGGTGACGCACCGCGGTGACGAGAAGCTGCCCGTCGGCTCGCAGGCCGAGGCGGACAAGGTCGAAGCAGCGCTCAAGAAGGCGAAGCCGATCGTCGCCTCCGTCGAGGAGAAGGACCGGCTGCGGAACCCCGCCGCGCCACTCATCACGAGTTCGCTCCAGCAGGCGGCGTCCTCGTTCCTTGGATTCTCGCCGAAGCGGACGATGGGCGTGGCCCAGGAGCTGTACGAAGGGATCAGCCTGCCTGAGGGAAACGAGGGACTGATCACGTACATGCGAACCGACTCGATCCGGCTCTCCGACGAGGCGATCGCGGCGGCGCGCGAAGAGATCGAGAAGACGTTCGGCTCGAAGTACCTCGCCCCCAAGGTGCGCACGTTCGAGAAC
>JAQTNX010000063.1 GCA_028713635.1 Candidatus Bipolaricaulis sp.
AGACGAAAGAGAAGGACGGCTACGACGCGCTGCAGCTGGGCTATGACGAGGTGAAGGAAAGCAAGGTCTCTCGCCCGATCGCCGGGCATTTCAAGAAGGCAGGCGTCGCTCCGCACCGCCACCTGTTTGAGGTCCGCATGGAGCGGATCGGCGAGCACAAGGTGGGGGACCGGATCGGCGTCGAGTTCTTCGCGGAGGGCGACGCGATTGACGTCTCGGCGACGAGCCGCGGGCTTGGGTTCCAGGGCGTCGTCAAGCGTCACAACTTCAGCGGCGGACCCGACTCTCACGGATCGAAGTTCCACCGGCGCGTCGGCTCGATCGGTTGCCACGTCCAGCCGGGGTGGGTCGTGAAGGGGAGAAAGATGCCCGGGCACGCGGGAAGTGAACGGGTCACGGTCAGAGGCCTGAAGGTGCTGAAGGTCGACGCAGAGCGGAACCTGTTGATCGTTCGCGGATCGACGCCCGGTGCCCGAGGAAGCTTGCTTGAGCTAGGAAAACGCCATGGTTGAAGCGAAGGTGTACTCGTTCCAGGAAGGGGCCGAGCCGAAGGCGGCGGCCCTTGATGAGCGGCTGTTCGGGGCGGAGGTCAACGAGGACCTTCTGTACCGCATCGTGCGCACTCAGCTCGCAGAGCGTCGGCAGGGGACCGCGTCCACCAAGACGCGCGGCGAGGTTGCGGGCGGCGGCAAGAAGCCGTGGCGGCAGAAGGGCACGGGGCGTGCACGGCACGGATCGCGCCGGTCGCCGCTGTGGGTCGGCGGCGGCACGATCTTCGGCCCGAAGCCCCGGTCATACGAGATGAAGATGACGAAGAAGATGCGGTTTGGCGCGCTCGTGTCCGCCCTTTCGGACCGAGCCCGCGAGGGCCGCGTTGTCCTCGTCGACCGGCTCGCGTTCGAGGAGCCGAAGACGAAGGCGGCGGTCGCGCTGCTCGAGCGCTTGGGCGTCGGCGAGAACGCGCTCGTCGTCGTCAGCAGGCCCGAGTATGCGCGTGCAGTTCGCAAGTCGTTCACGAATCTGCCCTACGTCAAATGCATCTCCGAGGCCGGCCTCAACGTCTACGACATCCTCCGACACGATCACCTGGTGCTCACGGCCGGCGCGGTCGAGGAACTGCAGGGGAGGCTCTCGCATGCCTAGGCTCGCCCATTCCGAAGATGTGATCCTCGCTCCCGTCCTGACCGAGGAGACGTGGCGGCAGATGGAGGATCGGAAGTACGTGTTCCGCGTCGCTCTCGGCGCAAACAAGATCGAGATCCGCAAAGCGATCGAGGAGCTGTTCAAGGTCAAGGTCGAGAAGGTCTGGACAGCGAACGTCAAGGGAAAACCCCGACGCGAGCGGATGAACCAGCTGCACGGAGAGACGTCACGGTGGCGGAAGGCCGTTGTGCGACTGGCCCCCGGCGATCGCATCGAGATGATGAAAGGATAGTCGATGGCGCTGCAACGATACAAACCTACATCAGCGGGCCGACGCCATGCGGAGCTCCCCGATTTCCAGGAGCTCACGGCGGTCGCCCCCGAGAAGAGCCTTCTGCGCCCGAAGAACAGGAACGGCGGCCGGAACAGCCAAGGGCACATCACGGCTCGTTGGCGTGGCGGCGGGCACAAGAGGCAGTACCGGGTCATTGACTTCTCGCGCGACAAGGACGGAATCCCGGCGCGCGTCGTCTCCCGTGAGTACGACCCGAACCGTTCGGCATGGATCACCCTCGTGTGCTACGCCGACGGGGAGAAGCGGTACATGCTCGCTCCCGTGGAGCTCGAGGTCGGCGCGACGGTCGAAGCGGGCGAGAACGCCGAAGTTCGCGTCGGCAACGCGCTTCCTTTGGCGAAGATCCCGCTCGGCTCGGTAATCCACAACGTGGAGTTCTACCCGCGGAGCGGCGGCGCGATCGCACGGTCGGCGGGGACGTCGGCGAAGCTGATCGGCAAGGAGGGCGACCGGGCGCACGTCCGGCTGCCTTCGGGCGAGGTTCGCATCTTCCGGACCGACTGCCGAGCGACGATCGGCGAGGTCTCGAACCCCGACCACAAGAACGTGAAGCACGGCAAGGCCGGGCGCGTACGGCACCTGGGCTGGAAGCCCGAGGTGCGGGGCACGGCCATGAACCCGGTGGACCATCCGCACGGCGGCGGCGAAGGGCGCGGACACGTCGGAGGGCCGAAGGTCTCGCCGACGGGCAAACCCGCCAAGGGCGGGCGTACGCGGAAGCGAAAGAAGCAGAGCAACGCCCTCATCGTGCGCCGACCCGGAAAGGGAAGCCGCTAGGAGGCCTCATGCCGAGATCAACCAGAAAAGGCCCCTTCGTCGAGGAGAGTCTTCTCGAGAAGATCCAGAAGGCGAGGCGAGGGGACTCGTCCGAGATCAAGACGTGGTCGCGCTCCTCGATGGTCACGCCCGAGATGGTGGGGCTGACGATCAAGGTGCACAACGGGAAACTCCACCTCCCGGTGTCGATTGTCGAGAACATGGTGGGACACAAGCTCGGGGAGTTTGCCCCGACGCGGACGTTCCGCAGCCACGGTGGAATGAAGAAGAAAAAGGCGCCAGGCCTGACTTAGGAGAGATATGGAAGCACGGGCAGTGGCACGATTTGTTCGCATGTCGCCGCGCAAGGCTCGCCTCGTGATCGATGCGATCCGGGGTAAGGACGTGAACGAGGCGCTCAAGATCGTCCGGCTCTCGAGCAAGAAGGCGGCGCTGCCGATCCGCAAGACGCTCGAGTCGGCGATCGCGAACGCGGAGAACAACTTCGACGTGGACGTCGATCAGCTCGTCGTCGTACGGGCGACCGTGGACATGGGACGGGCTCTCCGCCGAATGCAGCCCCGTGCGTACGGACGGGCGGACATCATCCGCCACGCGACGAGCCACATCACGATCGTCGTTGGTGACAGGGGGCGTGCGTAATGGGCCAGAAGATCAATCCGGTCGGCTTCCGCATCGGGGTCACCCGAAAGTGGGTTTCGAACTGGTACAACCCGAAGCTCGCCCCGGAGTACATCGCGGAGGACAAGAGGATTCGCGACCTCGTCCTCGACCGGTACCGACGCGCGTCGGTCGCCGAAGTGAACATCGAGCGGTCGAAGGAAGACCGCGTATCGATCGTCATCCGATCGGCGCGGCCTGGGATCATCATCGGCCGGGGCGGCAGCGAGATCGAGCTGCTCCAGAAAGCCCTGGAGGACCTGACGCATCGAAACGTCAAGGTCTCCATCCAGGAGATCGAACGGCCGGATCTTGAGGCCCGTTTGATCGCGCAAGACGTCGCGATCCAGATCGAGAACCGAACCGCGCCTGCTCGTGCCATGAAAGAGGCGATCCGTCGCGTGATGGGCGCCGGGGCGGAGGGCGTGAAGATCAAGACGAGCGGCCGACTCGGCGGCACGGACATCGCTCGCTCGATCACGATGAAGGAAGGGCGGATCCCCCTCCAGACCCTGCGCGCGGACATCGACTACGGTCTGGTCGAGGCACGGACGAAGTATGGCAACATCGGCGTGAAGGCTTGGGTGTTCCGCGGAGAGCGGTCCCCAAAAGCACGTCGAGATGAGGTGAAGTAGCATGGCGCTCCTCTTCCCTAAGCGGACGAAGTACCGGAAGCTGCACCGCGGTCGCAGGACCGGAAAGGCGACGCGAGGCAACCAGATCGCTTTCGGCGACTTCGGGATCCAGTCGCTCGAGGCCGCGTGGATCACGCAGGCGCAGATTGAGGCGTGCCGGACGACGATCACTCGTACGACGCAGCGCGGCGCACGCCTATGGATTCGCATCTTCCCCGACAAGTCGATCACGAAGCACCCGGCGGAAGCGCGAATGGGAAAAGGGAAAGGCCCGGTCGATCACTGGGTCGCCGTGGTGCGCCCGGGGAGTGTCCTGTTCGAGATCTCCGGCCTGACCGATGAGCAGGCGAAGCGAGTTCACTACCTGGTGGGCAACAAGCTTCCGGTCCGGACGAGGCTGAAGCGGAGAACGGTTCTTGGAGGAGAGGTATGAAGGCGGGAGAACTGCGTGAGTTGACGCTCGCCGAGCTGGAGCACAAGGAGCGCGAGCTGAAGCGCAAGCTGTTCAACCTCCGTTTCCAGCGCGCGACCGGGCAGCTCGACAATTCGGCCGAGCTGAAGAAGACGCGCCGGGACGTGGCCCGCGTCATGACGGTGGCCGCGCAGAAGGGGCGGGAGGCGGGGCGATGAGGAAGATGAAGACGGGTCGCGTCGTGAGCGACCGCATGACCCAAACCATCGTGGTGAGTGTCGAAGAGCGCCGCCTTCACCCGAAGTACCGCAAGCACGTGAGCCGCTTCTTCAAGTTCCACGCCGATGATCCGCAGGAGCAGGCGGGCATCGGGGACCTCGTCCGGATTGAGGAGTGTCGTCCGCTGAGCCGGACGAAGCGGTGGCGGTTGGTCGAGGTCGTCGAGAAGGCGGAGGAGTAGCCATGATCCAGATGCAGACGATGTTGAAGGTGGCGGACAACTCCGGCGCAAAGGTCGTCCGCTGCTTCAACGTGTTGGGTCCGTCGAACCGCCGCATCGGCGAGATCGGCGACATCATCGTCGGGTCCGTGCGGAAGCGCCTTCCTACGAGCGACATCGAGAAGGGGCAGATCGTCCGTGGCGTGATTGTTCGTACGCGACAGGCGTACCGCCGCAAGGACGGGACGTACGTTCGCTTCGACGACAATGCGATCGTGCTGATCAACGCCCAGGGAGAGCCGATCGGGACCCGTGTTTTCGGTCCGGTGGCTCGCGAGCTGCGCGACAAGAAGATGATGCGCATCATCTCGCTTGCGCCCGAGGTTCTGTAGGGGGTTGCGATGAGAAAAGTGCGCAAGGGCGACCGAGTCCAGGTCATCGCGGGGGACGAGCGCGGAAAGACCGGCAAGGTTCTCGTCGTGCTCGACGAGAAGCACCGGGTCATCGTTGAGAACGTCAACATGATCACGAAGCACCAGCGCGCGACGCAGAACCTACGCGAGCCGGGAATCATCAAGAGGGAAGGGCCGATTCACATCTCGAACGTGCTGCCGGTCTGCCCGGAATGCGACAAGCCGACGCGGATCGCGTTCGTCGACGTTGACGGGAAGAAAATGCGGCAGTGCAAGCAGTGTGGGGAGACCTTCGAGTGATGCTGCTACGTGAACGATATGCGCGAGAGATCGCTCCGAAGTTGAGACAGGAGCTCGGAATCTCCAACGTCATGGAGCTTCCGCGGGTCGAGAAGGTCGTCGTCAACATGGGCGTCGTGGAGAAGGACAACCCGAAGGTCCTCGAGGGTGCCGTTGCGAACCTCGCGAAGATCACGGGCCAGAAGCCCATCGTCACGAAGGCGAAGAAGTCCATCTCGGACTTCAAGCTGACGGCCGGGGACCCGATCGGGTGCAAGGTGACGCTGCGAGGCGAGCGGGCGTACGAGTTCCTGAACAAGCTGTTCAACGTCGTCCTCCCCGGCATCCGCGACTTCCGCGGCGTGTCGGCGTCCTCGTTCGACGGGCGCGGCAACTACACCTTGGGCATGACCGAGCAGTTGACGTTCCCGGAGATCGAGTACAACGAGATCGTCAAGAACCAGGGCATGGACATTACCATCGTGACGACGGCCCGCGACGACCGTGAGGGGTACGCATTCCTCAAGGCGCTCGGACTGGCGTTCAACGACTAGGGGGCGAGGATGGCGAGTAAAGCGCTGGTCAACAAGTGCAACGAGACGCCGAAGTTCTCCGTCCGGAAGTACCACCGGTGCACGCTTTGCGGGCGTCCGCACGCCTACATTCGGGACTTCGGAATCTGCCGACTCTGCTTCCGCAAGCTCGCCCACAAGGGCGAGATTCCCGGAATCAAGAAGTCGAGCTGGTAGGAGGGCAAGATGATTCCGTATCCGATTGGCGACATGCTGACGCGTATCCGCAACGCGAATGCGCGGTTCCACGACGACGTGGCGATGCCGCACTCGAAGCTCAAGGGAGCCATTGCCGAGATCCTGGTGAAGGAAGGCTACATCACGAGCTACGAGGTCGTGGAGCGGGAGCCGCAGCCGGAGCTCCGGATTCGCCTGAAGTACCGTGGCGAGCGGAACCGGGCGACTCGAGCGATCAGCGACATTCAGCTCGTGAGCCGGCCGAGCCGTCGGGTGTACGCCGCGAAAGACGAGATCCCTCGACCGCTTGGCGGCATGGGGATCTGCATCGTGTCGACGTCCCAGGGTGTCCTCTCCGGACGGGAGGCACAGGAACGCGGCATCGGCGGCGAAGTTCTGTGCGAGATTTGGTAGGGTGATGTCGAAATGTCAAAGGTCGGAAAGGTACCCGTCGCAATCCCCGCAGGGGTGAAGGTTACCGTCGCGGCGGCGACGTTCACCGTCGAGGGGAAGCACGGACGGCTGACGCAGGACTACCGTCCTGACATGGTGGAGATCGCCGTCGGTGACGGCGTGGCAACCGTCTCCCGGCGCAAGGAGGGCAAGACCTACCGCGCCTACCATGGGCTGTACCGGAGTCTCCTTGCGAACATGGTGAAGGGAGTCTCGGAGCGGTGGCAGAAGGCCCTGCTCATCCGGGGGCTGGGGTACCGAGGGCGGCTGCAGGGGAACACGGTCATTCTCGATCTGGGCTACTCGTCGCCGAAGGAGTACGAGCTGCCCGAAGGAATCGAGGCCGAGCTGCCCAATCCGAACGAGATCGTCATCCGGGGCGCCGACCGGCAGAGCGTCGGGCAGGTCGCGGCGGAGATTCGGCGGCTTCGGAAGCCGAACGTGTACGACGGCAAAGGCATCCGCTACAAGGACGAGGTTGTCGTGCAGAAGGCCGGCAAGCTCGGCGGTCCGGGTGCCAGCGGCGCCTAGGGAGTGTGAAGGATGGCGAGGTCTAACCGGGCTCTGGAGAGGCAGAAGCGGCATCGCCGGATTCGGAAGCAGGTCATCGGATCCAGCGACAGACCCCGCTTGTGCATCACGAAGACGTTGCGTCACCTGTACGTGCAGATCATCGACGATAGCGCCGGCCGCACGCTGGCGCAGGCGTCGACGCTCGATCCCAGCCTGCGCGGTGAGGTGGCGGGGCCGAACGCCAAGACGGCGATTCGGGTCGCGGCCCTGCTGGTCGAGCGAGCGGGGCAGGCCGGAGTGCGAGCGGTGGTTTTCGACCGCGGCGGACACCCGTATCACGGTGTGGTCTCGGCCTTTGCGGAGGAGTGTCGCAAGGGAGGATTGCAGTTTTGATCAGCCACGACGAGTTTGAGAACGAGATCATCGACATCCGACGGGTCAGCAAGGTCACGAAGGGTGGTCGGAACCTCCGCTTCCGCGTCACGATGGTTGTTGGGGACCGGAAAGGCCAGGTCGGGGTCGGTGTCGGGAGCACGACCGAGATTCCGCGAGCCATCCAGCAAGCGATTCGCGATGCCAAGAAACACATGGTGACCGTCAACATGGACGGCGACACGATCCCGCACGAGGTGCACGGGAAGTTCAAGGCGGGCAATGTCCTCCTGAAGCCCGCGTACCCGGGAACGGGACTGATCGCGGGTGTGACGGTCGGCGCGATCTGCCGACTTGCAGGGATCAAAGACGTTCTGACCAAGTCGATCGGGACCACGAACCCGTTGACCCTCTCGCGTGCCGCGCTCGACGGCCTCGCTCATCTCCGCAACCGACGCGACGTCGAGCAGCTGCGTGGCGTTCGCACGACCGAGGAGGCTGGGCATGCGGCTTGAGGATCTTCGCCCCACGAAAGGCAGCACCCACCGCAGGAAGCGCGTGGGCCGCGGGTACGGCTCGGGCCATGGCGGCCACGAGAGCGGCCGCGGAACCAAGGGACAGAACTCCCGCAGCGGCGGTGGGACGCGGCTTGGATACGAAGGCGGACAGACCCCGATCTGGATGCGTGTTCCGAAGCGGGGGTTCCACAACTACACCCGTATTGAGTACGCGTGCGTGAACGTCGACACCCTCGAGGCGCGCTTTGAGTCGGGCGGGGAAGTGACCCCGGAGGTTCTGGGCGAGATGCGCCTTGTGCAGGGACGGAGTCCCCGCATCAAGATTCTCGGCCGGGGCGACCTCTCGAAGCCCCTCACGGTCCGTGCGCACCGGTTCGCTGCGGAGGCGAAACGAAAGATTGAGGCGGCGGGCGGCAAGGCCGAGGTGATCTAGCCGTGTGGGAGAAGTTCACTAGCCTGTTCAAGGTTCCGGAACTCCGAAAGCGCATTCTCTTTACGCTCGGGGCGATCATCGTCTTCCGGATCGGAACCCACATCACCGTCCCGGGAGTGAGCCGCGCCCTCTTGAGTGACTTCTTCACGCAGCAGGGCGGCGGCATTTTCGACTTCCTGAACATGTTCACGGGCGGGGCGCTCCAGCGGTTCTCGTTGTTCGCGCTCGGCGTGACGCCGTACATCAACGCGTCGATCATCTTCAGCCTGTTGACGTCGGTCGTTCCAAAGCTGAAGGAGCTTCAACAGCAGGGGCGCGAAGGGCGACGGAAGATCACGGCGTACACGCGATGGGCGACCGTCGTGCTCGCGCTGATTGAGGGCGCGTTCATGACGAGCCTGATCCGCGGAGCGAGCACCATCCAGTCGCCGATTCTGTTCTATGCGTCCACCGTCATCGCTCTTACCACGGGAACGCTCTTCCTGATGTGGCTTGGCGAACGCATGACCGAGAACGGGATCGGGAACGGGATCAGCATGCTGATCATGATCGGCATTCTGTCGCGATTCCCCGCGTCATTGAACTCGATGTGGACGAGCATCAGCACCGGGTCGGCGCATCCGCTGTGGGGCGTCGCGTTCATTGCCCTTCTGATCGTCGTCATCGCGGCGATGACGATGGTGCAGCAGGGGCAGCGGAAGATTCAGATCCAGTACGCGAAGCGAACCATGGGTCGCCGGATCTACGGTGGGCACACGTCGCACCTGCCGTTGCGCGTCAACCAGGGCGGCGTCATCCCGATCATCTTCGCATCGGCCTTGCTCAGCTTGCCCGTGACCCTGTTCCAGGCGGTTCCGGCGCTGAAGGCGTACCTGCCGTGGGTCGAATCCGGAAGTCCGATCTACGTAACCGCCTACGTGCTCCTGATCTTCTTCTTCACCTACTTCTACAGCTCGATCGTCTTCGATCCGAACGACGTCGCGAAGAACGTGCGTGAGGCCGGCGGGTTCATCCCCGGAGTGCGTCCCGGGCAGCCGACGGCCGATTACATCGTCAGCGTGATGAACCGCATCCTGCTTGTGGGAGCGGTATTCCTCGCGGTCGTCGCGGTCTTGCCGTACCTCCTGTCGTGGGCGAGCGGCCTGTCGACGATGTTCCTGATTGGCGGTACGTCGCTCCTGATCGTCGTGGGCGTCGGCATCGACACGGTGATGCAGATCGAGGCCCACCTCGTCATGCGCCACTACGAGAGCCTGACGAAGTCGGGGCGACTCCTCGGAAGGAAAAGCTGATGGGCGCGACGCGGATCGTGTTCCTCGGCCCGCCGGGGGCGGGCAAGGGAACGCAGGCGAAGCGCGTGGTCGGCGAGCTTGGTCTCGAGCACTTGTCGACGGGCGACATCCTCCGCGATGAGGTGGCCCGGTCGACCGGCCTTGGGAAGGAAGCCAAGGGGTTCATGGACCGCGGCGAGTTGGTGCCCGACGGCCTGATCATCGACATGATCCGCGGACGCATCGAGCGGGCGAAGAAGGGCTTCGTCCTCGATGGATTCCCGCGAACGGTGGCCCAGGCCGAGGCCTTGGATCGGATCAGCAAGGTGGACGCGGTCGTGAACATCGACCTGTCGCGAGCCGAAGTTGTCCGAAGGCTCACGGCGCGGCGCGTGTGCCGCGGGTGTGGGACGATCTACAACCTCGGCTTCAACCTCGAAGCAGGGACCACGCGGTGCGAAGCGTGCGGCGGGGAGCTGTACCAGCGGGACGACGATCAGCCGTCCGTCATCGAGAATCGCTACGACGTGTACGAGCGCTCGACGGCGCCGCTGATTGCCTTCTATCGTTCGCGTGGCCTCTTGAGACCGGTGGACGGCAAGCTTGGCAGCGATCGGGTTTTCGCAGAGGTTATGCGGATCCTCGCGGCATGATTCCGCTGAAGTCCGCTGCGGAGCTCGAGGTGATGCAGGAGAACGGAGCGCTCCTGGCGGGCATCCTGAGGCGGTTGTGCGACGATGTCCGGCCGGGAAGGACGACGGCGCACTTCGATCGGCTGGCGCGTCAGCTGATTGCGGAGTGTGGGGGCGAGACGGCGTTTGACCGCCTCGCCGGGTTCCCGGGCGCGATCAACGCCTCGCTGAACGAGGAGATCGTTCACGGGATCCCGAGCGACGAGCGGGTTCTGGCGGAAGGGGACCTGTTCTCGATCGACATCGGCATGGTGCGGCGCGGGTTCTGCGCCGACATGGCGACGACCGTCGGGGTCGGGAGGATCAGCGCGGAGGCGCAAAGATTGCTGGAAGTTGGGGAGAAAAGCTTGTGGGAAGGGATTCGGAACGTTAGAATCGGCAACCGAGTGTCGGACGTGTCCCACGCGATCGGTTCCTACGTGGAAAGAAGCGGGTACCACGTCGTGCGGGAATACGTCGGACATGGGATTGGCAGGGAGTTGCATGAAGACCCTCAGATCCCGAACTACGGTCCGCCGGGGCGCGGGCCTCGTCTTCGCGCGGGGATGACCCTCGCGATCGAGCCGATGGTCAAGACGGATCCCCTTCCGACGGAAGTGCGGGACGATCGGTGGACCGTGGTGACGGCGTGTGGAGGGCTTTCTGTGCATTTCGAGCATACGGTCGCGCTGACCGAGCAAGGGGCCGCAGTTCTGACTCAAGGAGGTGACGCAAGGCGCAGTGTCGACGAATGAGACTCGCGACAAGAAGTCGGACGTAATTCGGCAGCGGGGAGAAGTCCTCGAGAGCCTGCCGAGTTCCATGTTCCGAGTGAAGTTGCCCAACGACCACGTCATCCTGTGTCATATTTCGGGACGGATCCGGAAGCACTACATCAGGATCCTGACGGGCGATCGGGTGATCGTGGAGATGTCGCCCTACGATCTGACGAAGGGTCGGATCGTGTATCGCGAGGGGTAGTTCGAGGTGCGCCGACGGCGATGAAGGTTCGAGCCTCAGTCAAGAAGATGTGTGCGAAGTGCAAGGTGATTCGGCGTGAAGGTCGCGTCCTCGTGATCTGCCGGAATCCCAAGCACAAGCAGCGGCAAGGGTAGGGGGAGAGGAATGGCGCGTATAGCCGGAGTCAATCTGCCGAGCAACAAGCGGATCGAGATTGCGCTGACGTACATCTACGGAATCGGGCGGCCTCGTTCGGCCGAGATCATCGAGAAGGCCGGGATCTCGCCCGACGTCCG
>JAQTNX010000064.1 GCA_028713635.1 Candidatus Bipolaricaulis sp.
GTCGTGCCTTGCCGCGATGGAGCGACTGGCGAAGCAACTCGGCGCCGCGCCGATCGACTTCATCCCGGTGACCCAGAGGACGCGCGAGTACCAGCTGGAGACGATCCACGACGCGCTCGTGGCGCTCTGCGAAGAGAAGGCGAAGACGACGCGAAAGCAGGAGCTGCCGATCTCGGCGCGCAAGGCGCAACGATCGCCGCGCGGGCGACCCGACCGTCGAGGGCATCGAAGGGGTGGGCCGCGCGAAGACAGCGAGTAGAGAGAGCCCCGAGTCGGCGCCGACCCGGGGCTCTGCCTGCGTTAGAGCTTGTAGATCGCCCCGTACTTCTCGGTTACGTAGTCGACGAAGTGCGAGGCGTCCAGGTCGTGGCCCGTGATGCGCTTCATGAGCTCCTGAGGTTCGTAGATTCCACCGTGCCGGTGGACCTTCTCGCGCAGCCATCCGAGGAGCGGCTCGAAGTTGCCGGTCTGGATCGACGCATCGAGCGTCGAGATCTCCTTGCGAAGGGTATGGAACATCTGGGCTGCGTAGAGGTTCCCGAGCATGTACGACGGGAAGTAGCCGAAGTAGCCCATCGACCAGTGGACGTCCTGCAACACACCCTGCGCGTCGCTCGGGGGAACCACGCCGAGGTAGCGCTTCATCGCGTCATTCCATAGCCGCGGCAGGTCGGCGACGTCGATCGAGCCATCGAGGAGCCCCGCCTCGATCTCGAACCTCACCATGATGTGGAAGTTGTACGTAACCTCGTCGGCTTCGACGCGGATGAGCGACGGCGACACCACGTTCGCGGCGGCGCACAGGTCCTTCGCCTTCGCCTTCTTGAACTGGGGGAAGAACTCGGCGAGGACGGGCTGGAAGAAGGTCCAGAATTGCAGGCTCCGCCCAACCTGGTTTTCGATCATCCGCGATTGGGACTCGTGGATTCCATTCGACGCACCGCGAGCGAGGCCGAGGGCGTAGAGCTCCTCGGGCATTCCCTGGTTGTACAGTGCGTGTCCGCCTTCGTGGAGTGCCCCGAAGAGGCTCGACAGAAGCTGCGGCTCGAGGTAGCGGTTCGTGATGCGGACGTCGCCCGCGCCGATGGCTATCGTGAACGGGTGCGCGACGTCGGCGAGGTCCCCGGCCTCGAAGTCGTAGCGGATCACCTCGAGGGCCCGTCGGCAGAGCCGGCGCTGCGTCTCGGCGTCGAACGTCCCGTCGAGGAGCGACGTGTCAGGGCGCGTTCCCTTCTCCATGAGTTGACGAAGGAACGGGACGAGTTCGGCGCGCAGGGGCTCGATGATCGCCTTGAGCTTCCGGCACGTCATGCCGGGCTCGTAGTCCTCCAACAGGGCGTCGTAGGGATGCTCCTCGTAGCCGTAGTACTCGGCGAACCTGCGCGCGTAGCCGACCATCTTCTCGAGGTGCGGCTGGAAGGCGGTGAAGTCGGAAGCCTGACGCGCCGCGACCCATGCCGTCTGCGCCTGCGACTGTGCGATGCTCTGCTCCTCGATCAGCTCCGCGGGGATCGCGCGATTCCGATCGTGGTCTTTCCCGACGCGACGGACGCTGGCGCGCTCGAGATCGCTGAGTCCATCCGCGCTGCGGAGCTCCGCGAGGCAGGCGCCGAGCTCGGCGGAGACGAGGAGCTCAAACAGCATCTTGCTGAGCTTTCCCGTGACCTGAGAACGGGTCGCCACGCCCTTGGCCGGCATGTGCGTCTGCTGGTCCCATCCGAGGAGACTCAGAGCGGAGGCGAGCTTACCCATGTCGCCAACGATGTTTCGATACGCAGTCAGCGTGTCCAACGTGCCCCCTTGCGCCGCCGAGAGCCGGCGACGGAACGAAGATGGGCGAAGTATACCCAACCCGGATGGCGGCAGACGCCGAGAGGACGGTGGCCTAGGGGTGAAGGTACAGGTCGATCAGGGTGCCAGAGAGGGTCGCAGGGTGTCCGGCAAATCGAACGATTCCGTCCGCGTCGATGACGAGCGTCCTTGGAATCCCGGCGACACCGTACGCCTGGGCCACGGCTTGGGACGCTGCGACCGAGTCCCACAGCGCGATCATCCCATCAAACTTGTGCGCCCGCAGGTACGCGCGCGCGTCGCTCTCGGCGCGGTCCAGGCTGATCCCGATGAGGACGACGCCGCGGTCGCGGTAGCCTTCCCAGAGGGCATGCAGAGCGGGCATCGAGGTCCGACACGGCCCGCACCAGCTCGCCCAGAAGTCGAGGATGACGATGTGGCCGCGGTAGCTGGACAGCCTGACCGACTCGCCGTCCAAGGAGCGTAGGGCGAACTCGGGCGCGCGGTTTCCGCGCGCGTAGCCGATGGGAAGGTCTTCGACCGGCGCGGGCGAGCGGGCGGGAGGAAGGTCGGTGACCGGGGTGGATGCCGAGGGTCCCTGGGTCGGCGGTTCCTTCGCGACGTCGTCCGGGGGCGATGTCTCTCTGGCGGCCACGTCCTCCGGGGAAGGGGACTGAGCGTTCGCCGGCCTCGGGGATACGACGCTGGATTTCGGTGCAAGCGGGCCGAAGGCGAAAACGTAGACGAGGACGCCGATCGCGGCGACCCCGATGACGAGAAGAGTCCCGAGAAGCCGTCGGCGGGACTCCGATCGACCTCGTTCGTTGGCCACGGCTCCCCCTCTTCCGTCGGACACGGCCCGCCTCGAACGGCGCGTGTTTCGCGACCTTACGCGAAGAGAGGCGCTCAATCAAGCACGCTCTGCTGGGCGCTTTCCGTTTCACGGAGGGGTGGAGTACGATGAACCCGGAATACGGAGAAGCGTGGGAGGTTGTATGACGAAGCGGGAACGGTGGACTCTGGTTGTTGGGATTGCCCTCGCGGCGACCGTCGCCGTCGTCCTTCTCTGGCCGGCGCCGGACCCGCTCGCCGGTGTGCGCACCGTCGCCATCAGGCTGGGAGACGAGCCGGCTCCCGCATCCGTCGTCGACCTCGAAGCCGAGCTGCGGGTCGTGCTCGGGCGGCACGACATCCGCATCGTCTCGGACGAAAGCTCGGCGGACGCGGTGCTCGCTCTGACGGCCGCTCGGCTGAACCTCGGCAATGTCGAAGTGAACTTCACCAGCGGGTCGATGAGCGCCCGCGCCTCCGCGGTGTGTCGGATCACGGACGTGCGAACGGGCCGAAGCCACGTCATGGACTTCCGCGTCGTTGCGGCAAGAGGCGAGGTCCGCGCCGACCTCGTCGCGCGGAGATTCTGGCAGTTCTGGAAGCCGCAGCCGTAGAGCGCCGGGCGGCCGCTACGCCGTCGGGGACGGGACGTTCGTGCCGACCGAGACGATCTCGACGCGCTCGGCCCCCGGAAGGAGGATGACCCGCGTGCGGATCGCTGCTGCATCGGCTCGAGGCGAGGCGACAGAGGTCGCAGTGCGCGTGTAGGTGCCCGGGACGAGGATCTGTCCGACGGCGCCGGTTCCCTCGACGACGAGTCCGACTCCCTCGGGAACCTCGACGCGCACGGACTCCGCCGTGACGTAGGCTGTGGCGGCACGAACCTCGGACAGGCGAATCGAGGCTTCGCCGGCAGCCTGGACGTAGAGGGTGCCGACGTTCGATCTTGTGAGGTCGACGTCGCACCGGGCCCCGGAGACCGAGACCGTCATCGCCACCTCGTCCGCGATGCGCAGATCCCATGCGGGACGGTGGCGCAAGGAGCGAAGCGTGAACGGCAGGCGAGGCTCGCCGCGAAGCTCGAGGCGGGACGTCACTCCGTCCGTCTCGGCGGTGCGCGCGAAGCGGTCGAGCCAGCGAACCTCCGCGGATCCCTCGATGAGGCGATCGCGCGAGGCTCCTCCGCTGAGGGTCATCGAACACTCGGGACACGCCGCGGCGATCTCGACGGCCGATGCCGTCGGAAGGGGCTCGCGGACCAGAACGGTCTCGGTGATCCAGCGTGCCGGAGCGGCGAAGTTCATGGCGGCGAACGCAGCGGCCACGACCACGCACACGAGAACGAGCACGCCGAATGCGTGCCCCGCCGAGGCCCTCGAGAGAAAGAGATCCACCCCGAGCAGGATGATCACGATCGGCCAGCCTCGCAGGACGACCTGCCACGTTTCTCGCGCTTCGAGGGCCCCGAAGTTCACGAGGAGGACAACGACGCCGAACGCGATGAGAAGGAGCGGGATGAGGATCGATCCTCGAAGCGCTCGGCTTGTCAAGACGATCCTCCTTTCACTCCGCGGAGGAGCGCGCTGAGCCCAATGGCGATGAGAAGGACCGGCCAGAACCGCGCGATGTCCTCCCAGACAGCCCACGAGACGACGTCGAGTGTGTTCAGGAGAAGCACGATTCCCGCTCCAAGGACGAGGAGCGGCAGGACGAACTCGCTCAAGCGTCGAGGATTCACTTGGATCCTCCTCCTTGCATGCGCCGCCACAAGAGGGCGACGCCGAGGCCGATCGGGAGGATCGGCCACAGGATTCCCAGCCTGATCCATCGGGCCCACGACACGCCCACGTTGCGCAACAGGACGACGACCCCGATCAGGATCAGGACGATAGCGATCACGACGGTGGCCGCCGAGCGGCGGGACCCGTCGGGCGACCGAAGGTCCTCGGTCATGGTCCGTGCACGGTCCGCGATCTCCTGCGCTCCGTCATGGATCCGCTCACCGAGGTCCGTGGCCGCCTGTCCCTCGGCGGGGACGACGAGCCAGAGGATGAGGTACGCCAGGACTCCGACTCCCGTGGCGACGGCGAAGATGACGAACAGAAGGCGGATGAGGGTGACGTCTGCGCCGAAGTACGCGGCGAGCCCACCGCAGACCCCTCCAAGCATCGAGTCGGCTCGACTCCTGTAGAGCCTCCGTTCCATGGTCCCTCCTCCTCGAGGACTCGAGTATACGAGCGCCGTGGCTGTCGGTCACCACGGCCGGTCGCGGGCCTAGAGCAGCGGCTCCATGCCCGGAACGCGGAGTCCGGAGCGCCGGAAGGCCTCCTCGAGGATCCTCCACGTTGTGAGGCAGTCGGCGACCGCGTTGTGTGCCAGCTCCTGGGTCACGCCGAAGTAGGCGGCCGCCTTCGACAACGACTGCCAGACGTAGGCCCCGCGAGCCTCGTCCCAGTCGCCGTTGAGTCGCGCGAACCACTCCATGGCACACCACGGTCGGAACCCAGGGAGTTCGATCCCGTAGCGGGCATAGGTGTTGCGCAGGACCTGGGTGTCGTAGGCGGCGTTGTAGATCACCACGAGCCGGTCAGCGAGAGCCCGAGAGACGTCGGCGGCGACGGCCGGAAACTCAGGTCGGTCCGCAACGGATTCCATCGTGATCCCGGAGATGCGGCTCGCCTCCGGCTCGATCGGCTTCGCCGGGCGAACCATCTCGGACAGCACCGTTCGCCCGCGGCGGTCGACGACCGCGACCGAGACGAGCTCCGGCGCAAGCAGGCCGGTCGTTTCGGTGTCGAGAATGACGAAGCGTTCGTCCAGCAGCGGACGAAGCTCGGCCCACGGTCCCTGCGCCGAGAAAGCTGCTGCGCTCAGGGTCGGACTCCTTCCGACATGGACACGGCGCCGTCCGAGTCCGCGCTCGGGCGGCACCCTTCGAAGTTCCGCCGTCCGGTCGACCTAGTCGTTCCTCCACCACCGGCGGACGCGCGTCGACGCGCCAAGGCCGGCTCCGGCGAAGAAGATGATCGACAAGAACCAGAGCGCGGCCGCCTGCCAGTAGTTCACCTTCACGGCGACGAGGCCGAGCTGGTCGACCAGGATGCTGTTCCAGAGCGCCTCGATGACCCAGCTGAAGAAGAAGAACGCTCCGATGCCGCCACCGGTAATGACTCCTCGCAATACCCTCATCTCTCTGCCCTTCCTTTCGAGTCCGAGGGATTCGGCCCTCGAACCTCCATCATAGGTACGTCGTGGCCGCGGCGCCAACGGTTCAACCCCACAGGATTCGCGCAGTCTAGTAGTCCCAGTCGGACGCCGGGGCGGGCAGCGCCAGGACCCGATCGAGCTCCTTGAGGAGGTCGGGGGGCGCTTCGAGGTCGTCCGTCCAGGAGAGCCCGGTGGGCGACCGAACCCCAAGCCAGGCACGCGAGAAGGCATTGACCGACGCACGCAACGTCGGGAGAGCCGGATCGGTGCCCCGTTCCGCGCTGCACTCGGGGCCGAGAGTCACGACGTACGAGCCCGCGACTCCGCGCCATGGCGCATCCTGCGGAAGCGCACCCTCGATCGGGTCCGCGAGGTCGAGGTTGCATCGCACCGGCCCGGCGGGGAGGTGGGTCGTCGCCAGCGCGGCGGCGAGGTCAAGAATGCGGATCTGCCAGTAGGCGCTCGACGACATGCGCTGCACGTGCGGTGAGGCTTCGGTCACCCGGCGGCCCTTGAAGGGCTGACGGAGCAGGTCCTGGAGCTGCAGCCCCGGGGGTTCGTGGACCTCGATCGAGTGAACCTGGTCGGCGAGGCTGTGGATCAGGGCGATCAGCTCATGGAACTCCTCGCGGGTGCGGAAGGCCATCCAATCCACGCAGTACGGGCCGCGGCGCGGCTTGTCCGTCGAGCACCAGATGTGGTGCGTCAGATGACCGGTCTCGTCGCGGTATCCGAGCCCGAAGGACTTCTCGCCCCACAGCATGTCGGCGCGGGTGAGCTGGGGAGACACGATGGTTGCGGCGCCGTGCCCGCGGTACCGCTCGAGCCGGTTGGCGTGAGCCGCCTCCCAGTCTTCCGAGGTCAGCCGAACCGGCGTCCTCGGTGCGGAGCGCGTCAGGAGCTGCGCAGGGTCGAACGTGCACCACGTCTCGTAGGGCCCGTTCCCGAACCCCAGCCGATCGTAGAATCCCTGGTCAAAGACGCCGATGGCCGCGACGGGGGTTCCCGCCAAGGCCTCGTCGGCCAGCGCCTTGGCGGTCGTTCGGCCGGCGAGGCCCCGCCGTCGCACAATGCGGCTCGTCGCGACGCCGGTCACGCACGCGAGAGGGATCTCCGCTTCCAGATAGCGCAGCGTTCCGGCGTGGATGTTGACGAAGCATTCCGCCGATCCGTCCACGACGCAGACGACGGACCGGGCGCTCTCGGCGTACAGCCGAAACGCCTCCTCGTTCTTCGCTCCATCCACCCATCCGCTCTCGGTCCACGTGCGGCGGCAGGCTTCGCCGTCCACGCTCGATCGGTATTCGCGGATCTGTACGGTCGGTTCCATCGTTCCTCGCCGTCTAGCTCATGTAGATGCCGCCGTTGGCGTTGATCGTCTCGCCGGTGATGTAGGCCGCGTCGTCCGAGGCGAGGAACCCGACCAGGGCGGCGATCTCCTCCGGCTCGGCGGCGCGGCGCGCGGGAATGCGGGATAGAATCTCCTCGCCGTGGCGGGCAAGCGAGGCGCGGGTCATGTCCGTTCGCGTGTACCCCGGCGAAACGGCGTTGACGGTGATGGCGGGCGCAAGCTCCAAGGCGAGCGACTTGGTCAGCCCAATCAACCCGGCCTTGGCGGCTGCGTAGTGCGCGCCGTGGTCGGAGCCGGTCATCGCGCGGAGCGAGCAGATGTTGATGACGCGTCCCCACGGCTCGCTTCGTAGGTAGGGCAAGGCGGCCTTCACCGCGTAGAACGCGGAGGACAGGTTGACGGCGACGGCGCGATTCCAGGCTTCGACCGTCATTCCCTCGACGGTCGCGTGTTCCGAAAGGCCGGCGTTGTTGACGACGATACGGATTCCGCCGAAGGCTTCAGCCGTCATGCCGACCATGCGCTCCACGTCGGCGAAGGAGGCGACGTCGCCCTGGACGGCGATCGCGCGGCCGCCCGTCGCCTCGATCGCCCTCACTTGGTCGCGGGCCGCGGCGTCGGACGCGACGAAGTTGACGCAGACGCCGTATCCAAGCGCGGCGAGGCGCCGCGCGATGGCAGCGCCGATGCCGCGGGAACTTCCCGTGACCAGTGCCCCGGGTCTGCGGTCATTCAGGCTCATCGTGGCGGGATTATAGGCGCAGGCATCCATCCACGCAGGGCTAGAGGTAGGTGAGCGCGGCTCGCGCGACGGCGATGCGCTCCTCATCCAGAAGCCACCGCGCGAGCTCGGGACGAACAACGTCGGGTCTCTTCCGCCCGAGCTTCCACATGGCCGTGGCGACCGCGCGCCAGACGTAGCGGCGCTCGTCGAGAGAGAGCTTCCGCAGGACGATGAGGGCCTTCTTGGCGAGATCAGCCGCGGCGGGCGACGCGAGCGCCATGGCGACGTTCCACAGCACCTGCTCGTCGTTTGACGTGGACCACTGAACGAGGTGCTCGAACGTGAGCGAGGGGTAGTGCTGCAGCAGGGTAGCCACGGCCGAGGGGCCGAGCGAGCGGCGGACGAGCGGATCGCGGTCCTTGAGAAGAGGAGCGATCAGGCGGAGGAGCGGCTCGGCGCGCTCGGCGCGCTCGCGGCGTGCGGCTCGTCCGACGGCGACGAGGACGGCGTGTCGGACACGGGGAGACGGATCGTTGCGCCATCGCTCGACGCGCGTCAGGACGGGGAAGAAGCCCGCATCGAGGAGTTGCCCGGCCGACTCGGCGGCCGCCTCCCGCACGCAGGCTTCCTCGTCGCCGACAAGACTGAACAGGAGATCGAGCGTCGGATCCGGGGCATCGGCGTACGCATGGGCACAGAGGATGGAGGCCAGCTGGCGCGCGAGCGCCTCCGGCCTCTGCGCCCACGCCGCCGTGCGCGCCAGCAACGCACCGTCCTGGGACGCTGTCTCGACGATTCGTCGCGCCGCGAAGCGAATCCCTGCGGGCCGTTCCTCCGCCAGCGCGCGGACGAGGTCCTCGATGTGGTCTGCTGCAATGGCTCGATCGATCTCCGCTCGCACGCGTCCCCCTCGCTCCGCCTACTCTACGGAGAGAACGCGCGAGGAGTCAACCGATCGCCTTGCCGCGGCGGCGGCACCCATCTACCATTCAGTGACTTTTGACGCGGGGGTGGTTCACGTTGGCCGTGTCGATCCGAGCGAATCCACGGTGGGCGACGCGGAGGTCCAATCCTCTCGAGGTCGTACGCCGGAACATCCCCTGTCCACGGTTCCGTCGCGGCTGAGCGACACGCCGACTCAGGACGGACGAGCGTCTTCCGTAGTGGTTTCTGGATAGGGGGAGCCTGATGGATGAGATGGTCTACCAGCCGTACCGCATCAAGGTGGTCGAGCCGATCACGCTGCGTTCCCCTCGGGAGAGGGAGGCGCGCCTGGCGGAGGCCGGCTACAACGTGTTCCACTTGCGCGCCGACGACGTCTACGTCGACCTCTTGACCGACTCGGGAACGGGGTCGCTGAGCCAAGATCAGTGGGCGGCGATGATGCGCGGGGACGAGTCGTACGCCGGCAGCCGAAGCTACGATCGGTTTCGCGCCGCCGTCGACGACATCTTCGGATTCCGCTACGTCTTGCCCACGCACCAGGGACGCGCCGCCGAGAACGTCCTGTTCTCGGCCGTCGTGCGGCCGGGGCACGTCATCCCGAACAACATGCACTTCGACACGACGCGGGCGAACCTCCTGGCGAACGGCGGCGATCCTGTGGACTTGCCGATCGACGTCGCCTACGAGCCGCAGACCCTCCACCCGTTCAAGGGGAACCTCGATGCGGCGAAGCTCGAGAGGCTGATCGCCGAGGTCGGCGCCGAGCGCATCCCCTTCGTGATGATGACGATCACGAACAACAGCGCCGGCGGACAGCCTGTGTCGCTCGAGAACGTTCGTGAGGTGAGCGGGATCGCCCACCGGCACGGCCTGCTTCTCTTCATCGACGCGTGCCGGTTTGCGGAGAACATCTTCTTCATCCGCGAGCGGGAGGCGGGGTACGCGAGCAAGACGCCGCTCGAGATCGCGCGGGAACTCTTCTCGCTGGCCGACGGCATGACGATGAGCGCGAAGAAGGACGGTCTCGCGAACATCGGTGGGATTCTTGCGATGAACGATCGCCACCTGTTCGAAGTGGCGCGGGAACGGCTCATTCTGATGGAAGGGTTCCCCACGTACGGCGGCCTTGCGGGGCGGGATCTCGAATCCATTGCGGTGGGGCTTCGCGAAGCGCTTGACCCGGCGTACTTGGCCGACCGGATCGGACAGGCCCGCTACCTCGGCGAGGGCTTGAAGGACCGAGGGGTTCCGATCATCGAACCGATCGGCGGTCACGCCGTGTACATCGACGCCCTGCGACTGCTTCCGGGCTTCCCACAGGCGTCGTTCCCGGCTCTTGCGGTGACGAACGCGCTCTACTTGGAGGCCGGCGTGCGTGGCGTCGAGATCGGCGGCGTGATGTTCGCGCACTCGGACGCGCAAGGTCGCACCGTCTATCCGCGCCTCGAGATGGTGCGCCTGGCCATCCCGCGGCGGATGTACACCCGAACGCACTTCGACGCGGTGATCCGCGGAGGCGAGGCGGTCGCCCGCAAGGCGCACTCCCTTCCGGGCTACCGGATCGTCGAGGGAGAGGGCCCGCTCCGGCACTTCGTGGCTCGGTTCGACATCGTTTCGCGGAAGTAGGTCATGATCTCGCCGGATCGGTTGGGGGCGCTCGCGGCGCTCGGGACCGCGGCGCTGTGGGCCGGGAGCTACACGGCGTTCACGCTTGCCGTGCGCCGAATCGGCGCCGACGCGCTGAACCGGCTGCGGCTGCTGTTCGCTCTCCTTCTTCTCGTGCTGACGCACCTCATTCTCACGGGGACCCTCATCCCGTTGGGGGCCGAGCCGAGCCGTTGGCTGTGGCTGTCGCTCTCCGGGGTGATCGGATTTGCGATCGCCGACGCGCTCCTGTTTCGCGCTCTCTTTCACCTCGGAGCCCATCGGACGTCGATGGTCACAGCGCTCGTTCCCGTTGTGAGCACGTTCCTCGCCTGGGCCGCGTTCGGCGAACGCCTAGGCTGGACGGAGGTCGTGGCGAGCCTCGGCGTCGTGGGGGGGATCCTGCTCGTTCTGGGGGGGCGGCGAGGCGACGCCAAGCCCGGCCCAGGCAAGGGGAGCCTCAAGCTCGGCCTCCTGTTCGCTCTTGGAGCAGTCGTCTCCCAAGCGACGCGATACCTGCTGTCCGTGAAAGGGATGCGGGGCGGGTTCCCGCCCGTGTCCACCAACGTCATCCAGATCCTGGCGGCGACCGTTGCCGCGTGGGCCGTCGCGGGCAGGAATCGAGGTTGGATGAAGACGATCGGAGCGCTCCGCGACCGGCGGGCGGCGGCTGCGACCGCCGTCGGCTCGGTGTTCGGGCCGTTCCTCGGCGTGACGCTGTCTCTCGTCGCCCTTGCCAACGCCCCCGTCGGCGTGGCGTCGACGCTGATGGCCGTGACCCCCGTCTTTCTCCTGCCGGCGTCGCGCCTCGCGTTCGTCGAGCGGCCGACGTGGCAAGCCTA